>DATKMF010000092.1:0-35217 GCA_035542015.1 Candidatus Cybelea sp.
GTCGGCGATCCGCTCGACAAGTCGATCGACATCGGCGCCATCGTCGCCAAGGTGCAATTGGAGCGCATCACCAGGCTGGTCGAGCAAGGCCGCCGCGAAGGCGCCGCCTGCTGGCAGCCCTCCGCACCCGTGCCCGCAAAGGGCTGGTTCTTTCCCCCGACCCTCTTCACTGACGTGGAGCCCGCCTCCACCATCGCCCAGGTCGAGATCTTCGGCCCGGTCCTCGCCGGCATGACCTTCCGCACGCCGGACGAGGCCGCCGCGCTCGCCAACAACTCGGCCTACGGCCTCTCGGCCTCGGTCTGGTCGGAGAACATCGATCGCTGCCTCGATCTCGCCGCGCGCATCAAGGCCGGCGTCGTCTGGATCAACGGCACCAACATGTTCGACGCGGCCTCCGGCTTCGGCGGCTATCGCGAAAGCGGCTTCGGCCGCGAGGGCGGTCGCGAGGGCATGGTTGAATACCTGGCGCCGCTGAAGAAGAAGAGCGCCAAGGAACCGGCCAAGGCGAAGCTCAGCGCCGAACCCACGGCCTCGGCCTTCGACGGCGAGCCGGCACTCGACCGCACGGCGAAGCTCTTCATCGGCGGCAAGCAGACGCGGCCGGATTCCGGCTACTCGTACTCGGTGCTCGATCCCAAGGGGAAGTCGGTCGGGCAGGCGGGCCTGGGCAACCGCAAGGACATCCGCAATGCGGTCGAGGCCGCCTCGAAGGCGACCGCCTGGATCTCGCTCTCCGGCCATGCCCGGGCCCAGGTGCTCTACTTCCTCGCCGAGAATCTCTCGGCGCGCGCCGACGAGTTCGCCGCGCGGCTGAAGGCGATGACCGGCGCGACTGCACGTGCGGCGCGCACCGAAGTGGAAGCCTCCGTGTCACGCATCATCCACTACGCCGCCTGGGCCGACAAGTATGACGGCCGCGTCCACTACACCAAGGCGCGGCACGTCACGCTGGCGATGCCGGAGGCCTGGGGCACCATGGCGATCTCCTGTCCCGACGAGGCGCCGCTGCTCGGCTTCATCTCGCTGGTGATCCCGGCGATCGCCATGGGCAACCGGGTGATCGCGACCCCCGCCCCGCTCCATCCGCTGACCGCCACCGACTTCTATCAGGTGCTGGAGACGAGCGACGTGCCGGACGGCGTCGTCAACATCGTCACCGGCGAGCGCGACACGCTGGCGAAGACCCTCGCCGAACATGACGAGGTCGCCTGCCACTGGTACTTCGGCAGCGCGGACGGCGTCGCGCCGGTCGAGCGCGCCTCCGCCGGCAACCTGAAGGCGACCTGGTGCGATGCCGCCACCCGCGACTGGCTCGACCCCGCCGATGGCCAGGGCGAGCCGTTCCTGCGCCACGCCACGCAGATCAAGAACGTGTGGGTGCCTTACGGGGAATGAGGCCGCGTCCGGCTTTTGCGCCAATCAACTTTGGCTAACGCGTCCAACGATACGAGGATCGGGAAGTGCGCCGACTTCGGGTCGGCCCCTATGAGATCCGGTGCGAGATTGTCGAGGAGACGATCAGGATTCTCCACCTGTTTCATACGCGGGAGGATCGCTGACGTTGTGTCTCGCATACGAATCTCTATGATCTCCCCAACGAGTAATCGCACTGGGGGCGGAATGGCATGCGGGTGGTGAACCCGGCGGTGGAGCAGGCGCGGACCGAGGCGACGGCGCTGATGCTGATGGAGGCGCATCGCATCCGCGAGCCCTTCCTCCCCTTCGCCAGGGAGCGCGGCATCTCGGATGTCGGCGCAGCCTATCGCGTGCAGGAGGCCTTTGCGCGCCGCCTGATGGCGGCGGGCAACACCCAGCCTGCCGGCTTCAAGATCGGCCTCACCACCAAGAATATGCAGGAGATGTGCGGCATCGACACGCCGGTGGCGGGCTACGTCGCCGCCAACCGCATCCATCCCTCCGGCTTCGTGGCCGATGCCAAGGCGCATGCCCATCTCGGGCTCGAATTCGAGATCGCGGTGAAGATGAGCCGCGACTTCCCCTTCCGCCCGATTCCGTACACCCCGGAGGAAGTGGCCAGCGGTGCGATGGTGGCGCCCGGGGTCGAGCTGGTGGACGATCGCAACGCAGATTACTCGAAGCTCGAGGCGCTCTCGCTCATCGCCGACAATTCCTGGAACGCCGGCATCGTGGTCGGCGTCTGGAAGGAGCCGCCGGGCGATCTCGCCGCGGTCGAGGGGGTCGTCATGTGCGACGGCACGGAGATCGGCCGCGGCTTCGGCCGCGACGCACTCGGCCATCCGATGATCCCACTCACCTGGCTCGCCAACTTCCGCGCCGGCACCGACCGGCCGCTCCGCAAGGGCGACGTCGTGATGACCGGCAGCCTCATCCGCACCCAGTTCCCCACCAAGCCCTGTCGCTATCGCTACGAGCTTGGCGGCGTGGGTGCGGTGGAGGTTGAGGTGACGTTCTAGGGAATCAGCATGGATCTCCACATCAAAGGCAAGCGCGCGCTCGTCACCGGCTCGTCGAAGGGCCTCGGCCGCGCCATCGCGGCTGCTCTCGCCGCGGAAGGCGTCCAGGTCGCGATCTGCTCGCGCAACGCGGAGTCCGTCGCGCAGACCGCGGCGACGCTGAAGGTCGAGGGCTTCGCCTGCGACCTCACCGCCGAAGGTGCCGTCGAGCGCCTGGTCGCGGACGTCGAGAAGAAGCTCGGCGGCATCGACATCCTGGTCTCCAACACCGGCGGCCCGCCGCCCACGGTCTTTGACACGACCACGGATGCGCAATGGCGCGCCGGCTTCGAGAGCCTGTTCATGAGCACGGTGAAGCTGATCCGTCTCTGCCTGCCCGGCATGCGCGAACGCCACTGGGGCCGCATCATGACCGTGACCTCGGTGACGGCGCGCGAACCGCTCGACGGGCTGATGATCTCGAACGCGATCCGCCCCGGCCTGCACGGGCTGCTCAATGCCCTGAGCCGCGAGGTCGGCAAGGATGGCATCACCGTCAACGCCCTGATGCCGGGCTCGACCCTGACCGATCGCCTCAAGGATTTCCCCTTCGACCAGGAGGAGATCGACCGCACCATTCCGGCGCGGCGCATCGGCAAGCCGGAGGATTTCGGCGCGGTCGCGGCCTTCCTGGCCTCGGAACAGGCGGGCTATATCAACGGCGAGGCGATCGCGGTCGACGGCGGCATGCTGCGCTCGATCTAGCGGAACGGCCATCCCGCCCGCCGCGATCGGAAAGCTTCGCTGGAAGCTATCGCGCTGCCTCGCTCGCCCGCTCGCGGAGCACGCCGGCAATGACGGCCGCCGCCTCGCTGATATCGGCCTCGATCGCGGCCCGGGCGCGCTTGCCGTCGCGCTTGGCCAGCGCCTGCAGCATGGCCTCGTGATGATCGAGAAAATCGGGGTCGTCGAGGTCGGCCTCCGAATTGGCGTCGCGCAGGAACGGTCCGATCTGCAGCCAGAGCGTCTCCACGATCGACATCGCCTGGGGCATCCGTGCGGCGTGGTAGAGCTGGAAATGGAACTCCTGATTGAGCGCGAGGTAGCGCTTGTTCTTCTGCCGCAGCTTGGCGACCAGATCCTCGTTCACCTTGGCCATGCGGCGGAGCTCGTCCTCCTTGATGTACTTGGCCGCGCTCTCCGCCATCATGCCTTCGAGCGCGATCCGGATGCGGGAGATCTCCTCAAACCGCTCCGGCGTCATCACCGGCAGGATGACCGATCGGTTGGGCAGCAATTCGAGGGCGCGTTCCGCGACCAGCCGGCGCAACGCCTCGCGCACCGGCATGACGCTGGTGCCGAGAGCCCGGGCGAGCGCCCTAATCGTGATGGGCTCGCCCGCCGCGATGTCGCCGCCCATCATCGCCTTCTTCACCTCGGCATAGGCCCGCTCCTGCAGCGTCTCGCGCTCCAGCCGCTCCAGTCCGAAGCTCTCCCCGTTCCCCGTCGCCCGCGAGGTCATTCCTGTCCAGTCACTCTGCGCACAGCCTTTCGCAATCCATACCGCCCTCGATCGCGGCCGCACCAGGAAAATCGCTGGCCGGGATCCGGCCTCGAAAATGGTCGCCTGTGACGCCGGTCACTCGCTGCCGCCGCATTGTAGCTTGTCAAAGATTGTGATCACAAGTAACAAATCACAAGTTCCGGCGTTTGCAAGGCAGGGAGGGGAACCCGGTGGTCGGCGCGACAGATTGGCGAGATCCGGAACGGATCGACCTCAAAGGAAGAGTGGTCCTGGTGACCGGCGGCTTCGGCCGGCTGGCGGTGGCGATCGTCCGCGCGGTGGCCCGGTCGGGCGGCCTCGCCGCGGTCCATGACGACACGATCGACGGCGCCGGCTCGGTCCTGCAGCGGGCAATCGGGCCGGACCTCTGCCGGGCGGTTGCCGGCCCCTCCGGAGGTGAGCCGGTTCCGGCCAGCATCTTCGCAAGAGCCCGTGCCTGGCGTGGCCGGATCGACGTCCTGGTCAACTGCGGCGGCATCGCCTTGGCGCGCGAGCCCGCCCACGCTTCGCTCTTGGGCCGCGCCGGCGAGGACGTCACGAGCGGGTTCGTGCCGCTTTCGCTCCGCGGCTTCTCCATCGCCGCGGCTTCCCACTTCCGCTCCAGGCCTCGCGGCGGCATCATCATCAACCTGGCGGCAAGCGCCACCGTCAGCGGTGTCCGGGCGCTGACCCGCAAGGTCGCCCGGAATTACGCCGAAGCGGGGGTCACCGCTTTCGTCGCGCTACCCGGCGCGGTCACGACCATGTTCCGCGGCCGGAGCGAAACCGCGCTCGAGGAACCGAATGCCTCGCTCCCGGAGAACGGGCTCGCCGACCCTGCTTCCGTCGCCCGGACCGTCGTCCGCCTGGCAAGCCGGCAGGTCGGTCCGTCGCGCGCGAGTGACGGCGATGAGGTGATGATCCGCCATGCCGTCTGACAAGCCGCCGCGCAGCTCCGGCGGCGGCGACCGGCGCCACCGGCGGCGGCCGCAATGGCTGCGGCGAAAGTCGCGCCGCATCGACGACTATCGGCAGTCGAAGCCGCAGGAGTGATCGGTCAGGCCGCGATCTGGAATCCGGCCTTGCTCGCCATGCGCTGCAGGTTCTCGTAGCCCATCTTGGCGTAGGTCAGCGGATGCGCCTTGGCGGGATCCTGCTCGGCCTCGACCACCAGCCAGCCGGCATAGCCGGCGCCCTGCAGCGTGTTGAGGATGGTCTGGAAATCGACCTGACCGTCGCCCGGCACGGTGAAGATGCCGTCGAGCACGGCGCGCAGGAAACTCTCGTCGCTCTTGCGCGCCTTGTCGAGGATGGGCTTGCGCGAATCCTTGCAATGCACGTGCACGATGCGCTTCACGTGCCGCTTGCAGAGCGCGACCGGATCGCCGCCGGAGAAGGCGGAGTGGCCGCTGTCGAACAGGAGCCCCACCGCCTGGCCGGTGTTGGCCATCAGCTTGTCCACTTCGGCATCGCTCTCGACCACCGTCCCCATGTGGTGGTGGAAGGCCATGCGCACGCCGAAATCCGCCATCTTCTCGGCGAGCTCGGTCAGCTTGCGGCCGTATTCCTTCCATTCGCCCTCGGGCAGCTTCGGCCGGTTCGAGATCGGCGTATCGATGCCGCTATGGGCGCCGCCGCTGGTATCGGCATAGACCACGTACTGGCAGCCGTTCGCCTTCAGCAGCTCGAGATGCGGCAGCGCCTCGCCGAACTCCTGCCTCACGTCGTTGTTGTGCGCGTGGCCGGAATACCAGCCCGAGATCAGCGCCAGATGGTGCTTCGCCATCAGCGCCTTCATCGCATTCGCCTCCTTCGGGAACTTGCCGCCCATCTCGATCCCCGAATACCCCGCCTGCTTCGCCTCGGAGAGGCAGGTATCGACCGGCGTGTCGCCGCCCAGCTCGGGCATGTCATCATTGGTCCAGGTGATGGGGTTGATACCGATTCTGACGCTCATGACCTTCCCTCCTGGAAACCGTTCCGACAAAAGATTGGAGCGCTCCAACCGGCGCTGCGCAGGTCCTTTAGCACATGCGATGGCGGTTGATATAGAAATATTTTTCCATTATCGTGAAGTTTGGAAAACACGCTCACCGGCGGCCTCGCATGGCCCGTAAGGATCGCTCATGACCCTGCATCTTGCCAACAATCGCAAAGGCTTCCCTCTGGGCATGACCTGGGTCACCAAGGTCGATGACCCCGAGGACAATACCGGCATCGCCTTCGGTGTCTATCGCCTGAAGGCCGGCGAGACCGCCGAGCAGATCGCCCAGGGCGAGACCGCTTGGCTGCTGATGACCGGCAGCGCATCGATCTCGGTCGGCAACGTGACCAAGGAATGGACTCGTGGCTCGATCTTCGACGAGAGCCCGAAATGCGTCCATGTGCCGAGCGGCACCACGTTGCGCCTGCGCGCCGAGGCGGAGACCGAGTTCACGGTCTATCGCACGGCGAACACCAAGACGTTCGAGCCCAAGTTCTACGACAAGGTGGCCAACGAGCACCGCGGCAAGGGCCAGGTCGGCGATGCCTGCCTCCGGTTCGTGCGCACCATCTTCGACCGCAGCAACTCCGATCCCAATGCGGAGCTGGTGCTGGGCGAGGTCATCACCATGCCCGGCCGCTGGTCCAGCTATCCGCCGCACCATCATCCACAGCCGGAGATCTATCACTATCGCTTCACCGAGCCGCAGGGCTACGGTCTCGCCGAGAATGGGCCGCAGGTCTTCCGCGTCAAGCAATACGACACGGTGAAGATCTTCGACGGCAACGACCATGCGCAGACCGCCGCCCCCGGCTACGGCATGTATTACGCCTGGGTGATCCGGCATCTCCCGAGCAAGCCCTATGGCGTGCCCGACTTCACCGACGAGCATAAATGGGTGATGGAGAAGAACGCACCCTTCTGGTTCCCGAAAGAGCTCAAGGACGGGAAGTAGGGCATGGCGGATAAGCCGCTCGATCTCATCTGCCTGGGGCGCGCCGCCGTCGATCTCTATGCGGAGCAGCTCGGCGCGCGTTTGGAGGACGTCTCGAGTTTCTCCAAATATATCGGCGGCTGTGCCGCCAACATCGCGGTCGGCACCGCGCGCCAGGGCCTGAAATCCGCCATGCTGACCCGGGTCGGCGACGACCATATGGGCCGCTTCGTGCGCGAGACCTTGGCAAGGGAGGGCGTCAACGTCTCCCATGTCGCGACCGATCCCAGCCGCCTCACCGGCCTCGTCCTGCTCGGCATCAAGGACCGCCACACCTTCCCCCTGATCTTCTACCGCGAGAACTGCGCCGACATGGCGATCGAGGACAAGGACTTCGACCAGGGCTTCGTCGCCTCGGCGAAGGCGCTGCTGGTCACCGGCACGCATTTCTCGACCGAGAGCATCAACAAGATCAGCCACCGCGCCATCCAGTTCGCAAAAGTGGCCGGCACCAGGGTGATCCTCGACATCGACTACCGGCCGGTGCTCTGGGGCCTGACCAGCCGCGGCATGGGCGAGATCCGCTACATCGCCTCGCAGAACGTCTCCGAGCATCTGCAGAAGATCGTGCCGCATTGCGACCTCATCGTCGGCACCGAGGAGGAGCATTGCATCGCCGGCGGCTCCGACGACATCATGACGGCGCTCCGCACGCTGCGTTCGAAGAGCAAGGGCGAGATCGTCGTGAAGCGCGGGCCCCTGGGCTGCAGCGTCTTCCCCGGCGCGATCGGCAAATGCCTGGACGACGGCATCACCGTCAAGGGCGTCACCGTCGAGGTCTTGAACCTGCTCGGCGCCGGCGATGCCTTCATGTCCGGATATCTGCGCGGCTGGATCGCCGGCGAGAGCACCGAGCAGGCTTGCACCTATGCCAATGCCTGCGGTGCGCTGGTGGTCTCGCGCCATGGCTGCGCCCCGGCCATGCCGAGCAGGATCGAGCTCGACGACTATCTCACCCGGGCCAAAGACGTGCCGCGCCCGGATCTCGACGCGCGCCTCAACCATCTCCACCGCGTCACCAACCGCGCGGTACAATGGCCCCAGGTGATGGCCCTCGCCTTCGACCACCGCTCGCAATGCGAGGCGCTGGTGAAGGAGGTCGATCAGCCGCTGTCGCGCATCGGCGAGCTGAAGGAGATCATCGCCAAGGCCGTGGTTTCGGTCGCCAAGGATTTTCCCGGCCGCGCCGGCGTGCTGGTCGACGGCCGCTTCGGCCAATCGGTGCTGGAGCATGTCACCGGCAAGGGCCTCTGGATCGCGCGGCCGGTCGAGCTGCCGGGCTCGCGGCCGCTGCGCTTCGAGGCCGGGCCGAACATCGCCCAGGAGATGCGCGCCTGGCCGGCAGAGCAGACCGCGAAATGCCTGGTCTTCTATCACCCGGACGACGAGGCCGACTTGAAGCGCGAGCAGCTCGACACCCTCGCGCAGCTGCAAGAGGCCTGCATCGGCACCGGCCACGACCTGCTGGTCGAGGTCATTCCGCCGAAAGCGATGCCGAGCGACGACACCACCCTGCCCCGCTGCCTCGCGGAGATCTACGCCCACGGCCTGAAGCCCGACGGGTGGAAGCTGCCGTCGATGAGCGATGAGGGCTGGCGCGGCGTTGCGGCGCAGATCGCCGCGCACGACCCCTATTGCCGCGGCGTGGTGCTGCTCGGCCTGGAGGCGCCGGAGGACGAGCTCGCCGCCGCCTTCAAGATCGCGCGGCATCATCCGATCTGCAAAGGCTTCGCCATCGGCCGCTCGATCTTCATGGCGCCGGCGCGGGACTGGCTGCTCGGCAAGCTCGACGCCGAAGCCTTCGCCGCCAACGTCGCCGACAACTACCGCCGCCTGATCGAAATCTGGCTGGCGCCCCAATCGGCGGCGGCGTGATGCAATGCGCGTCGCCTTGACTGTCGTTGCCCTATACTCCGTCATGCCGGGACTTGGTCCCGGCGTCCACGCCTTGGCGAATGAAGAAAGGCGTGGATCCCGCGACACCGCCGACGTCGGTCGGCTTCGCCTGCGGGTCGCGGGATGACGATCCAGTGGTAGAAACAGCGGTGCGTTGACACTGCGAAGAGCGGGACGGAACCCATGAGCAAGCGGATCAGACTGACCATGGCGCAGGCGGTGGTGCGCTATCTCGCCGCCCAGCGCAGCGAGATCGATGGAAAAGACGTGCCCCTCATCGCCGGCGCCTTTGCTATCTTCGGCCATGGCAATGTCGCCGGCCTCGGCGAGGCCCTCGCCGCCGCCGAGGACGCGTTGCCGACCTATCGCGCCCATAACGAGCAGGCGATGGCGCTCGCGGCCATCGCCTTCGCCAAGGCGAAGAACCGCCGCCAGCTGATGGCCTGCACCACCTCGATCGGCCCCGGCGCCACCAACATGGTGACGGCGGCGGCCGTCGCCCATGTCGATCGCCTCCCGGTACTGCTGCTCCCCGGCGACATCTTCGCCAGCCGCCTGCCCGATCCGGTGTTGCAGCAGATCGAGGTGTTCGGCGATCCCTCGATCAGCGTCAACGACTGCTTCCGCCCGGTCTCGCGCTTCTGGGACCGCATCATGCGGCCGGAGCAATTGTTGCAGAGCCTGCCCCAGGCCATCCGCACCCTCACCGATCCCGCCGATTGCGGTCCGGTGACGCTCGCCATGCCGCAGGACGTGCAGACCCATGCCTACGACTTCCCGGCCGAGTTCTTCGAGACCCGCCATCACCGCCGCCGCCGTCCCGCGCCCGACGCGCGCGAGGTGGCCGATGCGGCTGCCGCGCTGCGTGCCGCCAAGCGGCCGATGGTGATCGTCGGCGGCGGCGTGCATTACAGCGAGGCGGTCGCCGAGCTGAAGCAGTTCCTCACCAAGCACGGCCTCATGGCCGGCGAGACCCAGGCCGGCAAGGGCGCGCTCACCTGGGACGATCCGCACAACCTCGGCTCGGTCGGCGTCACCGGTTCGAGCGCCGCCAACACCCTCGCGGCCGATGCCGATCTGGTGCTGGCGATCGGCACAAGGCTGCAAGACTTCACCACCGGCTCCTGGAATCTGTTCAAGGCGCGGCCGAAGCTCATCCAGCTCAACGTGGCGCCCTACGACGCCTGGAAGCACAACGCCCTGCCGCTGATCGGCGATGCGCGGGTCACGCTGCCCCTGCTCTCGGCGGCGCTCGGCGATTGGAAGGTCCCGGCCGAGCGCGCGGCCCATGGCACGGCGGAGATCGCGCGCTGGCGCGGCGCCGTCGACGCTGCGACCGCGGCACCGAAGCAGAGCAACGCGCTCCCCTCGGACGCGCAGGTGCTCGGCGCCGCCAACCGCAAATCGGCGCCGAGCGACATCATGGTCTGCGCCGCGGGCGGCCTCCCCGGCGAGCTGCACAAGCTGTGGAAGACCCGCGATCCCAAGGGCTATCACCTGGAATACGGCTATTCCTGCATGGGCTACGAGATCGCCGGCGGCGTCGGCGTCAAGCTCGCTCATCCCGAGCGGCGTGTCATCGTGCTGGTCGGGGACGGCAGCTATCTCATGATGAACTCCGAGATCGCGACCTCGGTGATGCTCGGCGCCAAGCTCGACATCGTCGTGCTCGACAACCGCGGCTATGGCTGCATCAACCGCCTGCAGCAGGCCTGCGGCGGCCGGCCCTTCAACAACCTCCTGGTCGATGCCCGGCACAAGACGGACGTGAAGGTCGACTTCGCCGCCCACGCCGCCTCGCTCGGCGCCATCGGCGAGAAGGTCGCCAACGTGGCCGAGCTCGAATCCGCCCTCGACCGCGCCAAGACCAGCGACCGGACGCATGTCATCGTGATCGACACCGACCCGATGATCACCACCCAGGAAGGCGGCGCCTGGTGGGAAGTCCCGGTGCCGGAAGTCTCGACCCGCAGCGAGGTCGGCAAAGCGCGCGCGAACTATGAGAAGCAAGTCGCGGCCCGCGCCGGCGAGAGCTGATCGGAGCGGCCGGAGCTTGCGTCAAGACCCTCATCCTGTCCTTCTCCCTGCGGGAGAAGGGACGCTGCGGCGCGAGCCTTCGAAGAACCCCCTCTCCCGTAGGGAGAGGGCTGGGGTGAGGGCCTTGCCACACACGCGCTGCAACAGAGTTTCTCTCCTCACCTCGACGGACCAGCCATGACCAGAAAACAGATCGGCATCGGCCTCATCGGTGCCGGATTCATCGGCCGCGCCCATGCCTTCGCCTATCGCGCCATGCCGGCGATCTTTGCCAATGTCCCGGTGACGCCGGTGATGAAGGTGATGTGCGACACGCCCGCCGCGCGCGCCGCGCAATCCGCGCAGGAGCTCGGCTTCGCGCGATCGACCGACGACTGGCGTGCCGTGATCGCGGATCCCGGGGTCGACGTGGTCGATATCTGCGCGCCGAGCAATCTGCACCGCGAGATCGCGTTGGCCGCCATCGCCGCCGGCAAGCATCTCTATTGCGAGAAGCCGGTGGGCCTCGGCGGGCACGAGGCGAGCGAGATCGCCGCGGCCGCGCGGAAGAAGGGCATCAAGACCCAGGTCGGCTTCAGCTACGCGCGGCATCCGCTGATCGGTCTCTCCAGGAAGCTGATCGACGAAGGCGCGCTCGGCAAGGTCATCCACATGCGCTGGAGCTACAACGAGGACTACATGGCGGATCCCGAAGCGCCCTTCACCTGGCGCAACGATCCAAAGCTCGGCTCCCGCGCCGGCGCGCTCGGCGACCTCGGCGCGCATGGCATCGCCATCACCAACATCCTCGCCGGCGAGATCTCCGCCGTCTGCGCCCGCACCATCCTCGCCACGCCGAAACGCAAGGACCCGGCGACGGGTGAGATGCGCGACGTCGGCAACGAGGACGTGACCGACGCGCTCTTCGAATGCGCCAACGGCGTCACCGGACTCTTCAGCACCAGCCGCATCGCCAGCGGCTCCAAGATGGGCCTCGCCTTCGAGCTGGTCGGCAGCCAGGGCGCCATCCGCTGGGACGCCGAACGCTACAACGAGCTCGAAGTGTTCGACGGCCGCGAGCCCAAGGACCGCGGCGGCTTCCGCACCATCCTCGCCAACGCGACCCACCCGCCCTACGGCAACTTCTGCCCCGCCCCCGGCCACGGATTGGGCTTCAACGACTTCAAGGTGATCGAGATCGCCGAGCTGATGGACGCCATCGCCGGCGGCAAACCCGTCCTCACCGACATGGAGGCCGGCGCCAAAGTCGGGCGCATCATGGACGCGGTGTTGGAGAGTGCGGAGAAGCGCGCCTGGGTGAAGGTCAGCTAAGACTTCCGCCGGCTCCGCGCTTTTGCGGCCTGCACCGGATTCAGCGTCTGTCAAAGCGATTCAACCGTCTGAAGACGCTCGCGAAAGTCCGCATTGGCCGGGTGAAGCGATTTCTGCATTCGGTATAGGTCCGGTATAAGTTGTCGCCTATTCCCGTGCGGTCAGGCGCGCAAACGCCTATCGAGTTGCGGGATCGAGCCATGACGCGTGTTGTGCTAAAAGGCTGCGATCACCCGCTCGGCGCAACAGTGCGCGTTTCCAGCGATATTCTGCTGACCGGACTGGCCCCGCTTTATGCCTAAAGCCCGCCAGGAGCGTATACTATAGTGTGAGTTTTGTCAATAACCCTGGGTCGGCCGCGGCTTAGATTTTCGCCCGGCCCAGCATCAGCGGCCCCGGCCCGAAGGCCAGCATGTAAAGCAGGCCCGCGGCGAAAGTGAAGTGATCGATGAAGAAGCCGAACTCCATCTGGTTGTCCTTCCAATGCGACGGGCCGTGGAAGGTGAAGGCGAGGAAGAGCACGTAGATCAGGGCCAGCAGCGCAGCCTGGCGGAATGCGACGCCGCTCAGGAAGGCGAGCACCAGCAGGACCTCGAAGATCGCCGCGATCCAGGCGAGTGCCAGCGCCATCGGGAATCCCGCCGCGCCGATGAAAAGAGCGGTCGAACCCATGTCGGCGAACTTGAAATAGGCGGCGATGGCGAAGACGACGGCGATCACGATGCGGGCGATCAGCGCGCCCCAGGACGGCCAGCCGGGATGAGTCACGAGCGGATCGCCGATCATCTCTTTGCTCCTGAACGCATCGCCAAGCCTACCGCCAGCGTCTGCGCGAGGCAGAGCGACGCCGTCAAAGAACGAAAGCCCTGCACCTCCGCATCCTTGATCTCGAAGAAGACCGAGGCGAAGCGCGAGATCGGGCTCACCATGCTGTCGGAGATCACGATGACCGAAGCGCGCCGTGAAGCCGCGCGCTCGACGATCGAGGCGGTCTCCGGCGCATAGGGCGAGAAGCTGATGGCGATCAAGGCGTCGTCGGGCTGGATCGAGCGGACCTGCTCGTCCAGCATGCCGCCCAATCCGTCCAGCAGATGCGTCGGCTTCTCCGAATGTGGCAGGGCATAGGCGAGATAGGCGGCGACCGGGAAGGAACGGCGCTGCGCCACCACATAGACCTGCTTCGCCTTCACCAGCAGCTCGACCGCATGGCCGAGCTGCTCGGGCGTCAGCACCTCCTGGATGTGCTCCAGGGCCACGGCGCTCGCGGCGCAGAACCGCGCCAGGAAATGATGCAGGCTGTCCTGCTCCTGCTCCGAGCGGTCGAGGGCGAGGCTGCGCACCCGCTCGGCATAGCTGGGCGACCGGCTGGCGAGCGGCGCCTGGAAGACGCGCTGCATCTCGCGAAAGCCGGTATAGCCCAGCGCCTGCGCGAAGCGGATCAGCGCCGAGGGTGGCACGCCGGCCCGTTCGGCGATCACCACCACCGTCTCCAGCGCGATGTCGTTCGGGTGGTCGAGCACGAACTTGGCGATCTGCTGCAGCCGGTTGCTGAGGCCGTCATAGCGCTCGGCGATGCGCGCCCTCAAGGCTGCCAGATGCTCGGCCGCATCGGGTGCCACGCTCTTGGCTCTGGCCTTGGCCACGGTCATGGTTTCCCTCCCCCGCCGGCTCCCGGAAAGTATGACGGAATCGCGACGGCCGTTACTATGACGGCCGGAGAATGAAATGCCAATTCGAGTTTCTTGAAAAATTGGAAAAAATGTTGCAAAGTGCCCCGGCACCCATTTCCCCAACCATACACCGGCGCATCGCATGCTCGAAATCGCCCTGATCGGGGCCGGCCGCATCGGCCAGATCCACGGTCGCAACATCGCCAAGCATCCCGGCGCCAGGCTGCGCTGGGTGACCGACGTCAACACGGAAGCCGCCGGCAGCCTCGCCCAGGAGCTGGGGGCCCAGAGTGGCGCCGACGCGGTGAAGGCGATCCAGGATCCCGCGGTCAACGCCGTCGCCATCTGCAGCCCGACCGATACCCATGCCGAAATGATCGAGACCGCGGCCAAGGCCGGCAAGGCGATCTTCTGCGAGAAGCCGATCGATCTCTCGCTGGAGCGGGTCAACCGCTGCCTCGACGTGGTGAAGAAGGCCGGCGTCACCATGATGATCGGCTTCAACCGGCGCTTCGACGCCAATTTCGCCGCGGTCCACGAGGGCATCCGCAGCGGCAAGATCGGCAAGCTGGAGACGCTGATCATCACCAGCCGCGATCCCGGCCCGCCGCCGATCGGCTATATCAAGCAGTCGGGCGGCCTGTTCAAGGACATGATGATCCACGACTTCGACATGGCGCGCTGGCTGCTCGGCGAGGAACCGACGGAGGTCTATGCCACGGCCTCCAACCTGGTCGATCCGGAGATCGGCAAGGCCGGCGACATCGACACCGCCATGGTGATCCTGAAGACCAGGAGCGGCTGCATCGGCCAGATCGGCAACAGCCGCCGCGCGGTCTACGGCTACGACCAGCGCATCGAGGCCTTCGGCTCCAAGGGCATGCTGCAGGCGGGCAACGAGACGCCGACCACGGTCGCCTTCTCCGGTGAGCCCGGCGTGGTCTCCGACAAGCCGTTGCACTTCTTCCTGGAGCGCTATGCCGACGCCTATCGCAGCGAGCTGCAGCATTTCATCGACTGCGTGCTCGGCAAGGCGAAACCCGCGACCAGCATCGAAGACGGCCGCCACGCGCTCGCCTTGGCCGAGGCCGCGGTGCAGTCGTTGAAGATTGGGCAACCGGTGAAGGTCTGAGGCGATTTCATGCAGAGAAAGGATCGAAGGATACCAAAATGAAGATCGGCATGATCACCGACAGCCTCGGCAATCTCGGCTTCGATGCGATGCTGAAGGCCAGCGCCGAGCTTGGGCTCGAGACCCTGGAATTCGCCTGCGGCAACTGGTCCGGCGCGCCGCATATCAAGCTCGACCAGATGCTGGAGAGCGAGAAGGCGCGCGCGGCGTTCAAGGCCAAGGTGAAGGACCACGGGCTGGAGATCGCGGCCTTGAATTGCTCGGGCAACCAGCTCGCTCCCGGCGACTACGGCAAGAAGCATGACGCGGTGGTGCGCAAGACCTTCAAGCTCGCCAAGCTGATGGGAATCCATCGGGTGGTGATGATGTCCGGCCTGCCCGGCGGCCCCGGCGACGCCAACCCCAACTGGATCATCACCGCCTGGCCGCCGGAAGCCACCAAGGCGCTGCACTGGCAATGGGACAAGGTGGCGATCCCCTATTGGAAGAAGCTTGCCAAGTTCGGCAAGGACAACGGCATCGACAAGATCTGCGTCGAGATCCACGGCAGCCAGCTGGTCTACAACACCGAGACCATGGCCCGCCTCCGCGACGCCGCCGGCGACAATGTCGGCGCCAACTACGATCCCAGCCACATGATGTGGATGGGCGGCGAGCCGCTGACCGGCGTCCGCCGCCTCGGCGAGGCGATCTTCTACGTCCATGCCAAGGATACAAGGATCGACCGGCAGAACTCGGATCCCAACACGCTGCTGGAGACCAAGCCGAACGCACAGGTGGCCGATCGATCCTGGAACTACGTGACCCTGGGCTATGGTCATAACGAAAGCTGGTGGCGGGATTTCATCACGCTCCTGGCCCAGGTCGGCTACGACGACGTGCTCTCGATCGAGCACGAGGACGCCACCATGTCGCCCATGGAAGGCATGCGCCGCTCGGTCGAGCTGCTGCAACGGGTCATCATCCGCGACGTGGTGCATTGAGGCATATCCGGCCCCACGCTAAGATCGTGGGGGAGGCCTCCGGAGGGAGGTGACGGCCATGGTCATGAAACGCGATTACAGCCTGCTCGGGCCCGAGAACGCCGCCGCGGTGTCGAAGGGCCTTGCCAACGCCCAGTGGTACCGCTGCGACATCCCGCGCGTGCAGATGAAGGAGCTGATCCAGCGGCGCGACGGGCCCGCCATCCGCGACACCCTCATCTGGCTCGGGGCTTTCGTCATCTTCGCCGCCGGCGGCTGGTACTTCTGGGGCAGCTGGGCCTGCATACCCTTCTTCATCGGCTATGGCGTGCTCTACGGCTCATCGAGCGACAGCCGCTGGCATGAATGCGGCCACGGCACCGCCTTCAAGAGCCTCTGGCTCAACAACCTCGTCTACCAGATCGCCTGCTTCATGATCATGCGCGAGCCGGAGATCTGGCGCTGGAGCCATACGCGGCATCACACCGACACGATCATCGTCGGCCGCGATCCCGAGATCGTCGCCATGCGCCCGCCGGCGATCTTCAAGATCCTGCTCTACTTCTTCGGCTGGCCGACCGCTTTCATCGCGCTGAAGAAGGCCGCGATCCACGCGACCGGCCGCATGCTCGAGGACGAGAAGACCTTCGTGCCGGAATCGGAATGGCCCAAGGTCACGCGCACGGCGCGGATCTGGCTGGTCATTCACGTCGCGGTCATCGCCGCCGCGCTGGCCCTCCGCTCCTGGCTGCCGCTGATGTATGTCGGCGTGCTGCCGTTCATGTACGGCACCTGGCTGTCGGTCGTCTTCGGCCTCACCCAGCATGCCGGCATGGCCGAGGACGTGCTCGACCACCGGCTCTGCGCGCGCACGGTCTATATGAATCCCGTGTTCCGCTTCGTCTATTGGAACATGAACTACCACGTCGAGCACCACATGTTCCCCATGGTGCCCTATCACGCGCTCCCCAAGCTGCACGAGATCATGAAGGCCGACACGCCGGTCCCCTGTGCCAGCACGATCGAGGCCTATGTGAAGGAGATCATCCCGGCCCTGATCAGGCAGCAGCGCGATCCCGCCTTCACCATCCGCCGGCCCCTGCCCTCGAGCGCCAAGCCCTATGCGGCGACGCCCGCCGCGGGCCTCGCGGTGCCGGCCGAATAGCCGCCTTATATCCGGAGACGAGCACGATGGCCGAGAAATGGGTCGATGCCTGCGCCGCCGACGCGGTCGATGCGGAGGACGTGATCCAGTTCGATCACGGCGGCAACGCCTACGCGATCTATCGCAGCCCGGAGAACCAGTATTATGCCACCGACGGGCTCTGCACCCATGAGCAGGTCGAGCTCGCCGATGGCCTCGTCATGGGCGACATCATCGAATGCCCGATGCATAACGGCCGCTTCAACTACAAGACCGGCGAGGCCAAGGGCGCCCCGGTCTGCGTCAACCTGAAGACCTATCCCATCAAGGTCGAGAACGGCCGCGTCCTCGTCAATCTCGGATAGTTTCGCGATGACGGATCGGGGGATGGTCATCGTCGGCGCCGGAGAATGCGGCGCCCGCGCTTCCGTCGCCCTGCGCGAGCAAGGCTATGCCGGCCCGGTCACCCTGATCGGCGACGAGCCGCATCTCCCCTACGAGCGCCCGCCGCTCTCCAAACAGGCGATGGTCGCCGAGACCGAGCTGCCGCCGAAGACCATCGCCAGCATGGAGACGCTGCGGGCCAAGCAGGTCACCTGCCGCACCGGCGTGGCGGTCGTCGCGATCGACCGCGCCACGAAGCACGTTGCGCGCGCCGACGGAAGCACGCTGCCCTACGACAAGCTGCTGCTGGCGACCGGCGCCGTCGCGCGTCGCCTGCGCATGCCGGGTGCAGACGGGCCGCGGGTCGCGGTGCTGCGCACTTACGACGATGCGCTCCACATCCGCGCCGCCCTCCATCCCGGTGCGAAGATCGCCATCATCGGCGGCGGCTTCATCGGCCTCGAGCTCGCGGCGAGCGCCCGCAAGCGCGGCGCCGCCGTCACCGTGATCGAGGCCTTGCCGCGCATCCTCAGCCGCGCCGTGCCGGAGGATCATGCCGCCGTGATCGCGGCGCGGCATCAGGCCGAAGAGGTCGATCTGCGATGCGGCTCCGGCGTCGCGACGATCCGCGATACCGGTTCCGCGGTCGAGGTGACCTTGACCGCCGGCGAAAAAGTCGTCGCCGACCTGCTCATCATCGGCATCGGCGCCGTGCCGGTGACCAACCTCGCCGAGGCGGCTGGCCTCGCCATCGACAACGGCATCGCCGGCGATGAGCGCCTGCAGACCTCCGACCCCGACATCCTCGCCGCCGGCGATTGCTGCTCCTTCCCGCTCGCGATCTATGGCGGGCGCCGGGTGCGCCTCGAATCCTGGCGCAACGCCCAGGATCAGGGGAACCTCGCGGCGCGCAACATGCTGGGCGCCGGCGAGGCTATTTCTGCGGTGCCCTGGTTCTGGACCGATCAATACGACCTGGTGCTGCAGATCGCGGGCTTGACCGACGCCGGCGTCGCCACCGTGCGCCGCGCGCTCGGCGATGGCGCCTTCGTGCTCTTCCATCTCGACGCCGAAGGCCGGCTGGTCGCCGCCAGCGGCATCGGCCGCGGCAACGTGGTGGCCAAGGACATCCGTCTCGCCGAGATGCTGATCGCCAAGCGCGCCGTGCCCGACGCGGCGGCGCTCGCGAACCCCGAGATCAAGCTGAAATCGCTGCTCGCCGCTTAGGGCGACTTGCTGAGCCGGTAGATTCCGCCGGAGAGTGCGGTCACGACCACCGATCCGTCCGGCGTCACGGCGAGCGCGCTTGGCCGGTCGAGGCCGGAGATCAGGGTCTTGCGATCGCCGGTCTTCAGGTCGATTGCCGTCAGGCGGCCGTCCCCCGCCTTGAAGTTCTGGGCGTTCATATCGAAGGCGCCCATTTCCAGCACCAGCAGGCGCCCGTCCGCCGCGAACTTCGCCTCGACCGGCGCATCGAGACCGATGACCTCGCGCCGCGCCATCTTCTCGGACCCATCCAGCGCCAGCGAGACGACGGCGCCGCCCTTGGCGATGAAGGGAAAGCCCCCGAACAGCGCCACATAGGCACGGCCGTCCTTGAGGGCGAGCCCAGTCGGCACGGCGTCGACCTCATAGGCCTCGCCGCCGGTCTTGAATTCGGTCGGCGAGAGCTGACTGAGGTCGGACGGGTCGTGCTTCAGGCGCGGGAAATCGAACAGGGAGACCGGCTTACCGTCCTTGCCGAGCCGCATGAGCGCGTTGTGCCCGGAATCGATCACCAGCCAGGCCTTGCCGTCCCAAGTGAAATCGAACGGGTTCCAGAAGGCGTTGGAGACGATGCTCGGCTTCTCGCCGGGTTCCGCCGCCAGCTCCAGCAAGGCGTGGTCGGTCTTCTGCTCCGCGCGATTGGCGTCGGGCCAACCCTGTGTGACAAACACGCGCCCATTCTGGAGGCGGACCTTGTAAGGGCCGGTCGGTTGCCCCATCACGTCGATTCCGGTCGAGAGCGGCGGCGCCAGATCGACCACGGTGCCGTCCACGAGACGCCGCACGATCCGGCCGCTCTTCAAATCCGTAAGCAGCAGTGCCTCACCCTCAGCCTCGACGCCGGACGGAGCCGCGAGACCGATGGCGATCGACTCCAGCCGGTACCCTGCCGCCGGCTTCGGGTCGGCAATTGCGCTGGGCTGCGTGAGGAACCCACAGGCGAGAGCGGCGGTGGCGAGCACCGGCAGAGTCACGGGCCGACGCATCGGAACCCCCCATTCGCGGCGTAACGGAAGTCCCCACGATAGGCCAGGCGATAGGTCGTGCGCAGCTTCCAATCGTCGCTGTTCCAGGCGCCGCCGCGCAGGACCCGATAGGTCTTGTCCTCGGCCGCCGGCGGCGTGCCATAGGGATTGTACCAGCCGTCCATCCATTCCCAGACATTGCCCGTGAGATCGGCAACGCCTTCCGGCGTGTTTCCCTTTGGAAAACTGCCGACCGGCGCGGTGGCCGGGAATCCGTCGGCGGCGTCGGGGCCACAACACGTTTCCGATCCCCGGCTGACGCGGTCGGGCGTCGCCGGCGCGTCGCCCCAGGCGTACTTCCGTCCGGTGGCGCCCCGCGCCGCCCGCTCGAACTGCTGCTCGGTTGGGAGCTTCAGCCCGTAGAACCGGCAGAATGCATCGGCATCGTCCCAGGACACGCCGACCACGGGCCGATCGTCCTTGCCGAGTTCGGGATGCCGGTCGAAGTTGCTGGCGCGGCCCTGGCCCTCCACGACGAAGCGCCGGTATTCCGCATTGGTGATCTCGGTACGGTTGACGGTGAAGCCCGGAATCTCGATCGTCTGGCGTGGCTTCTCGTTCTCCTCGCCATCGTCAGCGCCGAACACAAAGGCGCCGCCCGGAATTGCAATCAGGGGATTCTCAGGAAACGGCCAGGGATGCCCCGCATCGGCCAGATTCGGGTCGCTTCCCCAAACGAAGACGCCGGCGGCCAGCAGTAGGGCGGCGCCGATGTTCCGGCACTGGCGCATCAACGCAGGCGCTGCTCCGATCTCGCGTCGAACAGGAAGCACCGCGTCGTATTGACCGCCAATCGCACCGGCGCATCGATATCCGCGCAGAAATCCTTGTCCACCCGCACGGTGACGAGCTCACCGCCAACGGTCGCGGTGAGCAAGGCGGATTCACCGGTCAGCTCGACCGAGAACACCTTGCCGCCCAGATGCCCGGCGCCGTCGGCAACCACGGCGAGATCCTCCGGCCGGATGCCGAGGACCACATCGGGATGGCGACCCTTGATCAGGTCGGGAATGTCCGCATCCGGCCCCTGGAAGCGGCCATCGGTCAGCTCTCCCTTCAGGAAGTTCATGCCGGGCGAGCCGATGAAGCCGGCAACGAACAGATTGGCCGGGTCGTTGTAGATCTCGCGGGGCGTCGCCAGCTGCTGCAGTATCCCCTTGTTCATCACCGCCACGCGGGTAGCCAGGGTCAGCGCCTCGATCTGGTCGTGGGTGACGTAGATCGTGGTGATGCCCAACTCGTGATGCAGGTGCTTCAGCTCCGCCCGCATGTGGACCCGGAGCTTGGCGTCGAGGTTAGAAAGCGGCTCGTCCATCAGAAACAGATTCGGCCGCCGCACCAGCGCACGGGCCAGGGCTACGCGCTGCCGCTGGCCGCCGGAAAGCTGCTTGGGCAGGCGGTCGATCAGTTCCTCGATGGCGACCATGCCGGCCGCCCGCATCACCGCCGTGCGGCGTTCCTCGTCCGGCACCCGGCGCACGCGCAGAGGATACTCGATGTTCTGATAGACCGTCATATGCGGATAGAGCGCATAGGACTGGAACACCATCGCGACGTCGCGATATTTCGGAAGCACGTCGTTGACACGGCGATCGTCGATATAGATATCTCCGGAGCTCGCGTAGTCCAGTCCGGCCACCATGCGCATGGTCGTGGTCTTGCCGCAGCCGGAAGGTCCCAGCAGGACCAGAAACTCCTTCTCGGCGATCTCCAGGCTGAGATCGCTGACGGCGACGAAGTTGCCGTATTTCTTCCAGAGTTTCCGCAGCGTGACGCTGGCCATTCCCCTACCCCTTCACCGCCCCGAACGACAGGCCGCGCACCAGATGCCGCTGTACCACAAAGGCGAACAGGACGATCGGCACGCAGGCGGCGAAGCCGGAGGCGCTGATCTCGCCCCATTCGACCTTGTACTGCGTGATGCGGCCGGCGATGCCGATGGGCAGCGTGTTGGCGCGATCGGTGTTGGTGACGATCAGCGCCAGCAGGAACTCGTTCCAGGAGAGGATCAGGCAGAAGATCGAGGTCGCGGCCAGACCCGGCGCCGCAAGGGGCAGAATCACGCGGAACAGGGCGCCGAGATTGGTGTCGCCATCGACCTGCGCGGATTCCTCGAGATCGCGCGGGATTTCGGCGAAATAGCTCTTCATCATCCAGACCACGAACGGGAGGTTGAAGCCCGAATAGGCGACCACCAGCGCGGTCTTGGTATCCAGCAGACTGAAATAGGAGAACATGATGTAGAGTGGAATGATGCTGACGATCGGCGGCATCATGCGGGTCGAGAGGATCCACATCGAGATGTGCTTCTTGGCGCGCCCATAGTCGTAGCGCGCCAGCGCGTAACCGGCGAGCGTACCGGCCGTCAGCGACAGGAGCGTGGTGCAGATCGCCACGATCGCGCTGTTCAGCATGTACTGCAGGAACGGGCGCTCGACGAACGCCTGAATGTAGTTGAACAGCGTCGGGTTGCCGTTGATGTAGATCGGCGGCGACGAGAACATGTCGAGCCGGGTCTTGAACGAATTGTTCAGCAGCCAGAGGACCGGGAACAAGGTATAGGCGACCGCAAAGACCAGCGCGATCGCCGCCAGCCAGCGCTGATGCTGCGGCTTGAGCCCCGATTCTTGGCTTTCCGTCGTCGTGCCTGCCACCGATCCCCTCTCAATCCGCAATCTGCATGCGTTTCAGCAGCCAGGTGGAGAACATCAAGGTGACGATCAGCATGAAAATGGAGATCGCCGCCGCGTAGCCGATGTCGAAGAACCGAAACGCGACCTTGTAGATATAGTAGCTGAGCGTCTCGGTGGCGGCCGCGGGGCCGCCCAGGGTCAACACGTAGACTTGGTCGAACAGGCGAAACGCGTCCATGATCCGGAGCAGCAACGTGATGCTGACGATCGGCCGCAGGAATGGCCAGGTCAGGTCCCGGAATTTCTGCCAGGAACTGGCGCCGTCGAGGTCCGCCGCCTCGAACGGCTCGGTCGGCATGCTGGCCAGGCCGGCCAGGCACATGAGGAACACGAACGGCGTCCATTCCCAGACGTCGGCGATGATCACCGACAGCATCGCCGTATCATAGCCCGAGGCCCACTGCAGCGGATGCAGGCCGACGCGCTTGAAGATGTCGTTGATGACGCCGAACTGCGGGGCATACATCAGCTTCCAGACGATCGCGACGCAGATCGGGGGCAACATCATCGGGATCAGCAGGACGGTCTTGATGAAGTTGAGATTGCGGATGTGCTTGTCCACCAGCAGCGCGAAGCCGAGGCCGAGCGCGAACTCGATCGAGACCGCGAAGAACGTGAACTCGAACGTGCGATAGAGCGCGTTGTGGAACTTGTCGTCGCTCAGCAGCCGCGCGAAATTGTCGAAGCCGATCCACTGGCTGGCGGCGGGGTTCGACGGGTCGAACTTCTGAAACGCCACGATGTACATATAGACCGTCGGGAAGACCGTCAGGCCGAGCAGGATGATGACGGTGGGCGCAAGCAGCAGATAGCGCAGATTGCGCTCCACCCAGACTTCCAGTCTGAGCGCCGTGCTTGCCGCATCCCGCACCGACGACGTTGCCAATCCGCTGCCCTCCGATCGAGGCCCGGACAACCCGGCCCCGGGATACGTTGGTATCCCGGGGTGAGTGGTGTTGGAGCTAGCGGCTGACGATCGCTTCGATCGCCTTCTGCGCGTTCTGCAAGGCCTGGTCGGCGGTCTCTTGACCAGCCACTGCCTTGGAGAGTTCGGCGCCGAAGGCGTTCTCGATCTCGGGCCACTTCGGATGCCGCGGCCGCGGGGTCGAGAAATTTATCGCGTTCATCAGGATCGGGAAATGCCGGAACTGCTTCTGCGAGGTGAGTTCCGGATCGGTGAATACCGAGAACCGGACCGGCGGATTGCCGCGCAGCGCAGACTGCTTGATCTGCTCGGGCGAAGTGGCCCAGACCATGAAGTCGAACGCCGCCTGCTTGTGCTTAGAGGCGGAGGTGATGCCCATCAGCCAATGTCCGATTTCCGAGGAGCCGGCATGCGTGCCCGACGGGATCGGCGAATAGGCGATCTTGCCCACGACCTTGCTCTGGTTCGGATCCTCGAACGTGCCGACCCAGTTCGGCCAGTTGATCGAGGAAGCGGCCTGGCCCTGGGCCATGTACGTGCCGACCTCGTCCGCGTTGAAGCTCTCGACGCCCGGAGGCGAGACTTCCTTCAGCTTCAGGAACACATCCATCGCCTGCTTGGCTTCCGGTGTCAGCAGGTTCGGCTTGCGGTCCTTGTCGAACAGCTGGCCGCCATAGGACCAGAAGATCGGCATGAAGTCGGCGACCACGGGATTGCCCTCGGCGGCGCGCATCACGTAACCGAAGTTGTTGCCTCCGCCTTCCTTGGTGATCTCTCCGGCGACCTTGATCACGTCATCCCAGGTCTTGGGCGTGCCCGTGACCCCATGCTTGGCGAACTGGTCCGGATCGTAGAAGAACATCTGGGCGTTGCCGACATAGGGCAGACAGACGTAGGGGCCGGTGTTGTAGGGGTTGCGGCAGAGTGCCAGCGACTTCGCCAGGAAGTCGCTGTCGGGCCCGTCGGTCCCCATCGCCTTGAAATAGGAGCCGAGCGGCTCGAGATAGCCGTTCTCGGCGAAGAACGGCAGCCAAGGGTCGTCCATCAGGACGATGTCGAAATCACCCGTCTTTTGCGCACCGGCGTTGGCGGCCTTCTCGAACAGGTTCGCATAGGGCGCCTGAACGATTTCGACTTTGATATTCTTCAGCTTCTCGTAGTCGGCGGCGGCGGCCCGAAGGCCGTCTCCCTCCGAACCGACTGGCACGGCAAGCGTCAGGTCGGCCGCCCAGGCGGCCGCCGTCATGCCGATGGCCGTGGCGACCCCGGCGACCAATCCGACATAGGTCCGCCGCTGCCGCAATACACCGTCACGTGCGCGCATCTCACTCCTCCCATCAGTCGTTAAGGTCGATATCGACGCTTTTTTGGCGGCTATGCGCCGGCGCCTTTCGCAAGTCCTGGAATGGCGCACCGCCCCTGAGCGGCCCATTCGCGTCGTCAGAATACCGATTTCACAATTGGGTTGCAAACGGAAAATTTATTCCACGCACCGATCCATCGGTTTCCCGGATCGGGTGGTGGCGGGATGCGGGCGATTGCGCAAGACTGGCATCGCCATCTCCGGGACCGGGGGCCCGGACGCGGGGATGTTCAGCTCGGGGGTCGAACAGGGAGGAAAGAACAATGCCCCACTACATGTTCCAGGGAAACTATACCGGCGAAGCCATCCGCAACCTGATCAACAAGCCTGAGGATCGCGCCGAAGCGGCGGGCAAGCTCGCCAAGGCCGTGGGCGGCAAGCTGCGCGAGTTCTACATGAGCTTCGGGACCTACGATTTCGTCACCATCATGGACCTGCCCGACGACGAGGCTGCGGCGACGCTGAGCTTCGCGGTCTCTGCTGCCGGCCATGTCAAGAACATGCACACGACGAAACTGCTGACACCGACGGAGGCGACCAAGGCGATGGCGCGCGCGGGCGGCGGCAAGGCCCTGATCAAGCCGCCCAAGGGGAAGTAGCCGGCGGTTCTTCGTTCCGAAGCGTTGCTGCAGCGCCGCCGTCTTCGAGAGTGGGCGACGGTCGGTGTTCGGACGACTCAGCGCACGCGGACGGGGCAGTGCTGCAGGCGGCGCTTGGTCGCGTGCCAAGTCCGGATATCCTCCGCCAGCAGCGATCCCGAGAGCCAGACGATCGCGAAGACGACAGCGAGGAACAGGGGCTCGACCATGACACGACATTCCAATCGACACGGGGCGCGCCGATCGCGCGCGACACCGCTCCATGAGGGGATTGTCGCTGTATATCTGTTGCCGACTGCTTAAGAACACAGCCCCGCGCTGCGGCGGAGTGCCGCCACATCCCGCCTGTTGCGACAAGTGCCGCTGAAAGCAAACGCCCCGACCGCAAGGCCGGGGCGCTGTGCGTTCAACTGAGAAGCGGCACTACATCTTCGACGCCTGGTCGATCACGTCGTGGGTCCAGGCGCCGTCCGGCTGCTTGGTGATGACCGGCTCGGAGCCGCCCGACATCAGCGTCTTCACCGTGCGATCGTAGGCCGCCTCGTCGAGATAGCCGGTTCCCTTGGGGTTGGTGCCGACCAGCTTGGCGATCTCCTGCATCATGGTCTTCTGGTGGCCCTCGGTCTGGGCGCCGGTCTCGTCGTTGTCGAGCACGATCTTCACCGCCTCGTCCTGATGCGCGACCGCATAGTCCCAGCCCTTCATCGAGGCTCTCAGGAACTTCGCCAGCTTGGTGACCTTGGCGGGATCCTTCAGGGTCGAATCCAGGGTGTAGAGCCCGTCTTCGAGCGTCGCGACACCTTCATCCTCGTACTTGAAGGTGATGAGGTCGTCGGCCTTCAACTGGCCGCTCTCGATGATCTGCCAGTATTCGTTATAGGTCATGGTCGAGATGCAGTCGGCCTGCTTCTGCAGGATCGGATCGACGTTGAAGCCCTGCTTCAGCACCTTGACGCCGCCGGCGCTGCCGTCGGTCTTCAAGCCGAGCTTGTTCATCCAGTTGAGGAACGGATACTCGTTGCCGCCGAACCAGACGCCGAGGGTCTTGTCCTTGAAATCGGCCGGCGTCTTGATGCCGCTGTCCTTGCGGCAGGTCAGCATCAGGCCGGAGGTCTGGAACACCTGGGCGATGTTGACCAGCGGCACGCCCTTCTCGCGGGTCGCGAGCGCCGACGGCATCCAGTCCACCACCACGTCGGCGCCGCCGCCGGCGATCACCTGGCTCGGATTGACGTCGGGCCCGCCGGCCTTGATCGTCACGTCGAGCCCCTCGTCGGTGTAGAAGCCTTTCGCCTTGGCGACGTAGTAGCCGGCGAACTGCGCCTGGGTCACCCATTTCAGCTGCAAGGTGAGCTGGTCCGCCGCCTGGGCAACGGATGCGCCGATCAGCAGCGCGGAAGCCGCGACCGTTGCGCCCATTATCTTCGTGATCTTCATCTGCCTCTCCGTTTTTCAGTTTTGCGCGCGATAGGAAGGATGCCAGAAGGTGAAGGCGCGCTCCAGGAGCGCGATGATGCCGTAGAACGCGGATCCGGCGACCGCGGCAACGGTGATCGTGGCCCAGACCATGTCGAGCCCCATCCGGGCGTCCTCGACCGAGATACGGAATCCCATGCCCCGGTCCGGTGAGCCGAAGAACTCGGCGACGATGCCGCCGATCAGCGCCAGGGTGGAATTGACCTTGAGGGCGTTGAACAGGAAGGGCAGCGCCATCGGAAGGCGCAGTTTCCACAAAGTCTGGCGGTAGCTCGCGCCATAGGAGCGCATGAGATCGAGCGACATGCGGTCGGCAGCGTTGAGGCCTGCCAGCGCGTTCACCAGCATGGGGAAGAAGATCATGAAGACGATGACGGCCGTTTTCGACTCCCAGCCGAAGCCGAACCACATCACCATGATGGGCGCGATGCCGACGACCGGCACCGAGCTCGCGAGGTTGCCAAGCGGCAGCAGGCCACGCTGGATGAAGGGCACGCGGTCGGCGAACAGCGCTGTCAGGAAAGCGATCAAGTTGCCCAGCATGAAACCGGTCAGCACCGCCTGGAGAAAGGTGGTCCGAAAGTCGATCGCCAGTGTCTCGACGCTGCCATGGAGTGCCGTCGCGATCGCGGTCGGCGCCGGCAGCAGCACTTTGGGCACGGCGAAACCGACCACGATCGCCTGCCAGAGATAGACCAGCAGCAGCCCGAACAGCACGGGGACGGCGATATCGGTCCAGCGCTTGCGCGGCATGGCGGCGAAGTCGCCCATCACCGACCAGGCGAAGAGCGCGATGCCGATAAGCGCCAGCCAGAAGCCCGAGGCATGCCAGCCCATCTGCAGTTCGGCGGTCGGCACGGAGATGAGGGCGGACGCTGCGACAAAGAGCGCGATGGTGCGGAGGATCGGATGCTTCGGCACCGCGAGTCCGAGCAGGCCGACGAGAACCATGACGAAGGCCTCCGGAAACTGCCTCCAGAAGACGATGTCTTCCTCATAGACGCCGAGCGGCATCCAGAAGCTGAAGATGAGGCACATCGAGGCGATGAAGCCCAGCGGCATCAGGGCGGCGATCCGGCTCTTCATGCCCGCGCCCCCATCTGTCGGAGCGTCAGGCGCTCGATGCCGCCCATGGCGTAAACCAGGACGCTCCCCAGCAGCGAGGCCATCAGCAGCGCCGACCAGATCTGCACGGTCTGGCCGTAATAGGAGCCGGAAAGGAGCCGCGCGCCGAGCCCGCCATTGGCGCCGGTCGGCAGCTCGCCGACGATGGTGCCGACCAGGCTGATGGCGATCGCCACCTTCATGCTGGCGAAGAGGAAGGGGATCGAGGCCGGGATGCGCAGCTTCCAGAACACCTGCCACGCGTCCGCGCTGTAGGTGCGCATGAGGTCGAGCTGCAGCGGGTCCGGCGAGCGGAGGCCCTTCACCATGCCGATGGTGACCGGGAAGAAGCAGAGATACATGGAGATGATCGCCTTCGGCACCGTCCCCGTCATGCCGACGCTCCCCAGGATCACGATGATCATCGGCGCGATGGCCAGGATCGGCACGGTCTGCGAGGCGATGATCCAGGGCATCAGGCTGCGGTCGAGCGTCTTCACATGGACGATGCCCGCCGCCAGCAGCATGCCGAGAATGGCGCCGAAGGCGAAGCCGAGCATGGTCGCGGAGGCCGTGATCCAGGCGTGGTAGAGCAGCGAGCGCTTGCTGCTGGGCGCGGTGTCGACCGTGGTCTTCCAGAACTCGGCGACCACCTGATGCGGTGCCGGCAGCACCGGCCGTTCCATCGCCCAGGCGGCACCGATGAGATCGGAGGTCGAGGCCGGCGTCGGATTGTTGGCCGCCATCGCCTTTACCTGCGGCCAGTTCAGCATAACGGCCAGCGCGTACCACAGCACCACGATCGCCGCGAGCACGGTCAGGACCGGCAACACGCGACCGCGCGGGGACAGGAAGCCGGGATGCGGCGAGACCCTCATCCTGTCCTTCTCCCCCCGGGAGAAGGGACGCTGTTGCGCCAGTCTTCCTGAGTGCCACCAGCGAGCACGCGGCATGCCCCCTCTCCCGTGGGGAGAGGGCTGGGGTGAGGGTCTTGAAGCAGCCTGAGACCCATCAAGCTTGCATGAACGCTAATCATAGGAGTGGCCGGCCTTCAGTCCCTCGCGCACGCGGTGGGCGAGCGCGATGGCCTCCGGCAGCTCGCGGGTCTCGAGGCTGCGCTCGGGCGGGAGCGTGCTGTCGATCACCTCGACGATGCGGCCCGGCCTGGCGCTCATCACCACGATCCGCGTCGAGAGCAGCACCGCCTCGTCGATCGAGTGGGTGACGAAGATGACGGTCTTCTTCGTCTTGTTCCAGATCGAGAGCAGCTCCTCGTTCATCCGGTCGCGGGTGATCTCGTCCAGCGCGCCGAACGGCTCGTCCATCAGCAGGATGGCGGGATCGAAACTGAGGGCGCGCGCGATCGATACCCGCTGTTGCATGCCGCCGGAAAGCTGCCACGGAAATTTCTTCTCGAAACCCGAGAGACCGACCAGCTCGATATAGCGCCGCGCCTTCGCGTCGCGCTCCGCCTTGGCGAGCCCCATGATCTCATGCGGCAGGGTCACGTTGCCGAGCACGTTGCGCCAGGGGTAGAGCGCCGGGGCCTGGAACACGTAGCCATAGGCGCGCTTCAACCGCGCCTCGCGCGGCGTCATGCCGTTGACGAGCGCAGTGCCGCCGGTCGGCTGCTCGAGATCGGCGACGATGCGCATCAGCGTGGTCTTGCCGCAGCCGGAGGGCCCGATCAGCGAGACGAACTCCCCCGCCCGGACCTGGAGGCTGATCTCGCTGAGCGCCTGGACCGGCGCATCCGCGGTCTGGAAGGTGAGGCTGAGATTGCGGATGTCGATGACGACATCGCCGGCCGAGGGCCGGACCACGACAGGCTGTTCCACTGCGTCCCCAAAAGCGGGCGTTGGATCGCCCGCAAGCCGCGCGCCGCCGTCAGACGGCATTCGCGCGTTCCACTATGGCACGAAGCAGCACGTCGCAGCCAGCGGCGCAGTCTTCCTTGGTGGCGTTCTCGACCTCGTTGTGGCTGATCCCGTCCTCGCAGGGGATGAAGACCATGGCGGTCGGGGCGACCCTGCTCAAATAACAGGCATCGTGCCCGGCGCCGCTGATGATCGGCATGGCGGCGAAGCCCAGCTCCTCGGCCCCCTTCTTCACCGCCGCCACGCAGTCGGTGTTGAACTTCACCGGCGGCGAGTACCAGATCTCCTTGAAATCCATGATGAGGCCGTTCGCCCTGCAGGCCTCCTCGGCGGCCGCCTTCACCTCGGCCGCCATCTTGGAGAGCACGGCGTCTTCGGGATGCCGGAGATCGACGGTGAAGAAGACGCTGCCCGGAATCGTGTTCCGGGAATTGGGCTTGTTCACCAGCATGCCCACGGTCGCGCAGGCGAAAGGCTGGTTGCTGTGGCCGATCCGGTTGACGGCGCTCACCACATGCGCCGCGCCGACCAACGCGTCCTTGCGGACCTTCATCGGCGTCGGCCCGGCATGGGCCTCCTGCCCGGTCATGGTGACCTCGAACCAGCGCTGCCCTTGCGCGCCCTGGACGATGCCGATGGTCTTCTTCTCGGCTTCCAGGATCGGCCCCTGCTCGATATGCGCCTCGAAGAAGGCATGGACCTGGCGCTTGCCCACCTCCTCCGGCCCGGCATAGCCGATGCGCTTCAGCTCCTCGCCCATGGTCTTGCCGTCGGGATCGGCGCGGGAGAGGCCGTAGTCGAGATCGAACACGCCGGCGAAGACGCCGGAGGCGACCATGGCGGGCGCGAAACGCGAACCCTCCTCGTTGGTCCAGACCGCGACCTCGATCGGCCGCGTGGTCTCGTATTTGAGGTCGTTCAGCGACCGGATCACTTCCAGCCCGGAGAGCACGCCATAGATGCCGTCGAACTTGCCCCCCGTGGGCTGGCTGTCGATATGGCTGCCGGTGACGACCGGCGCCAGGCTGTCATCCTTGCCGGCGCGGCGCGCGAAGATGTTGCCCATCTTGTCGATCTTGATCGAGCAGCCGGCCTTCTTGCACCAGGCGATGAAGAGATCGCGGGCCTGCCGGTCGAGATCGGTCAGCGCCAGCCGGCAGACGCCGCCCTTGGCCGTGGCGCCGATCTTCGCCATCTCCATCAGGCTGTCCCACAGCCGGTCGCCATCCACCTTGAGATTGGTCGCCACGCGCCTCTCCTGCTCGATTGCTATTGCGCCGCCTCTTTGGCGAAGGGGTTCCGCGGATCCTGGGTCCAGTTCATGTAGGGCTTGCCGGTCTCGACCGAGACCATGCTGATGCAGTCCGGCACCGGGCAGACATGCTGGCAGAGATTGCAGCCGACGCATTCCTCGGTGATCACCTCATAGCGCCGCTGGCCATCGACGCGCTTGGCCGCGATCGACTGATGCGAGGTGTCCTCGCAGGCGATGTGGCAGAGCCCGCATTGGATGCACTTCTCCTGGTCGATGATCGCGACCGACTTGTAGTTGATGTTGAGGAACTGCCAGTCGGTGACGTTGGGCACGGCCCTGCCGCGGAAATCGTCGATCTTCCGGTAGCCCTTGGCATCCATCCAGTTGCTCAAGCCCGTGATCATGTCATCGACGATGCGGAAACCGTGATGCATCGCCGCAGTGCAGACCTGCACCGTGCCGGCCGAGAGCGAAATGAACTCGGCGGCATCACGCCAGTTGCCGATCCCGCCGATGGCCGAGATCGGGATGCCGCTTGTCTCCGGATCGCGCGCCACCTCCGCGGTCATGTGCATGGCGATGGGTTTGACGGCGGGGCCGCAATAGCCGCCATGGGTGCCCTTGCCGTCGACCGTGGGCATCGGCGCGAAGTCGTCGAGATCGATGCCGCAGATCGAGTTTATGGTGTTGATCAGCGAGACCGCATCCGCCCCGCCCTGCTTCGCCGCGCGCGCCGGCTTGCGCACGTCGGTCACGTTCGGCGTCAGCTTGACGATGACCGGCATCCGCGTGTGCTGCTTGCACCAGCGCGCGACCATCTCGACATATTCCGGCACCTGGCCGACCGCGGAACCCATGCCGCGCTCGGACATGCCGTGCGGGCAGCCGAAGTTCAGCTCGATGCCGTCCGCCTCGGTCTCCTCGACCCGCTTCAGGATCGACTTCCAGCTCTGCTCCTCGCAGGGCACCATCAGCGACACGATGAGGGCGCGGTCCGGCCAATCGCGCTTCACCTGCTTGATCTCGCGCAGGTTCACGTACAGCGGCCGGTCGGTGATGAGCTCGATGTTGTTGAAACCGACGATCCTGTCGTCGTTCAGGTGCAGCGCGCCGTAGCGTGAGGAGACGTTGACCACCGGCGGATCCTCGCCCAGCGTCTTCCAGACGACGCCGCCCCAGCCCGCCTTGAAGGCGCGCACCACGTTGTATTCCTTGTCGGTCGGCGGCGCCGAAGCCAGCCAGAACGGATTCGGCGACTTGATCCCGCAGAAGTCGACGCTGATGTCAGCCATTGGGAGTCCTCCTGTGAGAGACCCGTTTCGCCGTCCTAGTTCCCGTCAAGAGCGACCACGCAATTGGCGGTCGATCGCATGCGCCGCGAGCTTGCCGTCCTGCACGCTTTGCACGGTCAGGTCCGTGCCGCTGGCGATGCAATCGCCGCCCGCCCAGACCTTCGCCATCGAGGTGCGGTAGTCGCCATCGACCACGATCTTGCCCTTGGCGGTCTTCAGCTCTGTTGGCGCCGCCAGGGTCTGGCCGATCGCCTTGAACAGCTGGTCGCATTCGATGGTGAACCGGTCGCCCGTGCCTTCGAGCCGGCCATCGTCGTCGAGCCGCGTGTATTCGAGCTCGACACCGGCGATGGCGCCGTTCTTGCCGATGAGGCCGACCGGCTTCGCCCAATGCTTGATCTTGACGCCGGAGACCTGGGCGAACTCCTGCTCGTGATGGGTGGCGCTCATCTGGCCGGGGCCGCGCCGATAGACCATGGTCACGTCTTCGGCGCCGAGCTTCTTCGCCTGGATCGCGATGTCGATCGCCGTGTTGCCGCCGCCGATGACCACCACGTGCCGCCCGACCGCGAGCCGCGACTTGTCCTTGGCCTGCCTGAGATCGGCGATGTATTCGACCGCATCGAGCACGCCTTTCAGACTATCCTCGCCGGGCAGGTCGAGCGCGTTGACGCCGCCGAGCCCGATGCCGAGGAAGACCGCGTCATAGCCCTCGGCGAGCTGCGCCAGCGTCACGTCGCGGCCGAGGCGCTGCCCGGTCTTCGCCGTGATGCCGCCGATCGAAAAGATGAAATCGACCTCGCGCTGGGCGAAGTTGTCGACCGTCTTGTAGGCGGCGATGCCGTATTCGTTGAGCCCACCCAGCTGCTCCCGCGCCTCGTAGACCGTGACCTCATGGCCCAGCGTCGAGAGCCGGTGCGCGCAGGAGAGCCCGGCCGGTCCGCCGCCGACCACCGCGACGCGTTTTCCGCTCGGCGTCCCGCGCTCGAAGGGCTGCGTGCCGGTCTCGATCAGCCGATCGACCGCATAGCGCTGCAACGCGCCGATATCGACCGGCTTGTCTTCCGAGGTGTTGCGCACGCAGGCGCGCTCGCAGAGCACCTCGGTCGGGCAGACCCGGGCGCACATGCCGCCGAAGATGTTCTCCTGCAGGATCTCGAGCGCTGCGCCCTGCACGTTGCCGGTCGAGATCATGCGGATGAATTGCGGAATGTCGATGCCGGTCGGGCAGGCCTCGACGCAGGGCGCGTCGTGGCAGAAGAAGCAGCGCGCGCTGTCCACGATGGCGCGCTTCTTGTCGAGCGGCGGCTTCACATCCGCGAAACGGGATTCGATCTCGGCCCGGGACAGAGTCCCGGCCGCACCGCCCCAGGGGGCAGGCGCCATGGCAGTCTCCCTACTCGCAATCCGGCGCGGCCGGTCGGTCCGATGATGCGTTCCCGGACCCTTGCGCAGGCCGCGCAACTCCCTATTGCGGGAATGCTGCCAAAGTTTGACCGATCGATCAAGTTTTATTCGCGCCGCCCGCCGGGTTTGCGCTAGGATGTTGCGCAAGCGGTGCGGAGAGGCGAGATGGATCTGTCCGGCAAGGAAATGGCGCCCGCCGAGAGCACGGCCGCGGGCCCGCGCGAACGGGCGCGCGCGCGGATCGACGCCAAGATCCTGGGCGCCGCCGAGGCGGTGTTCGCCGAGCACGGCTTCTCCGGCGCCTCGATGTCGGAGATCGCGCGCCGCGCCGGCATCCCGAAGCCGAACCTGCACTATTACTGCAGGACCAAGGAGGAGCTCTATCGCCGGGTGCTCCGGCGCATCCTCGACCTCTGGCTCGGCACCGCCGACGAGATCCGCGCCGATGTCGATCCGGCGGTCGCCCTCGCCCACTATATCGCCGCCAAGATCGACCTCGCGCGGAAGAGGCCGCTGGCGTCGCGCGTCTTCGCCAACGAGGTGATCCACGGAGCGCCGCAGATCGGCGATTTCCTGAAGCACGAGCTGCAGGATTGGGTGGACGCGAAGGCGAAGGTGATCGAGGGCTGGGTCAAGGAAGGCAAGATGCGTCCAGTGGATCCGCGCCACCTCTTCTTCATGCTCTGGGCGACCACGCAGACCTACGCCGACTTCGCCGTCCAGATCGCCGCCGTGCTCGGACGGAAGACCCTGAAGCCCGCCGACTACGACCGCGCGGCGCAGCAGACGACGGAGATCGTGCTCAGGGGGCTCGGGCTTAAAACTTAGCCTGAAGTGCAGTTGTCCATCATGAACACGATGAGCTCATGATGCGTTAAGGAACTAATGGGCTTCAAAACGAAGTCTCCAGTTCCCTCGTTGTAGCACGCCGCCACCTTTGATCGTTTGCCATCCAGGTCTAGCGTAAAGATACCCGCGTAGTAGTGAGTATCATAAATGGAGGGATAGTCCGTCACGACCTCTGATTGGCACGCCACCAGACGTCCGGGTTGCTTATATTCCGCCATCTTTTTCTGAAAATCTGAAACAACGCTTTCTCCATCCTCTTTGCAATCTGACGACCGAATGGCTGCCTGATTTCCGTTGAAGTAGGTCACCATACCGTCGTCAGGTGAGAGTTGATAAGTCTGATCAGCGTGCAATTCGCCAGTTTCGGCGCAAACGGCGACTAAGCAAGCTGCAATTCTGAACAGCATCTGAAGCTTCCCGTTGGACGAAGGCAGATAACGCACCGAAGATCTTCACTCCGCCAGCACATCCACATCCAGCAACCCCGCATACCGGATCATGCGACCGACAAGCGGCAGCCGCACCTCGACCTCGAACGCGTACTTGCCATCCCGCTCGCCCTCCCACGCGTTGAGCGACGGGCTGAACAGGCGCGGCAGCGGGATCGGGCCG
>DATKMF010000093.1:0-51210 GCA_035542015.1 Candidatus Cybelea sp.
CGCCATACGCTGGGTCGGAACACTATCAACGGCTGGAGTTCGAGCTCCATGCGCTCCTTCCACCCGAACTGAGAGAGAAGTGATCCGTCGAAGGCAATAGCGATGTCGAGATCGCTGTTGCGACGCACCGGACAACCATGCTTGTCGGTCCCGCGGATGCGACTTCCGAAGAGCGAAATTTTCAGTATCTCGGGATGTCCCGTCGCCCAGGCAACAATCGCCGTCTTCGCGCCCTCTAGTTCAGCACTCATAGCGGCAGGCCGCTTGCATCCTCGCGCCGAGAGAATTTTCCGTATATTTTCCGTACGGGGCCAAGTCAGCTTTAGAAATCATATATAACTATCTGATTTTGCTGGCGTCCCCAACGGGATTCGAACCCGTGTTTTCACCGTGAAAGGGTGGTGTCCTGGGCCTCTAGACGATGGGGACGCAAGGCTTCGCCCGAACGCCCAGCGTCCGGGATGCCGCGCCTTTTACCGGCTGAGGGCCCGGAAATCAACCGCGCCCGGCCGTCTTCGATCGGCGCTTTCGCACGGGATCGCCTTCCGCCATAATCGCCGCCCTCAACCGGCTGAAATCTCAGCATAACCACCGCGAAAAGAGGGGCTTCTGCATGTCGATCAAGCGCATTGGCGATTCCGGCAACATCAGTGACGCCGTCGTCCACAATGGCATCGCCTATCTCGCCGGCCATGTGGCCGAGGAACCGGCCTCGCCTTCGGTCTACGAGCAGACCAAAAACGTTCTGAAGCAGATCGACGAGACCCTGCGACAGGCCGGGACCGACAAGACCAAGATTCTCAAGGCCAATGTCTGGCTTTCGGACATGGCGACCTTCGCCGAGATGAATCGCGCCTGGGGCGAGTGGATCGTCAAGGGAACGGCGCCCGCCCGCGCCACGGTTGAGGCCAAGCTCGCAGATCCGAAATGGAAGGTTGAGATCATGGTGACCGCTGCCATCTGAGGCTCATCCGTCCCGACTGCCGAGGGAGCACGCGATGGAATATGTCAGACTGGGCCGAACCGGCCTCAAGGTCTCCCGCATCTGTCTCGGGTGCATGACCTACGGCTCGAAGAAGTGGCGGGATTGGGTCCTCGAGGAGGACGAGAGCCGCCCTTTCATCAAGCGTGCCCTCGAGCTCGGCATCAACTTCTTCGATACGGCGAACGTCTACTCGCTCGGCGCCAGCGAGGAGATCGTGGGCCGTGCACTGCGCGACATGGCGCGGCGCGAGGAGCTGGTGGTCGCGACCAAGGTGCGTTCGGAGATGCGCAAGGAGGACCCCAACGGCCGCGGCCTTTCGCGCAAGGCGGTCATGATCGAGATCGACCACAGCCTACGGCGGCTCGGCATGGACTACGTCGATCTCTACCAGATCCACCGCTGGGATCATGAGACGCCGATCGAGGAGACCATGGAGGCGCTCCACGACGTGGTGAAGGCTGGCAAGGCGCGCTACATCGGCGCTTCATCGATGTATGCTTGGCAATTCGCCAAGGCGAACCACGTCGCCGAGAAGTACGGCTGGACTCCGTTCGTCTCCATGCAGCCGCAATACAACCTCGTCTATCGCGAGGAGGAGCGCGAGATGCTCCCCTATTGCCGCGATGCCGGGATCGGCGTCATCCCGTGGTCGCCGCTGGCGCGAGGATTCCTGGCCGGCAACCGCCATCTCCAGGGCGGCGACACGACGCGCGCCAAGTCCGACGATTTCGCCAAGAAGATGTACTACCAGCCGGACGATTTTGCGGTCGCGGATCGCCTCGCCGAAGTCGCGAAGGTGCATGGCGTACCGCCGATGCAAATGGCGCTGGCCTGGGTGCTGTCGAAACCGGTGATCACCTCACCGATCGTCGGCGCCAGCAAGGCGAACCATCTCAACGACGCCGTCGCCGCGCTGTCGCTGAAGCTCTCGGAAGAAGAGGCGAAGCGCCTGGAGGAGCCCTATAAGCCCCACGCGGTCTCCGACCACGAGTGACGCCGCTCGACTGATCACTGCAGGCTTGCGGAAGCCTCGCCGAACACCCAGGCCAGGTCCGGGGCATAGAGCCGGTAGACCAGATCGAGGCCGCGCGGGCTCAAGTGGTTGTCGTCGAGATAGAGCGGCACGCCGTCGCGATGCTGCCAGCAACGATCCACGTCGCAGAGCGCAGCAAACGGATCGATGATGCGTACGTCCGCCGCCCCGCCCGCCGCCGCCGCCATCGCGGCCACGATCCAGCCGTGCAATGCCGATAAGTCCGCCAGCGGACGCGTGCAGAAGTCGGGGCTCATCCCGTAGCGCTTGCTGCGCAGCAGGCATTCCGGCGCATCGGTCCTAAAATCGGGCTCTGGCGCCACAATCAGGATCCGCCGCACGCCCATGTCGCGGAGCGCATGGATCGTCCGTTCCAAGCCATGCTGGAATGCCCCGATCTGATCGCTCGCAACCGCGCGTCCGGTGTCATCGGCCAGGACGCGTTCCTGGTCTCCGATCCGTTCGGCGCCGAGATAGGCGATCCAGTTCGATGACAGGACGGCGAAGGACAACGGTGCGTGGGCGGAGGCCAGATTGTCGACCGCCTTCTGCAGATCGTCGGTGCAATGCTGCCGCTGCCCCTGGGAGAGGACGTAGGTCTTCAGCAGCGGCGGGCAGCCGGTCCGCACCAGGGTGACCAGCTTGGCGCCGGTCGCGGCGGCTTTCGCGCTCATCACCGGGTAGGTGTCGCGCGCATGGGAGTCACCCAGCAGCAGGCCGAGCTTCGGCGCGGAGGCGACGTCGCAGGTGGGCAAGAGGCGCCCATTGTCCGGCATGATGCAGGCATCGTCGATGTGATGGAGGTTGATCTTGGTGGGCCAGGCTTCGGCGCCCAGTTGCTTCTGCAGGCTGTGCGCAATGCTGTGCTCGAACAGATAGCCGGGCACGGCGGCGATGCCGCAGGCCGCGAGGCCCGCGGCGACGGTGACCGCCTTGCCCCGCGCCAGCAGCATTGATTTGTGCCGAGCGACCGGCCGCTCGATCACGAAATAGGTCCCGACCGCGAGCACCAGGCCGAGCACTCCGCCGATCAGCCCGTCTGACGCGAGGTCGTGGCTGCCGAAATGCACGATCCGGGTATAGGTGATGAGCGGCCAGTGCCAGAGGTACCAGCCGTAGGAGACGAGACCGATCCCGACCAGCGGCTTCAAGGCGAGCAGACGCTTCACCGCCGCGCCTTCAGCCGCCTCGCCACTGGCGAGGATCAGGGTGGCGCCCAGAACCGGCGCGACCGGCCAGGCGGAGGGATAGACCAGCGATCCGTCGTAGAGGAACACGCAGGCGACAACGATCGCCAGACCGGCGAGGCCGACGCCATCGATGGCGACCCGCGGCAATTTGGCCAGCCGAAGAGCGAGCGGGGTTGCGGCGGCGCCCGCGGCGAACTCCCAGGCCCGGTCGGCCACCATGAAGAAGGCGTGGTTCTTGCCGACATGGCTGTAGGCGACGCAGCCGGCCAGCGAGAGCGCCGTGACGAGCAGCCAGACCAGGGTAAAGACCAGCCCCCGCCTGCGCGCACCCAAAAGCGCGGCGCCACCGAGAACGATCGGTGCGATCAGATAGAACTGCGCCTCGACGCCCAGCGACCAGGTATGCAGCAGCGGCTTGGTACCGGCCGCATGGTCGAAATAGCCCTGGTTCGCGAGGAAGAAGTAATTCGACTTCATCAGCGCCGCGGCACTCGCCGAGCCGCCGAAATCGCTGTACTGGTCCGGTGTTACCAAGATGAACGGGGCGATCGCGCAGATCGCCAGGATGACCGTCAGCAGCAGCGGCAGCAGCCGCAGGACCCGGCGCGCGTAGAAATCGGCCAGGGAGAACCGGCCGCGCTCTATTCCGGAGACGATATGCCCGATGATGAGGAAGCCGGAGATGACGAAGAAGACGTCCACTCCGACGAAACCGCCGGAAAATCCCGGCAGTCCGATATGGAACCCGACCACCGACAGGATGGCTACGGCGCGAAGCCCGTCGACATACGGCACGTATCCTGTGTCGCGGCCTGTGTCGCGGGCTGCGGTCGCGGACATAATCCTTGATCTCCAAGTACCTACGGGCGCAGCGCTATAACATCATCGACCGGGGCTTGGAAACAGGCTATTGCGCCGCGCCTGTGGTCGGGGGTTTGGGTCAGGAAACCTGCGCCGCGTCCTCGATCGTCATCTGCACCCGCTCCTGGCCCTGCCAGGAGTCGAGGCGGAGATGGCCGGCGATGTGCAGCGGCGGGCCGTTCCGCCCGCCGCGCAGGGCGCGGCCGAGCTCGGTCTCGGCGGCGCGGAACGCGACGGCCTTCACCCGCGCGCCGTCGCTGCCCTCGACAACGCAGCGGACGTGGTTGGCGCCCACGATATCCGCCACGGCCACCCGGACGCCGGAGAGCACGAAGCGGGGCTCGGGATTCCCTGCGCCGAACGGCGCCAGCCGATCCAGCATCCGCGCGAAATCCGGCGAGGCGCCGCGCGGTTGCAGCGTTCCGTCGAGCTCGAGCACGGCGCGCGGCGGCGGACCGTCGAAATGATGATCGATGCGCGCGGCGATGAATTCGCGCAGCGTGTCCAACTTCCCGGCCTCCACCTCGAAACCGGCGGCCATGGCGTGGCCCCCGCCCTTGGCGATGATACCGCACTCGCGCGCCGCGATGATCGCATTGCCGAGATGGAACCCGGAGGCGGAACGCCCGGAGCCCTTGCCGATGCCGTTCTCCAGAGCGATGACGCAGACCGGCCGCTCGTAGCGCTCGCGCAGACGCCCGGCGACGATCCCAATGACGCCGGGATGCCAGCCCTCGGCGGCGACGAAGATCAGTTGCTGGCGATGGGCTGCTTCGCCATCGGCGAGGCGGATCGCCTCCTCCTGCACCTGCGCCTCTATCTGGCGCCGCTCGGCATTGAGCGCTTCGAGCTCACGCGCCAGGCTCATCGCTTCCGCATGATCCTCCGTCGCAAGCAGTCGCGCACCGAGATCGGAGCGTCCGACGCGACCGCCCGCGTTGATCCGCGGACCGAGAAGAAATCCGCAATGATAGGCCCCGGCACGCTCGTCGAGCCCTGCCGTTTCGGCCAGCACGCGCAGGCCGAGATTGCGCCGCTGCGCCATCACCTTGAGACCCTGCGCCACGAGCGCGCGGTTGAGACCGGTCAGCGGTACCACGTCGCAGATGGTCCCAAGGGCGACGAGGTCGAGCCATTGCAGCAGATCTGGCTCGGGCCGCGCCGTGCCATACCAACCCTGCCTTCGCAGCGCACGGTTGATCGCGACCACCAACAGGAAGGCGACACCGATCGCAGCAAGCTGGCCGTGACCAGCAGTCTCATCGAGGCGGTTCGGGTTGACCAGCGCAGTAGCGCTCGGAAGAGACGGTTCCGCTACATGATGGTCGACCACGACGACATCGAGACCAGCGTCGCGCGCGGCCCGCAGCGGCGCGAAGGAGGTGGTGCCGCAATCGACCGTGATGACGAGCTTCGCCCCCTCGCCTTTCAGCTTGAGCAATGCGGGCGTGTTCGGGCCATAGCCCTCGCTGCCGCGGTCGGGCACATAGAGCCGCACCGGCGCCGCGCCGACACTCCTCAGAAACCGCGAGAAGAGAGCCGCCGAGGTCGCGCCATCGACATCGTAGTCGCCGAAGATCGCGATCTTCTCCTGGCCGCGGATCGCCGTCGCGATGCGCTCGGCGGCCATTTCCATGTCGCGGAAGCCGGCGGGATCGGGAAGCACATCACGCAGCCGCGGTGCGAGGAAGCCCCCGGCCGAGTCGAGCGTCTGGCCCCGGGCGGCAAGCAACCGTCCGACGGGTTCGGGAATCTGCATCCGCTGTGCGATCGCCAGCGCCAATCGCTCGTCGGAGACGCGCTGATGCCAGAACTTGCCGGTCACCGACCGCTCCACTCCGAGGAACGGCGCCGGCTCCGCCTCTTCGGACAGGCGACTCGCAAGGGGGCTTTGCATACCCGGCAGTATAGCAGCGCCAGACTGCGGCCAGCGCTATTGCTTGGAATCTGTGGGACCGCCCTTTATAGTAGCATCTTCGAACGATTTTTCGGGCGAAGAGGAATACTGCCGATGTTCGGACTGATCGTACTGGTCTTACAGTGCGTCGCACTGTTTCTGAGCCTCTCAGTGCTCATTGACGTCAGACGACATCTCAAAGGCATGCACATCATCTTAAGTCAACAGCACCAGCGGCAAAATCCGGAAGATGCCGGTTCTGCGGAATGGCTTCAAAAACCCTGAAGACGGGCGCGCTTATCACACACCGAAGTCCGGCGCGCGCTAGTAGGCGCCGCGCATCTCGTAGGGCATCTTGAGGTCCCAGTTGTGGCGGGCCTCGATGACGCGGATCGTGCCGGTCTTCGACCGCATGACGATCGAATGCGTGCTCGCCGTCGTAGTGGCACGGCGAACGCCCTTCAGCATCGCGCCGTCGGTGACGCCAGTCGCCGCGAACATCACGTCGCCCCTGGCGAGATCCAGGAGCCCGTATTTGCGGTTGAGGTCGGTGACGCCCCACTTCTTGGCCCGCGCCTTCTCGTCGTCGTTGCGGAACAGAAGACGCCCCTGCATCTGCCCGCCGATGCAACGCAGCGCCGCCGCAGCCAAGACGCCTTCCGGCGCCCCGCCGCTCCCCATGTAGATATCGACGCCGCTCTCCGGCTGCGAGGTCGCGATCACGCCTGAAACATCGCCATCGGAGATCAGCATGATCCGCGATCCGGTAGCACGCACCGCCGCGATCAGCTCGGCGTGGCGCGGTCGATCGAGAACGCAGACGACCAGGTCGCGAATGTCCATACCTTTGGCCTTCGCCAACGCCTTCAGATTCTCCGCCGGCTTGCGGTCGAGATCGACCACGCCGTCGGGCAGGCCGGCGCCCACCGCGATCTTATCCATGTAGACGTCCGGCGCGTTCAGGAACCCGCCCTCCTCCGCCATGGCTACGACCGCGAGCGCGTTGTGCCCGCCCTTGGCGGTAATGGTCGTGCCTTCCAGCGGATCGAGCGCGATGTCGACCTTCGGTCCACCGCCGCCGACCTTCTCGCCGATATAAAGCATCGGCGCCTCGTCGCGCTCACCCTCGCCGATCACCACGGTGCCGTCGATGGCAAGACTGTTCAACGCCTGGCGCATGGCGTCGACAGCCGCCTGATCGGCTGCCTTCTCGTCGCCGCGACCCATCAGCCGCGACGCCGCCAAGGCGGCGGCCTCGGTAACGCGCACCACTTCCAGCGCGAGATTGCGATCCATGATCGTTGGCCTCCTTTGGTCGAGTTAGTCGCGCGCTTGTTCGGCTACGACAGCAATTCGATCGACATCACATGCGGTGGCTCGAGCACGGTCTGGACGCGGCCGAGACGCTCCACCACGCGCGCGATCTGCGCCTGGCTGGTTTCGTGGGTGGTCAGCACGACCGGCACCGCCTCGCCGGGCGAGCGGGCGCGCTGGATCATGGTTTCCATGGAGACGCTCTCGTCACGCATCACCGCTGCGATCTCGGCGATGACGCCCGGCCGGTCCACCACCATCAGCCGGAGATAGAATGGCCCGACATGACTGCCCTCGGGCGCGGCGGGAATGCGCTTCAACGTGTCCGCCGGCGCAGAGAATGCCGGTAGGATCCGGCCGCGCGCGATGTCCATCAGGTCGCTGACCACCGCGGAAGCGGTGGGCCCCTGCCCCGCCCCGCGGCCGATCGCGACGTTCTGCCCGACGAAATTCCCCTGGGTCACGACGGCGTTATAGACGCCATCCACCTTGGCGATCAGCGCGTTCTGGGGGACCATGCAGGCATGAACGCGCTGCTCGATACCGTGTTCCGTCAGGCGGGCGAGGCCCAGGAGCTTGATGCGGTAGCCGAGCTCGTCGGCGTAGGCGATATCCATCGCCGAGACGTTGCGAATGCCGGAGATGCGGATGCTGCCGAAATCGACTTCGCTGCCGAAGGCGACCGCGGCGAGGATTGAGAGCTTGTGGGCGGCATCGATGCCATCGACGTCGAAGCTCGGGTCCGCCTCGGCATATCCTAAGTGCTGCGCTTCCTGGAGCACGTCGCCGAACTCGCGCCCGGTCTCGCGCATCTGCGTCAGGATGTAATTGCAGGTGCCGTTCAAAATCCCGTAGACGTGCTCGATGCGGTTGGCGGCGAGGCCCTCCCGCATCGCCTTGATGATCGGGATCCCGCCCGCGACCGCAGCTTCGTAGGACAGTGCGAGACCCGCCCGTTCGGCGCTTCGCGCGAGCGCTGTGCCGTGCTCGGCAAGCAGCGCCTTGTTGGCGGTGACGACATGACGGCCGGCGGCGATCGCCGCCTCGATCAGCGCCTTCGCCGGCCCGGCGGCGCCGCCGATCACCTCCACCACGACATCGACCTCCGGGTGCCTGGCGAGCGCGACGGGATCATCGACCCAGTGATACTTCGAAAGATCGATGTCGCGGTTCTTGCGCCGGTCGCGCGCGGAGACCGCGGTCACCTCGATCGGCGTCGGGCAGTGCTGCAGGAGCACGTCGCGATTTTCTTCGATGAGCCGCACCACGCCGATGCCGACGGTGCCAAGCCCGGCTATGCCGACGCGCAAGGCGCGTCCCGACGCGTTTCCAGCAGCCATGATCGAGCGTTATGGACGAAAGTTACAGGGCTTGGTCAATTGGCGGACAAATAGACTTCCGCGCGGCGGTTCCCGGCCTCGCCGGCCGGCGTGCTCTCGGCATAGAGGGTCTGGTTGTCGCCTGCCGCAGCCACCTGTACCAGCGCCGGCTGCACGCCCATATCGACCAGCGCGCGGGCAACCGCCGTTGCGCGGGCGAGCGAGACTCTCTCGTTCACCTGGTCCTGGGCAACCGGATCCAGATTGCCGGTCCGCTGGCTGGCATGCCCGACGATCCGGAGCACGCCGCCCTGAACCCGCTGCAGCGCCGCGACCTGGCGCAGCACTTCGCGATCGGCCGGACTCAGCACCGAGGAACCGTTGCCGAAAAAGACATAGCCGACCGCTTGCCCGACACCGGCGACCGAAGTTGCCACCGGCGCCGAAACCGGCGCCATCGACATTGCCGGCTGGTAGCTGGCCGGAGCGCCGGCCTGCAGGCCGTTGAGCACGGAATAATCGACCGAGACGCCGCTGCCACCGGTCATTGGCGCCGCGCTCGGCAACGGTGTCGTGCTGATGCCAGAACTCGCGAGGTTGGTGGGCGGAGGCGTCGTCGGAGCGGTCGCTACGGCCGCTTCCTGCGGGTTGCGCGCCAACGAACCCGGCGCGAGATGAAGCGGACCTGAAGGCTCGAACGGCATTGCGCCCGCCTGCGGAGTCCCCACCAGCGCCACCTGCTCGCTCTCGGGAGCAGGAGCCGGAGGAGGCGTCACTTCAGGGACCGGCGCGACCGCCGGCGCCGGGGTGGGTTGCGGTGCGGGTTGCGGCTGAGTCGCCGCCTCTGGTGCTGGTGGAGCAGGCGTCTCGGCGCCAGGCGTCTCAGCCCCTGGCGTCACAATGGGCGGCGCAGCTGCGGATTCGGGCGCGGTCGGCTGGACCGACGCCGCCTGCTCGCCAGTCGCGGGCGCCGGGTTTTCCGGTCTCGCCGCGCTCTCGTTCGGCATGGTCAGCGTCTCTTCGGTATGCTGGGCGTTCGCCGTATCGGAGCCCAGCCCCTGTTGCGCCTGCTCAAGACTCGTGGTGTCCGGCTTTGGCGCCTCATTGGGCACGCTGTTGATGTCGGGGTACGTGGCTTGGCCACCACTCTGCGCCGTCTGCGTTCCGCCCGCCTGACCTTCCGCATTCTTCATGGTCTCGCCCTCGCCGGGCTCGGGCGGCGTCGTCTTCTGTGCCGTCTGGTCAGGGGGTGGCGGAGTCGGCTCTTCGCTGAACCAACTGCAGCCGGCGATCACCAGGATCGCCGCGAGAGGCAGCCAGGACCGCACGCGGCCCAACTCGAGCGCCGCCGCACGCTTTGCCAGGCTGCCGCCATAAGATGCCGTGAACTTCCGAAGGTCGCGCATTGACCGTGATCTCCCCACGTCCGCCGCGGCGTCGTCGGGTCGCAGCCGCCGAATCGTCGTTCAAGCTGCCGCAAACCCTTCGCCGAAGGGGTTTCAAATCTTTAACTCATTCTATTATAAGAAACAATTGGCGTCGTCTCCGCGGCATTGTGTGGAATTGGCGAATGGCGACCCTCTGCTTATGTCATTGTTAACTCTAGGGAACCGAACCGGGTGAGACATGGCCGACGCAACCGACCGCAAGGAGCCGAATCCTGAGCCGACCGCCGAGAACGGCTCGGATCCGATGGAGCTCGCCCGGACCATGGCGGGAATCGCCGAGCAGTCGCAGCGGCTGGTCTCCGAGTTCCTGACTCGCAACCAGGAACGTTTCGCCGACGGACCAGACCCGCTGAACATCGGCCGCGCCTTCTACGAGATGACGGCCCGCCTGATGGCGGATCCGCACAAGCTGATCCAGGCGCAGATGTCGCTCTGGCAGGACTACATGAACCTCTGGCAATCGACCGCGCGCCGGATGATGGGCCAGGAGGCCGAGCCGGTGATCACGCCCGCTCGGGACGACCGGCGCTTCAAGGACGCCGCTTGGCAGGACAACCAGCTGTTCGACTTCATCAAGCAGTCCTACCTGCTGAGCGCCCGCTGGATCCAGAACACGATCGAGCAGGTCGACGGGCTCGACGACAAGACCGCGCAGAAGGTCGATTTCTACACGCGGCAATTCGTCGACGCGATGGCGCCGAGCAACTTCGTGCTCACCAATCCCGAAGTCCTCCGCGCGACCATCGAGAGCCATGGCGAGAATCTGGTCAAGGGGCTGGAGAACCTCCTCGGCGATCTGGAGCGCGGCAAGGGCAAGCTCTCGATCAGCATGACCAACTACGAGGCCTTCGAGGTCGGCAAGAACATCGCCGTGACACCGGGCAAGGTCGTGTTCCAGAACGATCTCATGCAGCTCATCCAGTATTCGCCCGCGACCGAGACCGTGGCGAAACGGCCGCTGCTGGTCATCCCGCCTTGGATCAACAAGTACTACATTCTCGATCTGAAGCCGCAGAACTCCTTCGTCAAATGGGCCGTCGAGCAAGGGCTGACTGTCTTCATCATCTCCTGGGTCAACCCGGACGAGAAGCTCGCCCAGAAGGGCTTCTCCGACTACATGCTCGAAGGCATCCTCGCCGCCCTCGATGCGGTGGAGAAGGCTACCGGCGAGAAGAGCACCAATGTCATCGGCTATTGCCTGGGCGGCACGCTGCTGGCGTCGACCCTTGCCTATCTCGCCGCCAAGAAGAAGAGCGACCGGATTGCTAGCGCCACCTTCTTCACCAGCATGGTGGACTTCACCGAGGCCGGTGAGCTCAGCGTCTTCATCGACGAGGAGCAGCTGGATTCGCTCGAAGCGAAGATGAACGAGCGGGGCTATCTCGAAGGCTCGGAGATGGCGAACACCTTCAACATGCTGCGCGCCAACGATCTCATCTGGTCCTTCGTCATCAACAACTACCTGCTCGGCAAAGAGCCCTTCCCGTTCGATCTCCTCTATTGGAACTCGGATTCGACCCGGATGCCGGCGGCGATGCACAGCTTCTACCTGCGCAACATGTACCAGAAGAACCTGCTGTCGAAGCCGGGCGGCATCGAGCTCGACGGCGTGCCGATCGACCTGACCGCGGTAAAGACACCGGGCTTTATCCTCTCCACGCGCGAGGACCACATCGCACCCTGGAAATCGACCTTCGTCGCGACTCAGCTCTACCAGGGGCCGGTCAAGTTCGTGCTCGCCGCCTCGGGCCATATCGCCGGCGTGGTCAACCCACCCGCGGCCAAGAAGTATGGCCATTGGGTCGGCAACGAGAAATCCGGCAAGGATTATCCCTCGGATCCCGATGCCTGGCTCACCAAGGCCGAGAACCGCCCCGGTTCCTGGTGGCCGGAATGGCGCCAGTGGCTGAAGCAATACGACGACGGCGAAGTCCCCGCCCGCAAACCCGGCAGCGGCAAGCTGAAAGCGATCGAGGACGCGCCGGGGTCGTACGTACTGGTGAAAGCGCAGTAGTTGCGGCCATGGGGTAGCCGAAACCGTCCTTCCGCTCCACGTCCCGATCGCGCCGAAACGCGCTCGGGATTTGCAACGTTTCCGCACGGCGCTGGATACCCTGACCGGCGAGAGCGGCATGTTGCGCTACGACCTCGTACCGGACAGCACCGGCGTCATCCTGCACGGCCTCGGCGAGCTTGAACTGGAGGTTGCCGTGATGCGGCTGATGCGCGACTTCCAGATTGAGCTCGAGATCGGCGCTCCGAACGTCACCTATCGCGAGACCATCGCAAAGGTGAAAGAGCAGGACTATACGCACAAGAAGCCTACCGGCCCTTCCGGCCAATACGCGCGCGTCAGGATCCGCTTCGAGCCCCTGCCCGCAGGCGGCGGGTACATCTTCGAGAACGTTGCCACAAATGCCGCGGTGCCGGCGGAATACATGCCGGGGGTCGTAAAGGGCCTCGACCACGCGAAGGAATCAGGCGTCGTCGCTGGCTTTCCGATGATCGATTTCAAGGCGACCCTGATCGATGGCGCACATCATCCGGTTGACTCCAGCGTGATCGCCTTCGACGTCGCCGCGCGCGCCTGCTTCCGCGAGGCGATCCCGCAGGCCGGTCCGAAACTCTTGGAGCCGATGATGAAGGTAGAGGTGGTGACGCCGCTGGACTATCTCGGCGATGTGATCGGCGACCTGAATAGCCGCCGTGGCCAGACGCTGGGCATGGATAGTCTCGACGATGCTCACGCCGTCAGCGCCATGGTGCCCTTGTCCAATTTGTTCGGCTACGTGAACGCGCTCCGGTCCATGACCGGAGGCCGCGCTCAGCACACAATGCGATTCGACCACTATGAGCAAGTGCGCGGGCATTGGCCGCCTGACGATTCCCCGGCGCTATAGCCCTTAGGGGTTAGTCCGCAAGCAAATCTTCACCAAGATTTGTCGCAATTCTATGGTGGGAACATTCCCCAGACCTCCGCATTGATACCGCGGTGCGGCAAGCTGGGGCTGTCATGACAATTCTCGCTGTGGATTTCGCCAGCAAGGGTCGCTCCGTTTCCAGCGATGCCGTTCGCGCCGAATGCGCGGAGCTGCTGCGTCTCGGCCGCAAGCTCTCGGAGAAGGTGACCAGCGTCGATCCCAGCCTGCAGGCCTGGCAGGCGGCGGTCTCGGCTCTCTCCGCCGCCGATTTTCCGCCCTGGACGGCGGAGGCGGAGCTCGACCGTCTCGTCCTCGCCCTGCGCCGCATCTGCCTCGGCGTCGCCCACGCGACGTCGGATCGGATGCTGCGTTCGCCGCGGGATCGCGATCGTGCTGTCGCCCCCGACGGCGAGGAGATCGCCTTCGGCTACGAGCGCGACCTCCGCCCCGATTTTCTCGAAGCGCGCTGCGCGGACTACGCCGGCGCGCCGAGAGGCTGGGTCGGAGAGCATCTGCTATTCTCCAGCGGCCAGGCGGCGCTGAACGGCCTCCTGCTGGCGCTCTCGCCACGCAGCGCCAATCCGGCGAATCCGCCGCGCATCCGCCATCTCGGCGGCTACTTCGAGACCGAGGAGCTGCTGGCCATGCTCGCCCAGCACGGCATGGCGCGCGAGCTGCCGAAGGACGGCGACGAGCCGGCCGATGTGCTCATCGTGGAGCCGGTCTATTTCGACCGCGCCGCGCAATCGCATGCCATCGACGTCAGGGCCGCTCTCGCGCGCCACATCGAACGCGCCGCCGGTGCGCCGTCGCTCGTCATCATCGACAGCACCCTCACCGAGCCGCTCTGCGATATTGGGCGCTGGCTGCCGGCGAAAGTCGGCACGAACGCCGCAGGGCAGCTGATCGCCAATCTTCGTTCAGGATTGAAACTGCACCAGGTCGGGCTCGAGCTCGCGAACGTCGGCATCGTCAGCCTCTATCGGCCGGAGGGAATCACGCTGGAATCCGATCCTGCCGAGAAGCTCCGCAAGGCGCGCACCTTGACCGGCGCCGGTCTCGGGCTCGACGCGATGGCGGCACTCGATGCCCCCTGGTTCCTCGACCGCGAGACCGCGCGCTTCTATGCCGATGCCGTCTTCGCCAACAATGCTCTGCTGGCCGAGCGGGTCGCCGAGATCGACGGCCTGTTCTCGCTCATCTCGCACCCGGCGCTGGGCGCTTCGAATGACAATCCCCCCAACGGCAATGCTTGTGCCGCGCCGTACTGCCTGCTGCAGCTGCATGAAGACTCGCCCGAGAACTATCGCCTGCTGGAAGCGATCATCGCCCGCGAGGCGAAGGCGCGGAACCTGCGCCTCGACAAGGGCGGCAGCTTCGGCTTCCGCAGCCATCGCTACGAGGCGATCCTGCCGCAGGCCGGCGAGATCACGCCGTTCCTGAGGGTCGCGATGGGCGCACGCGGCGGCTGGTCGCGCGACGGCATCGTCGATCTCTTCCGAGAGATCGCCCGCGCGCCGTCGCTCGACGCGCTCTGATTACATCAGGCGCTGCGCGGCCCATTTGTGGAAGCAGTGTGTCGGCACGTCCATGACGGGCGAGAACACGCCGCCGTCGAACGCAGGCGAAGCGCGGCCGCGCTGCATCCGCTCGACCACGCCGACGTCCTCGGCGAAGACCTGCTTCCAGGTGCGGAGATTGGCCGAGCGAATCGGCGCATAGGTGTCGCCCAGCGCCGCTTCGCCCACGTAGTAGAGCTCGAGATGCTCCAGAGTACGGTCAACCGCGATCGGCTCGAGGCGCACCGCCATGAAGTGGTCCTGGTGCACGCCGAGCAGCACGTTCGGGAACAGCGCGGCATATTCCGCGCCGCCCCGGAACTGGCGCGGCAGGTCCGGGAAGTTCGGCAGTTCCTCCCCGCTGTCGGTCAGGCTCGGGCGGTAGACCCGGCTCCCCTGCCCCGCGAAGGAATCCCATTCGTTGATGTTGTAGTGGTCCTCCAGCCGCGAATAGGAGTTCAGCCCCGGATGGACCCAGGGCAGATGATAGGCCTCGCAGTAGTTCTCGACCGCCAGCTTCCAGTTGCAATGGACGTCGAACACCGCGGATGAATCCGCACCGGAGTGACGGATCAGGCTGCCGTCGAACATCGACCAGCGCTCGGCCACCGGGCCAATATAGCTGGAGAACTCCACCGCCTTGCCGTCAAGATTGACGAAGACGAGATCGAACCAGACCGCGGTGCGGACCGGCTTCAGCCCATGCGCCGCTTTGTCGAAGCCCTCGCAGCGGCTGACGCCCGGCCCACCGATGAACGGCGTCGCCTTGAGCCGGCCCTCGAGATCATAGGCCCAGGAATGATACGGACAACGGAGCACACCGGTGACATGGCAAGGCTCAGCCACCAGCTCGGCGCCGCGATGGCTGCAGACATTGTGGAACACCCGGATATTGCGGGCGGAGTCGCGCAACAGAATCAGCGGCAGCCCGAGCAGCGAGCGCGGCACGACGTCGCCCGGCTGCGGTACGTCCTTGCCGAAGCCGATGCACGCCCATCCGGCCTCGAACAGCCGCGCCCGCTCGTACTGCAGGAAGTCGGCGTCGACATAGCAGAGGTTCGGCAGTGCCTTGGCGGATGCCGTCTCGGCAAGCACCGCATCAAGCCGTTCACGGAAAGCCGTCGTGCCTGGAATCACTTCCGCGCCTGTTCCGTCCACGTCGTGCACCTCTCTACCTGATGATCGAAAGCTAGCGCCGGAAGGCCATGGGCGACTATTCGGGTGCGCCGAGATAAGGTCGCGTCGCCACATAGTCCTCGAGGCCGATGAAATGGGTAACATGCGTACCATCGTCCGAGAGCGGGCAGATCACCCATTCGAAGGTCTCGACGCCGAGCCTGAGCTGCGTGCCCTCGGTGCGACCGAGCACCGGCGCACACCCGTCCACCACCTTGCGGTAGAGAGTAAGCGTGCGCTCGACATCCGCCGGGTCGTGGTAGAGATCGGTGAGCCATTTGCCGCGGATCTCGAATCCCATGGCTGCCACCAGTTCGGTGCCGGCGATCCGGTAGTGCAACCGGTCCGGCTTGGTGTGCCACTCGTTCATGAAGACGTTCTTCAAGAGCGGCCAGATCGCCGCCGGATCGACGTCCTGGCGGCGTGGCATGGCACGGTCGCCGCGAATCCGCTGCCAATAGTTTAGCAGGCGGCGGACCTTGTCCGACGTGCACTCGTCGAGCGAAATGTATCGATACCGGCCGCCGAGGCTGTCGCCGACCTGCTGCTGTGGACCGCCGCGTTCCAACGGTCCGCCTCCTCCGTGGTCATCGATCATGCGTCATCATGCGCTGGCACGTGCTCGAAAGCCTCTCCCCCTCAATTCTGCATCTTGCGGTGGCGAATCGATATAGCGGGCGACGACGCCCGTGCCGGCATGACCGACGCAGCAGCCGGATAGATCCCGTTTATCATACAATTTTGTCGCCGAGCTTCGGAATATCCGCGACCTTGTCCTCAAACTGATGGGCGAAGGGTACGGTTCTGGGAAATTCCCACTGTGGTTGCGGCCCCGGTCGCCGTGGACGGGAGAGCCATTCCAGCAGGCGCGCCGCATCCTCGCCCTTGGCATCGCGACGTGTCGCCAGATAGCTGTCCATCGCCATCGCCGCACGCTCGGTCGCGAGGTGGTGGCCGACTGCGCCGCGGATCCGGTCCAGCGTCCGCTCGCCGAAATGCAACGCCTTGAGCTCGGCGTCGATCGCCTGCTCCTCGGCCTGCGAAATGACGCCCCGCCGCCGCAGTCCCCGCAAGGTGTAGCGGATGCTGATCATCGGCTCCGAGAGCGGCATGAAATCGAGTTCTTCGATCGCATGCGTCACGCAGACCTCGTCGTCATCCGCGATCGATCCGGAGCGATAGAGCCGGTAGATATTGCCGATGCCGCGCATGCCATAGGGGGCAAGCTCTGCCGCGCGCAATGCGCCGGTACTGGCTGCCCCCGCCACCTCGACGCCTCGGGAGATCACATAGAGGATCTCCTTGTGCCAAACCGAGGGCGTGTTGCCGAAAAAGCCATCGATGATCCCGATCCGCCGGTAGCCGCGCTCGGCTGCCCGAAAGACGGATCCAAGCGCCGCCGGCGGATAGAAGTCGATCTTGGGAAAGTCCCGCTTCTTCACCCGCGTCGGCCCTACGAAGACGCAGCTCTCGTTCATCTCACGCCCGTGCCCCTGTGCTCGCTTTTTGCAATCTGCCACTCCCGCCGCAGGGGTGCGAGCCTTAGTTCTGAGGCCGCAATAGGATTTATGTCCCCGACTCTAACACTCGACGTTAGGTTGCCGAACCTAGTGGCATGAGAATCGCTTTGGTCCGATGCGGGTCGGCTCGTCGGCGCGGCGGACAATATCCCCAGTTGAGGCAAATCGCCTCAGAGCTGCAACCGATGGTGCAGTGGGTCAGAACGCGTATTGCGCAGGCGAAGCGGCCCAGGTAAGGTTAATCCCGCGTTAAAGCCGTTGGGTGCGGTTAACCTCTGATTAAGGTTGACCAAAGATTAACTTCGGAGGGTGGAATCATGAGTTCGCTTCAAGAAGTTCTGCAGTTTCGTCAAAAGGCCGGGATGGCGCTGCACCGTACGTTGCAGGGTATCGCCACCCATACGACCGCGCACGACGATGAGCGTATCGCGGCAAATGCGTTCGCGCGCGAGGATGACGAGCGTATCGCCGTCAATGCCTTCGCCCGCGAAGATGACGAGCGTGTCCTGATCGCCGGCAGCTTTGCCCGCCACGACGACGAGCGTATCGCCGTCAACGCCTTCGCCCGCGACGATGACGAGCGGGTCCTGGTCGCCGGCAGCTTCGCCCGTGACGACGACGAGCGCGTCCTGGTCGCCGGCAGCTTCGCCCGCGACGATGACGAGCGCGTCCTGGTCGCCGGCAGCTTCGCCCGTGACGACGACGAGCGGGTCCTGGTCGCCGGCAGCTTCGCCCGCGACGATGACGAGCGCGTCCTGGTTGCCGGCAGCTTCGCCCGCGACGATGACGAGCGCGTCCTGATTGCCGGCGCCTTCAGCCGCGACGACGACGAGCGCGTCCTGATCGCCAACTGAGCCGCACGTCGGGTTTGACGTGACGACGGTTGATCTCGGCGGAACGGTTCGTGTCCGTTCCGCCGAAGAGACGTTGACGCGGCTGCGGCCGAGGATTCCGGAGTTCGGCATCACCCGGGTTGCTAGCGTTACCGGGTTGGATGTGGTCGGGCTGCCAGTCTGGATGGCGATTCGGCCGCTCTCCTATTCGCTCACGGTTTCTCAGGGCAAGGGCATCACCGATGCGCTTGCCTATATTTCCGCCGTGATGGAGAGCATAGAGCAGTACCACGCGGAGCGCTGGGAAGGCAGCGGTCCAGTCGTCTCGCTGGAGGAGGCGTTCCAGGACGAGCGCTTCGCCTCACCCGCCGCCCTGCCCCTCCGATCGGAAGCCAAGATCACCGACGAAACGGCGGTGATGTGGGTCGAGGGCCGCGACCTTGTGACGGACCGTCCGCTGCTCCTCCCCAAGGAAGTCCTCGACCTCGATTTCCGGGTGAAGCGGGGCGGTGCCCCGGTGTTCCTCGCGTCTTCGAACGGGCTTGCCTCCGGCAATTCCCGCACCGAAGCGGTCGTGCACGGCCTCTGCGAAGTGATCGAGCGCGATCAGAGTTGCCTCTGGCAGATCGAGCAGAGCATCGCCCCCGATCCCTCGAAGCGTATGGTGAAGCTCGAGACCATCGTGGACCCGATCTGCCAGTCGCAGATTGAGCGTTGCCGGCGCGCCAACCTCGACGTCTGGGTGTGGTACTGCACCTACGACATCGAGGTTCCCACCTTCGCGTGTACCGTCGCGGATCGCGGCAATGCGACGCTCTATCCGCAACGTGCCTCCGGCTATGGCTGTCATCCCGTCCCCGCGATCGCGCTCTCGCGCGCCATCACCGAGGCGATGCAGAGCCGGCTCACGCATATTTCCGGCGTTCGCGACGACGTGACTTGGGAGCGCTACCGCAAGGACATCGCCATCACCGACCATACCAACATGGTCGCATTCGAGCGGATGGCGCGAATGGAGCCGGCCTACGCATTCGATTCCGTCCCCCCGGCACCGAGCTTTGATTCGATGGAAGCGATGCTGGAGCACGTGCTCGCCAAGCTGCGTGCGGTCTCGCTCAACCAGGCGATCGTGGTCGATCTCGATTCCAGGATCGAGGATTTCGCCTTTGTCTTCGTCTGTGTCCCCGGGCTCGAGTTCGCCTCTAATAAGCCGAGCTATACGCCCGGCGAGAGGATGCTCTCGTTCCTGTCGAAGCTCGGCAAACAGGCCGCCTGAAGGCGTCCCGGAGAGCGGTCTCTACTGGGGGACACCGCCGAGATAGCGTCGCGTCGAGACGTAATCCTCGAGGCCAAGGAAATGTGTGACCTGCTTGCCGTCATCGGACAGCGGGCACAGGATCCATTCGAAGAACTCCACGCCGAGGCGCAGCGTGCTGCTGTCGGTGCGTCCGAAGATCGGCACCCGCGTCGCGACCACGCGATAGTAGAGCGACATGATCTGCTGCAGGTCGTCGGGATCCGTCTGAAAGTCCGAGAGCCAGCGACCGCGAAACTCCTGGCCCGCTGTTGCCACGATCTCGGTGCCGGCAATGCGATAGAACACGCCGTCGGGATTGGTGTGCCACTCGCTCATATGCACGTATGGCAGCAGCTTCCAGAATTCGAGGGGGTCGATATCCTTGCGGCTCGGGAGCAGCCGATCGCCGCGGACCTTGAGCCAGTAGTCATGCAGCCCCAGCACCCGCGCGGATGTGCATTCGCTGGGGGAGATGATGACGTCATTCCCGATCAGCTCATCAGCGGCAAAGCCTGACTGCCGTTTGGAAATGGTATCGCTCCTGAAGCTCTGCTCTAGTGACACAGCCGGCCCTCGCCCGCACCAGCGCGATATGACAACGGAACTTTGATCCGCCGCAAGTGCCGAATTGTCCTCGTTGCGGCACTTGGAGGCGCAGAGAGGGAAATTACCACCCGAGGGTGAGTTCGGAGGCAAATTGTCCCCTGATTTTCCCCAAATCCACCCACAGGGGAGGGTCGCCCGCGACGGCGTTCCCCTCAGCAACCCCGCCCGCTCAGGTATCGGCGCTTCGAGACATAGTCCTCGAGACCAATGAAATGGGTGACCTCCTTGTCGTCGTCGGAGAGTGGGCAAATCACCCATTCAAAGGAGTCTACGCCCAGGCGGCGGCTGGAGCTGAGCGAGCGCCCGAAGACCGGCGCGCGGTTCTGCACGACGCGACGATAGAGGGCCAAGGTCTCTTCGATATCCCGAGGATCCTCGTGAAGATCGTTCAGCCAACGGCCACTGATCTCCCGACCGATCGAGGCGACGAGCTCGGTCCCGGCGAGGCGATAACGCACGCGTTCGGGATTGGTATACCACTCGCTGACATGGATGTTCGGCACCAGCGACCAGATCTCGGTCGGGTCGATGTCCTTCCGGCCGGGCATGGAGCGGTTGCCGCGCAGCTTATCCCAGTATTCAGCAAGCCGCTTCGCCCGCTCGGACGTGCATTCCTCTTTGGTCACGACGATGTCGTGCCAGAAGCTTTGCTTCGGCTGACCGTCCGGACCCAGGTTGATTTCCACGCGCGTGTTCAAAGTCCTGCGATCCCGGTGGGGCGCTTGTCTCGCGCGCCTCCCGGGTGCGCACGCACACATAGTCCGCGCCCCAAGATAGCCTGATATTCGGCCTGATGACGGCGTCGGTCAGCCTGAAACCTGCGCCCGGGAGCACGCCGAATGGCTCCGGCCCGGACTTGCGGGCGCAGTACCGATCATTCAGGTATGCCACCGGAGCGAACCACGCGCAAGTGGCCGTCCAGACGCAGGAATTTCAGCTTCTCTTCGGTCCCACCGTGTGTGCATCTCGGGAAATGGATTAATGCGCGGCAGCGGCCTGTCGCTGTTCCACCACCTTTTCGGCCAGCCGGCCCGTCAGCTCCTGGAGATGGTCGAACCGATAGGCAAAGTTACCCACGCCGAGGGTGAGCGAGCGGAGCTCGATGATCATGTCGTGGAGTTCCGATTGCGGAAGGAGTGCCTCCACCATGTCCCATCCGGTCCAGCCTTCCTTGGCGCCGAAGTTGAGGATCTGACCGCGCCGGCCGGTTATCAGATTGTGCACCCGGGCGGTGAACTCGTTGGGCGCCGACACCTCGACAGCGAAGATCGGCTCGAGCAGCACCGGGCCGCATTTCGGCATCGCCTCCTGCATCGCCATCCGTGCGGCGGTCTTGAACGCCATGTCCGAGCTGTCGACCGAATGGTATTGGCCGTCGAACAGTGCCGCCGCGAGATCCACGACCGGGAAACCCAGCGGTCCCCGCTGCAAGTATTCCCGGATCCCCTCCTCGACCGAGCCGATGAAGGTTCGTGGCACCGACCCGCCGACGACGCGGTCGTGGAACTCGAACCCCATGCCGCGCGCCAGCGGCCATACTTCGATATGCACGTCGCCGAATTGGCCGTGGCCGCCGGATTGCCGCTTGAAGCGCGCATGCTGCTTCACCTGGCCCCGGATGGTCTCACGATAGCTGACGCTCGGCCTTCGATGCTTGACCGGCAGATTGAAGCGGTTCCTCAGGCGGTCGAAGGCGATGTTGAGATGCACCTCGCCCTGGCCATAGAGCAGCAGCTCATGCGTGTCGGGATCATGGCCGAAGGTCAGGGACGGGTCGTCCTCGCTCAACTTGGCGAGCGCGGCGGTGAGCTTCACCTCGTCGCTGCGGTTCTCGACATCGATCGCCAGCGAGAACAGCGGACGCAGCGGATCGGGCCACTTGTAGCCCGAAGGGGTCTTGCCGCTCGCCGTCAGGAGATCGCCGGTCTTCGCCTGCTCGAGGCGGCCGAGGGCGACGATCTCGCCCGGATTCGCGGCCGGGACCTTGTCTCCGCTGTGCCCTTTCATGCGCAGGATGCCGGAGACGCGCTGGCCGCTGAGCGTAGCACCGTCGGCGATCTTGCCGCCGAACACGCGGGCGAGCGACAGCTTCCCCGAATGCTGCTGGTTGCTGGTCTTGAAGACGACGGCGGCCGCCTCATTTCCCGCGATACCGAGCCGCTGCTGCGCCGCCTCCGGGCCGGGCACGTCATGCCGCAGCGTCTTCAGCAGGCGATGGACGCCCGCGTCCTTCTCAGCGGCTCCGAGCAGCACCGGCACGATGAGATCGTCGGCGAGGTCCTTGCGGATCTGCTGATAGATCTCGTCCTTGGACGGAATCGCGTCGCTGAGCAGCTGTTCCATGAGCCCGTCGTCGAAATCGGCGAGCGCCTCGAGCAGGCTGGTCCGCGCCTCCTGCTCGCGCGGCAGCATTTCCTCGGGCATCTTGATGAGGTCGGATTCCTTGCCGGGGTGGTACTGGTAGGCGCGCTCGCTGACGAGATCGACATAGCCTGTGACCTCGTCGCCGTCCTTGCCGGCAACACGGATTGGCACCTGGCGCAGCAGCAGCGGGCGGCTGGAAACGCTTTGCAGCGCGTGCAGGACGTCGCGCGCAGTATGGCTCGCCTGGTCCATCTTATTGATGAACAGGAGGTGCGGGATCTTGTTGTCGTCGAGGAACTTCAGCAATGGCGCCAGAGTCAACGCCTTCTCGACCAGCGGCTCGGCCACGACCACCGCGACATCGCAGACCAGCAGCGCATTGCGCGCCTCTTGCGCCAGCTCGACCGAGCCCGGGCAATCGAGGAAGGTCCAGGCCTCGCCGAGGTATTCGGTGGTGGCGGCGCTCACCTCGACCGACATCCTCCTGGCTTTCGCCTCGGGCGAGCTGTCGCCGACGGTCGTGCCGTCCTTGGCATTGCCCTTGCGCGTGGTGGCGCCGGTCGCGAACAGCAGGCTCTCCAGTAGCGCGGTCTTGCCGCTGAGATAGGGTCCGACGAGGGCGGCGCAACGCGGCGCCGCCGGTGCTCTGCCCGGCATATGATCCTCCCGTCGCCGGCCGCCAGAACGACGCCGGCGCCCGCGGCCCGTTCATTCGGGCTTCGCGTTTGGACTATGTTTCAACCATATGAAGCCATAGGCAAGGCAAAAAAGCGGCCCGCGCAGCGCTTGAGCGATCGTGTCGTCAGCTCTTCGCCCGCTCCATCCTGGGGTCATAGAGCGGCTGCAGGCTGACTTTGGCGGGATACCTCGCGCAGGCGATCTCCAGCTCGTATGTGCCCGAAACCACGTCCTCCGGCGTCACGCCGCCATCCGCATCACGCACATAGCCGATCCCGACATTGGCCTCGAGCGTGTAGCCGTAGCCGCCGGACGAAAGCCAGCCGACCTGCTTGCCATTGCGGAAGATCGTCTCGCGCCCGAGCAGCACGATCGACGGGTCATCGACCGTGAAACAGGCCAGCAGCTTCGGCAGCTTCTTCGCCGCCTGTGCGACCAGCGCCTCGCGGCCGAGGAAGGGCGTGTTCTTCCTCAGCTTGACCGCCCAGCCCATGCCCGCCTCGAGCGGCGTATGGTCGGGCGTGATGTCGCTCGACCAGGCGCGATAGAATTTCTCGAGCCGCAGGCTCTCGATCGCACGGTACCCAGCATTCACGATGCCATGCGGAGCGCCCGCTGCCATGAGGGCATCGTAGACCGCCCCGAGGCTCTCCATCGGCACATGCAACTCCCAGCCGAGCTCGCCGACATAGGTGACGCGCAGCGCATAGACCGGTGCGCCGGCGACCATGATCTCCTGCGCCGTGCCGAAAGGGAATGCCGCGTTGGAAAGATCCTCTTGCGCTACCGCCTGGAGAACGTCGCGCGCCTTAGGTCCCATCAGCGCCAACGTGCCGAAGGCGCCGCTGATGTCGATCAGCCGCGCATCGAGCCCGTCGGGAATGTGGCTCTTGATCCAGTGGAAATCGTGGGTGGCAAAACCGGTGCCGGTGACGATGTAGTAGGCGCCGTCCGGACGACGCGTCACCGTGAGGTCGCATTCGATCCCGCCGCGCTGGTTCAGCATCTGCGTATAGATGATGCTTCCCGGCTTCTTCGTGACGTCGTTGGCGCAGATCCAGGAGAGCGCCGCTTCCGCGTCCTTGCCCACCAGCATGAACTTGGCGAACGAGGTCTGGTCGAACAGCGCGACCCGTTCGCGACAGGCACGGTGCTCGGTACCCACATGCTCGAACCAGTTTTGACGGCCGTAGGAGTAGACATCCCAGGGTTCGACTCCCGCCGGCGCGAACCAGTTCGGTCGCTCCCACCCGAGCTTCGATCCGAACACGGCGCCCTGGGTCTTCAGCCTCTCGTAGAGCGGCGAGACCCGGAGCGGCCGGCCGCTGGTGAGCTCCTCGTAGGGCCAGGCCATCGCATAATGATGCGCGTAGGCCTCCAGCGTGCGGGTCAAGACCCAGTGCCGGTCTCGATGGAGCTTGGCGAAGCGACGGATATCGACCGGCCAGAGATCCATCGGCGGCTCGCCGGCGGCGATCCATTCCGCGAGTGCGCGCCCCGCCCCGCCGCCGGAGGCGATGCCGAAGGCATTGAACCCGGCGCCGACATAGAAGCCCTTCAGCTCCGGCGCTTCGCCAAGGATGAAATTGCCGTCGGGCGTGAAGCTCTCCGGTCCGTTGATGATCTGCTTGATGCCGGCTTTGGCGAGCGCCGGCACGCGGGCGAGCGCCTGCTCCATCAGGGGCTCGAAGTGTTCGAGATCGGTGTCCAACAGCTGGAAGGCGAAGTTCTCCGGCAGATCGCCCCGCTCGCCTTCGGGGAGCCATGGCACCGGGTTGTGCTCATAGCCGCCCATGACCAGGCCACCGACTTCCTCCTTGAAATAGATGAGGCGATCGGGATCCCGCAGTGTCGGCAAAGTCTTCGGCGCGCCGAGCGCCTCGGTGACGATGTATTGATGCTGCACCGACTGCAGCGGCACCGAGACCCGGGCCATCGCGCCGACCTGTCGGGCCCATTGCCCGGCGCAATTCACCACGATCTCGGCCCGGATCTCTCCCCGGTCGGTGCGCACGCCGACGGCGCGACCGTTCTCGACCAAGATCCCGGTGACCCGGACATCCTCGAAGATGCCGACGCCGCGGTTGCGCGCACCTTTGGCCAGCGACTGCGCAATATCGGCGGGATTGGCTTGGCCGTCGGTCGGCAGGAAAGCGGCGCCGACCAGATCGCCGATCTCCATCAGCGGCCAGAGCTTCTGCGCCTCTTGCGGCGACAGCAATTCCATCTCGAGCCCGAAGGAATGCGCGGTCGTCGCCTGGCGCCGGATCTCGGTCATCCGCTCCGCGTTGCAAGCAAGGCGCAGCCCGCCATTCATCTTCCAGCCGGTCGCGAGCCCGGTCTCCTTCTCCAGCCGGTCGTAGAGCTCGACCGAGTATTTCAGCAGCTGGGTGATATTGGCCGAGGTCCGCAACTGTCCGACCAGGCCGGCCGCATGCCAGGTGGAACCGCTGGTGAGCTTGGCGCGCTCGACCAGCACGATGTCCTTCCAACCGAGTGCGGCGAGGTGATAGGCGGTCGAGCAGCCAATGATGCCGCCGCCGATGACAATCGCGCGTGCGTGCGGTGGAATCTGCGCCATGCTGGTCTCAGAGCCTCTCGAAATCGCGATACGAGCGCTCGAAGCGCGAGAGGTATTCCGCGGTGTAGGCGCGATAGTCGAAATCCAGCGTGGAGTGGATTTCGGAGATCATGCTCCACATGGCCTCGCGCATCAGCGAGGCGCATTTCATCGCGTGATAGCGGCGCATCAGATCCTCGTCGGCTTCGCGCTCGTAATAATTCTCAAGCACCATGCGCTCGCTCTCCGCCACAACCTCGCTGTTGGAACAGAGGTTTGCGAGATCGAACAGCGGGCTGTTGAAGCCGGCATAGTCCCAGTCGACCAGCCAGAGCCGCTTGCCGTCGTCCATGATGTTGGTGGGCAGCAGATCGTTGTGGCCGTAGACGATCTCCACCCGCCCGACCGCGTCTTCCAGCCGTTCCGCGATCTCCATCAGGCGCGGCAGGGCGGGCACGTGCCGGCTCTGCCCGTCGCGCAGGCTATGCGCATAGTCGCGCAGCACATGAAAGACCCAGAAGATGACGGCCGGCCCGCGCACGTGCCGTGGCATCACCCGGTGGCAGGTCTTCACCAGCTCGAGCACGCGGTTCAGGTTGTTGGGTTGCCGGACGTCCTCGGCGCTGAAGGTCTTTGCCTCGATGAAATCGAAGACCAGAGCCCCGCGCTCGAAATGCACCACCGCAGGCGAGAGGCCGCAATCGGCGGCCGCGCGCCCGGCCGAGAGCTCGTTGAATCGCATCACCTGGTGCACCGGGATGTCGTCGCCGATCCGCACGAAATATTTGACGCCCTGGTGCTCGACCAGGAAGTTGGCGTTGGTGATCCCGCCTTTGATGCGGACCGGCACCACCGGCTCGAGCCAGCATTTCAGCCGGCGCACCAGCTCTTCCGCCGCTTGCACGATCTCTCCCTGCCCCCGCCTGTCCTGTCCGGGTGCCTTGGCGCCCGCGATCTTTGTTTCAGCCCGGCGACCATGCCATGGCGCCGCGCCCCAGGCAACATCAGATCATCGAACTCTGTGGATTTCGTGTGGTTTTGGCGGGCGCCGCTTCATGTCACGCGATAGAGATCACGGTTGATCGAGAACACCATGATCTTGTTGACCGTCTTGTCGTCGTCCGAGAGCGGCAGGAACAGATTGGCCTCGCCGACGTACCGATCGACGATTTGAAAATTGTCCTCTTCGTAGAGCGGCGCGTGCGTGTCGCACACGGCCTGATAGTTCTTCAACGCGTCATGGGCGCTGGCGGCAAAATAGGCCTCGGCGACGGCCTTGCCGGTCGGATCCCGCCCGCGCACCTCCACCTCACCGGTCCCGACCAGACGATAGACGAACCGCCGCTCGTCCCCCACCACGTCCACCAGCATGATGAACGGGAGAAGTTCGACGAGCTCGGCAGGGTCGATATCGCTCCGCCGCGGCATGGTTCGTCCGTGGCGCTTGCTCTCCCAATAGGCGAGCACCTTCAGAATCGCGGGGTGACAGAGCGTGCGCCAGTCCTGCATAGCCCGTCCCGCATGGGCGCCGTTTCCCCCGGCCCATATCGACGAACAATCTTCGGCGATTTCGAACCTGCGATAAAGTGCTGCCGTGCCGCAGCATAAGCCCTTGCCCGGCCCCTAAAATTCTTCGGAATATGCGGCGACGACCGAGTACGCGAGAGGAACCGCCGCCATGGCCGATCACCCGACCGAAGACTTTTCCGTCCTGTTCCAGCCGCTGAAACTGCGGCATCTGACCCTGCGGAACCGCATCGTCTTCGGCGCGCATACCGCGAATATGAGCGTGGACGGCCTGCCCGGTGACCGGCATCTCGGCTACTACCGCGAGCGCGCCATCGGTGGCGCGGCGATGATCGTGGTCGAGCCCATTCCGGTCCATCCGACGGCCGTGCTGACGCGCGGCAACTTCCGCGCCGACGATGATTCCGTCATCCCGCATTTCCGCCGCATCACCGAGGCGGTGCATGCCGAAGGTGCCGCCATCCTGCAGCAGCTCTATCACGTCGGCGCGCATGGCGACTGGGACAATTCCTATTGCGCGAGCTGGTCGCCGTCCGGCCTCGCGTCGATGCATGATTCCGACGGCAGCCACGCGATGACCGAAAGCGAGATCGCCGAGATCATCGCCGCCTTCGCACGCTGCGCCCGACGCGCCAAGGATGCGGGCTATGACGGCTGCGAACTGATGGCCGCCTATAATGCGCTGATCGAGCAGTTCTGGTCGCCCTACAGCAACCGCCGCGACGACAAATACGGCGGCAATTTCGAGAACCGGATGCGCTTCTCGGCCGAGCTCCTCTCCGAGATTCGCAAGTCCTGCGGCGAGGATTTCGTGATCGGCATGGCGATCAGCATCGATCCCACGCGGCCCGACGTCGCCTCATCGGCAGCGCAGGTCGAAGCGATTGCCTGGCACGATGCGCGCGCCCTCTTCGACTACGTGACGGTCGGCAGCGGCAGCTATTTCGATTTCGCCCAGATCATCCCGCCCTTCCTCTCCGGCGAGCGTCTGACCGAGCCCTTGACCGCCGAGATCAAGCGCAACGTGAAGCACGTGCGCGTCCAGTCGGAGAGCCATATCCGCACGCCGGAGAACGCCGCGGCGCTGCTGCGCGCCGGCCATGCCGACACGGTGAGCATCGTGCGCGGCCAGATCGCCGATCCGCACTGGGTCAACAAGGTGAAGAGCGGCGGACCGGGGCGAATCCGCCGCTGCATCTCCTGCAACCAGATGTGCTGGGGCCGGCGGCACCGCGACTACTGGATCTCCTGCCTGGTCAATCCCTCCGCTGGCCGTGAATTTCAATGGGGCGGCGACCGGTTCACCAAGTCGGCGAGCCCGCGACAAGTGCTCGTGGTCGGCGGCGGACCAGCGGGACTCGAAGCCGCGCGCGCCTCCGCCGAGCGCGGCCATCGCGTGACGCTGCTCGAAGCCTCCGACAAGCTCGGCGGCCAGTTCCGCCTCGCCGGTCTGCAGCCGCGGCGCGCGCAGATCCTCGACCTGCTTGCGTGGTACGAGAGCGAGCTGAGCCGGCTCGGGGTCGATGTACGGTTCAACACGCTGGCGGATGCCGAGAGCATTCGCGGGATTGGCGCCGACACCATCTTGATTGCGACCGGCTCGCGTCCGGTCGAAGATCCGGTCCAGCGCTACTGGCCGAAGCCTGTGAACGAGACCGGGCTCAGCGGTCCGCGCGTCTGGCCCGTCGAGGCGATCATGGGGCGCGAGGCGCAGCCGGGAGAGCGCGTGATCGTGCTCGACGAGGGCGGCAACTGGCGCGGCTGCGGCACGGCCTGGCACCTCGCGGAGAAGGGTCACAAGGTCGCCATCGTCACACCGGACGCGCAGGTAGGGCGCGATCTCGTCCGCACCGCCGCCGATGGACCGCTGCGGATACGGCTCGCCAAGCTCGGCGTCGCTTTCCACACGGAATCAGCCATCGCCGGCTGGGCGAACGGCCGAGCCCGGATCCGCAGCCTGCTCGACGACGGCGAGCGCGAGATCGAGGCGGATGATCTGGTGATGGCTTTCACCAATCAGCCGAACAATGAGCTCGCGAACGAGCTGCGCGACGCCGGCATCGCCTTCACCGCGATTGGCGACTGCGTCTCGGCGCGCCAGGCGCCTGCCGCCATCTACGAAGGCCGGCAGGCCGCGCTGGCGCTCTAACGGCTACTCGCGCGTGATCGTGTAGATGTAGTCGTTGAGGGCGAAGCGGGCGACGTCGTTGCTCGCACCCCAGCTGAAATCGACCTCGTATTCGCAGCCCGTCACCACGGTGCGGAAATGCGTGTCGCCGGTGAAGCCCGTCTGTGCGGCGAGCTTCAGCATGTCGACCGAGGGGTCCTGCGCGTGCATGTTCTCGAACGAGCCCATATAGAGCATCTCGGGCCCGCCCTCCTCCACCTGATACTGCGGCTTGGCGCAGGGGAAGTCGCCGGGGCCGGTGATCGAATCCGCCTTGATCTCGATGGTCTTGCCGATCAGCCCTTTGGGTTCGCTGGGATCGAGTTGGTCGCTGGGCAGCACCCATGGCGCCGGCTTCGCATCGGCGATCTTCCATTTTCCGAGATAGAACGCATCCTCGGCGTGACCGGCCGAGATTGCACTCGCCAGAGAGAGCGAGACGGCGAGAGCAAAGGCGGCGGCACGTGTGACGGTCATCATGATCGAGAGATCCTGGTTGGTTGTTTGTTCGGCGAATGCGTCGCGGCAAGTCCGTCCGCGGTTCAATAGGCTGGGTTCAGTTCCTGAGACCGAAGAACCGGCTCGTCCATAATCGGTCGATGCCGGTCTGGCTCCAGCAGGCGTGGCGCCGGGCGTCGCAGGTGATCCCATGGATCGGCGTAAAGACCGGCCCACCAATCGGTTCACTGCTGTCGCCGTCGTAGAATATGCCGCCGAGCACCGGACCGGTGCGATAGGGCGAGGCGCCGAAGACCGGTGAGTCTGCGAGATAGGGAGAGTAATAGGCCGCCGTTTGGCTGGGCTGAACGCTCGGGCTCACGCTGCCCGCCTCCGCGACCCCGGAGAGCCCGTTGAGTGCCGCGAGCAAAGCTGCGGCGGACAGGATTACACTAGGCTTCAAGGCGATCCCCCGATCAGGCCGATATGGCCAGAATCGCACGACCGCGGTCGCGCTGCAATCTCAGGCGATGCAATCTCGGCCGACCGGGAGGGAGGGGGCCCCGCCGCCGGGGGCACGGCGGCGGGGTGGGCAACGCGGATTGAGCGGGGACGCTCGTTAGTTTTCCATCACCGCGTGCCAGACATCCTTGAACTTGTCGCCCGTGACGTCGCCGGGCTTCATGTCCTTCTGGAAGGTGTAGAGCGGCTTGCCGCCGTCGGCCCACTGCAGGCTGCCGTCGTCACGCTTGATGATCGTGAGATCGCCGACCGGCTTGTCGGTTTCGCTCGCCTTGGCCGGGGGCCAATATTCGGCACACTCGCCGTTGCAGTTGGATTTTCCGCTCGCGTCCTTGTCGAAGGTGTAGAGGGTCATGCCTTTGGAATCGGCCAGGACCTTGCCCATCGACGTCGTCATCACCTGCATCGGCCCGTAGTCCTCGGCGTTCGCGGGCGCCGTGCCGAAAGCGACGATCGCGGCCACGAGGCCAAGACCGGCAAGACCGAATTTCGCGGCAGTGCTCATGATATCCTCCATCACTGGTTGCAGAAGGCGCGCAGCACACCAGCCGCCGCGACAGCACGAGGGCAGGCGGTCTACGCGAGGCGAATTGCAGAACTGGGGCCGGAATCCCTGAACGCCCGGCCTGGATGCGACGCTAGTCCTCACCGCCCTGACCGGCAAATAACAGCTTCGTGTTCCCGTGCGCCGGGATGGCCGCCGCCGTCACACTTGCTTGAACGGCCCGCTCCGATTGCGGCGGCGCCGTCGGTCTCAGCGCATGATCTTGACGTCGTTGAACTGGATCACCGCCTCGACATCGGTGTAGTTGGGAATATCGCCGGTCAAGGCCGGCATATGCGGCATGAACACTTCGAGGAACGCGTCCACGCTGTCGAACAGCAGATGGCACATGGCGATATAGGCCGGCTTCGATCCCGGCGTCGTGCCCATGATGCCGTGCTCGACGATCATGCCCTTCAGCCTCGGTGCCAGCAGCCGCTCGGTCATCGGCATGTGCGTATTCAGGTAATAGCCGAGATCGAAGCGCGAGCCTTCTGTGTTCGGATAGAGAATGCTGACGCGGATCATTGGGTTGCTCTCCCGCTGAGATTCGGGTCGGGAGCCTAGCATGGCCGCCCGCAACCCGCGTGACAGCCTCCCCCGCTTGCTTCAGACTCACGGAGACCTTTCCTGCTGGAGACCGCCGATGCCGAAAGGCCCGTCCATTCGTGCCACCCTCACGGCTGCCGCAATCATTCTGGCGCCGATCGCCGCTCTCGGGCAGGCGGATCCGATCCTGGAGGCGAACGGCATCCACTACGCCTGCGCCGGCATCGGCAAGGCGAGCCGCGAGGATTCGCGGTGGAAGACATTCGCGGTGAAGCTGGAGTTCGCCGCCGCCAACGGCGATTTCCTCGGCGACCCGAACGTCACCGTCACCGATGGTTCCGGCAAGCAGGTCTTCCAGGCGCAATGCGATGGGCCGTGGGTGCTGATCGAGCTGCCGGCGGGCAGCTACAAGGTCCACGCCACAGGGCAGAAGGGCCAATACGCGAAGGACTTCGACATTGCCGTGAAATCCGGCGCGCAGACCTCGAAGACGATCAGGTTGCCCTAGCCTAGAACCAGACTCCGAGCATGCCTTCGGGATTGCTGACGCTTTGGTGGCGAGCCTTGACCTGCGGCTGATCGGGACCAATGAGCGTGTTCAACGCTTTGGCCAATGCTTCCGCGCCCGCCTTGTCGCCGTCGTTGAAGTAATCCACCCCGGGCCCGAACTGATCGAGCTGCTGGTCCGCGCCCGCCGCGGAGAATCCGAGCGGCGCGATGGTGCGCTCGACCACGGCACGCGCGGGCACGAGCCGCCCGGTCGGGCCGAGATGGAGATAGATGGTGTAACGGCCCGGATCCGTAACGCCGACGATCTTCGCCATCACGGCGCGGTAGGCGGAGACGAAAGCCTCGAGGCGACTGGTGCCGCCGCTGAGCAGACGGCGCGCCGCCTGCAGGTCCTGGTTGCCCAAGGCGGCCAGCAGCCGATCCTGCCGGTCCACGAACCATGCCACCGCGGTGCGCGACGCCACCTCCGGACTCTTCGCATCGTCGGGAGAATCGATCAGCCGCGTTCCCAGTCCGAGCCGGTCGCTCATCGCCGCGTAGTTGGTGCGGCCGGTGAGCATGATGTAGCCGCGCCCCCGGTACTTGACGCCATCGCCCGGTTGCGTGTTGCCGAGCGCCGCCGACCCTTCATAGCGTGCGGCGGCCGCTTCGGTTTCCTCGGATGATGCGAAATTGGGCGCCTCGGCGGCGATGGTCGCGATGATCACGGCCACCATGCGCGGATCGGAGACCCGGAACTCCTGCAGCGCCGACTGGAGGAAGGGAAGATTGGCGTCGATGTTCGGCTTCGCCTGCGCGCCGAAGATCGACTCCAGCAGCCCGGCATCCACCTGCCCGCTCAGAGAGGTGATCGCCGCCGCCGTGTCCGTCTGGGCGGCCAGCACGACCGGGAGCGGTCCGGTCTGCGCCGTTTGGGCGGCGATGGTGGCCGTCGCCGCCGTGACCGTCAGCGTTGCCAGTGAGAACTTCGCACGCGCCTCGCTGAGCGCCGCGGACTTCTCGATCAGCTGCCGCTGCAGGGTCGCGGCTTCGTCGTGATTGTCCAAGGCCTGGCTGATCTGCACGTTGAGAATCTCGATCTCCGCCTCGAGACTCGCAACGACCCCGCCGGCCTCGTTGGCGTGCAGTGCGGCCTCGGCTTGCGCCTTGTAGGCATCCTGCAGGTCTAGCTGCGCGCGCTCGTAGAGGTCGTAGCGCTCCTGCGCCCATTCCTGGAGCGGGTGCCCCTTCAGCCGCGCGAGCGCGCTGTAGAGGATCGCCCGGCCGTCATTCGGCGTCTCCTTGCTGAGGATGAGCTGAAGATAGCTCTCCGCGAGGGCGCTCCGATCCTTGATGTCGGCGAGCTGCAGCTCGCGCGCCGTCTTCTCCCGCTCCGTTTCGGCCGCGTAGATGCCGTTGATCCAGGTGGACGCGGCCTGGCCCAGGGCGACCAGCGTGCCCAGCACCGCGGCCAGCTTCGTGATACCGTCGAGGATCGATCGCGCCGGAACGGAGGAGACCGGCGCCGGCACGTTCGGACCAGGATCCGCCATGGATTGTCTCCCCCTCCCCGACCCAGCACGGCATCCGATCCTAGCGCGCGCGTCGATCCTTGTCCCCGCCCACGCACGTGACGCCAGTCACATAGGATGGTGCCCGCTGCCGGACTCGAACCGGCACGGCTCTTTCGAGCCTCAGGATTTTAAGTCCTGTGTGTCTACCAATTCCACCAAGCGGGCGATTCAGATGACAGATGTCAGATATCAGATGTCAGAAGGGTCGCGCGGCTTCTGTCATCTGACATCTGATATCTGTCATCTGACCTCCGCTTCCCCTTCGATCGGATCGGCGCTTAAGCCGCGGATGATGTCGCGGAGCTCGGCGGCGGCGTTGCCGATCGCCTGCTCGTCGGTGCCGCGGATGACGAAGCTGGCGCCGAACCTCCCCTGTCGGAAGAACGGGTAGGAGCCGATGTCGAGCCCCGGATAGCGCTGCTGCAGCGCGCCGAGGTCGCGCGCGATCACACCTTCGCCCACATAGGCGCTGACCGTCGTCGAATGCACGATGTCGCCGCGCGCCAGCCCGCCCTTGAGCCCGTCGAACATCGCCTGGCAGATCGTGGGCACGCCGGCCAGCACGTGGACGTTGCCGATCTTGAAGCCGGGCGCGGTCGAGACCGGGTTGTCGATCAGGGTGGCGCCTTCCGGCACTTCCGCCATCCGGAGGCGCGCCTCGGTCAAGTTGCCTTCGCCGTAATGCTTGGTCAGCAGCTTCACCGCCTGCGGGTTGCGCACCAGCTTCAGGCCGAACGCCTTCGCGATCGAGGCCGAGGTGATGTCGTCATGGGTGGGGCCGATCCCGCCCGTGGTGAACACGTAGTCATAGAGAGCGCGCAGGCTGTTCACCGCCTCGACGATCCGGCCCTCGATGTCGGGCACGACCCGCGCCTCCATCAGCCGGATGCCGATCGCGGTCAGCTCGCCGGCCAGATAGTGCAGATTGGAATCCCGCGTCCGGCCGGAAAGGATCTCGTTGCCGATCACCAGCACGGCAGAAGTCACGACCTTCGGCCCGCGACTGGATGGGTTCTTGGCGACCGTCATGCCGAGGGCCCCGCCCGCCTACTCGACCTTGCTGTAACCGAGCTGGGCCATGCAATCCTCGAGCACCGACTTGAACCGCCGCTCGTTGTGGAAGGCCTGCATGCTGTCGAACGTGGTCGTGTCGATGTTCCCAGCAGTGGTGTTCGCCGCGGCGATGTCCTGGTCGATCCGCTGGTCAACGCCGGTCTGGGTCTCGGCCACTTCTTGACATTGCGCAAGGTCGCTCTGCGCCTGGTCCTCGGTCGCGCCGGACTTGGTCCAGGTGACGCGATGAGAGAAGAAGGAGCAGCCCGCGAGCAGCACAAGGCCCGCCACGGCGAAGATTCGAGCCCCGATTGCCGGGGTATGGCATCGCATCGCAAGTCCCTGGATCCAACAGCGCAGTGTCACGTTAACTTGCCTTGATCCGCTCCGCCATGCAACCGTATCGGGTCGGCGATGCTCTGCATCGCTTCGTGCTGTCGACTGGGGCGTATGGCCATCCCTTCTTCCGAACCCATTCCGGCAAACCTCGAGCCGGTCTATCGTTACTGGGACTCCAAGCGCGGAGCCCGAAGCATGCCGCGCCGCGCCGATATCGACCCGCTCGATCTCGTGCGCTATCTCCCCGCGCTGATGATCGTCGACGTGGTCGCCGATGAGCGCCGGTACGTCTACCGCCTGGTCGGCACGAGGGAAGTCGATGCCCGGGGCCGCGATCCGACGGGCCGCCCGGTCGCTGAAGCCTTTGTCGGCTCCAGCCGCGAGAAGGTGCTGGCCAACTACGACCGTGTCGTCCGCACTTGCCGGCCTTATGTCGATACCGGCGTGGTGGTCACGACCGACGATCGGCTGGACGAGAGCCATGTCATCTTCCTGCCCCTGAGCGAAGACGATCAGGCGGTCACCCAGATCCTGGTCTACACCGTCTACGAGCCCGATTCGCAGAGTCGCTGAGTCCACTCCGTCCCGTGCAATTCGCTCCTGCCTTGACCGAAGCGCGCCTGCTCCGGCGCTACAAGCGTTTCCTCGCCGATATGGAGATCGGCGGCGACGTGGTGACGGTGCATTGCCCGAATCCCGGCTCCATGATGGGCCTAGCGGAGCCCGGGTCGCGCTGCTGGCTGACCAGGCGGACCGGAACCAAGCTTCCCTATTGCTGGGAACTGGTGGAGGCGACTGATCCGGCCGGGGCGGCTCTGGTCGGGATCCACACCGGTCGCGCCAATGGCGTGGTGGCCGAGGGCCTGCTCGGCGGCGCGTTTCCCGGCTTGCCCAATGCGGCGATCGAGCGGGAGGTCAAAGCCGGCCTCGCATCCCGGCTGGATTTTCGCCTGCTGGACGCCAACGGGCGCGCCTGCTGGGTCGAGGTCAAGAGCGTCACGCTTTCGCGCCGCCCGGGCCTGGCCGAGTTTCCCGATGCCCGGACCGAGCGCGGCGCCCGTCATCTCGCCGAGCTGGCGGCCTTGGTTGCCACGGGCGATCGTGCCGTCCTGCTGTTCCTGGTGCAGCGCGGCGACTGCAGCGCCATGGCGCCGGCGGCCGACGTCGATCCGAGCTATGCGGCGGCTTTATCCCTGGCTCGCGCCCAGGGCGTGGAAATCCGCGCCTTTTCCTGCCAAATCTCCATCAGCGGCATTGACCCGGGGCCGGAGATCGCCTTTATCCAGCGCTAGAATCTTTCCATCCGGATGGCCGACGGCTATGCTGGCGGCGAGGTGGGCTAGCGAATTGAACATGCAGAAAAAAGACGTCTCGGAAGACTGGATCAACGAGGATCGGCGTATCAAGCTTCACGATGCGTCCGGCTTTGCCGGAATGCGCAAGGCGGGGCGTCTCGCCGCCGAGGTGCTGGATTTCATCACGCCCCACGTCGAGCCGGGTGTCACCACCGAGGAGCTGGACCGGCTGTGCCATGACTTCATCGTGGCGCACAACGCCATCCCCGCCCCGCTCAACTACCGTGGCTTTCCGAAGTCGATCTGCACCTCGATCAACCACGTGGTCTGCCACGGCATTCCGGGTCCCCGGAAGCTGCTGGAGGGCGACATCGTCAACATCGACGTGACGGTGATCGTGGAAGGCTGGCACGGCGATTCCAGCCGCATGTATTGCGCCGGCAAGGTGGGCGTGCAGGCGATGCGCCTGATCGACGTCACCTACGAGGCCATGATGCGCGGCATCGAGATGGTCCGTCCGGGCGCCACGGTCGGCGACATCGGCCATGCGATCCAGTCCTATGCCGAGAAGAGCCGGTTCTCGGTGGTGCGGGATTTCTGCGGCCACGGCATCGGCCGCATCTTCCACGACACGCCCTCGATCCTGCATTTCGGCCGGCCGGGCTCTGGCCCCGAGCTCAGGCCCGGCATGTTCTTCACCGTCGAGCCGATGATCAATGCCGGCCGGTTCGACGTGAAGATCCTGGAGGATGGCTGGACCGCGGTCACCCGCGACAAGAAGCTCTCGGCCCAGTTCGAGCACACCGTCGCGGTGACGGAGACCGGCCGCGAGATCTTCACCCTCTCCCCCAAGGAACTGCACCACCCGCCCTACGCGGCCTGAGCCCTCGCCATGGGGGAGGCGGGGGAAAAGCCGAGCAGCGAAAGACCCGACTATCTCGGCCACCGCAAGCGGCTGCGCGAGCGCTTCCTTGCCGGCGGATCAACCGCCCTCGCCGATTACGAGCTCATCGAACTCCTGATCTCCCAGGCCCAGCCGCGCGCCGACGTGAAGCCGGTGGCAAAGGCGCTGCTCAAGCGCTTCGGCAGCTTCGCCGGGGTGATGGCGGCGAGTCCCGATGCGCTCGCCGAGATCGACGGCGTCGGCGATGCGTCGATCGTCGCCTTGAAGGCGGTGCAGGCGGCCGCCCTGCTCATGCAGAAGCAGGACCTCCATCAGAAACCTGTGCTCGCCTCCTGGAAGTCGGTGCTCGACTACTGCCACTCGGTAATGGCGCATGAGCCGATCGAGCAATTCCGCCTGCTCTTCCTGGACGGTAAGAACGCGCTCATCGCCGACGAGAAGCAGAGCCAGGGCACGGTCAACCACACGCCGGTCTATGTGCGCGAGGTCGCGAAGCGCGCCCTCGCCCTCGACGCCTCGGCGGTCATCATGGCGCACAACCATCCGAGCGGCGATCCCTCGCCCTCGCGCGACGACATCGAGATGACCAAGGCGGTCAAGATCGCGCTGGAGAAGATCGGCATCCAGCTCCACGACCATCTCATCATCGGTCGCAAGGGCCACGTCAGCCTGAGAAGCCTCGGGCTCATCGGCTGACGGTCAGCGCCATGCAACCGGGAAAGCCCGGGCGCCGTTACACCCGGAGACCATTCGGGCCTCGCGTGGAGTTGCACGGACCATGGGGATTGCAGGAAGGCGTAGGCGATCGTCGTCATCAGCGCGTGTCGGTGGAGGCCCGCCCATGATCGCCCTTCGAAGTGCACGAGGGTTCCTTCCCTGCAAAGCGGCCGAGACGGCCCTATCCCCGCTCCAGGTTGGTCGATTGCGCTCCCGGCGCCGCCGCCGCTCTCGCTTCTTCGCGTGCAATCAAGGCTTGGTATCGGGGATGGCCGTGCAGGGGTGCCAGGTCAGTGTCGTTCTCGATCCAGTTAAGGACCGCAGAGGCGGACATCTTGCAGGCAGAGGATTCCAGTAGATCGAGAGCCCAATCCGTTTCGCCCATCTGCGCCAAGCTGCAAGCAAGGTTGTGGTGAGCCACCGGATCATCCGGCTCGACAATGAGCGTGCGCGAAATCCATTCCTTGGCTCGCTCCTTTTCTCCCAGCTGCACCAACAAACCGGCACCGAAAGACAACGCGAGCACGTTATCTGGGTGTGCCGTGATTTCCCTTTCGATCCGCTCCAGCGCCCGGCGTGCGGCATCCTCGGCTTCGTCGTCACGGCCGAGCGTCTGGTAGGCTTGGGCCAAATGGCTCAATGAGCCAAAGCCCTCCGCGCCAAGCTCGACCGCGCGCTCGAAATGCTCGATCGCCGCTTCATAACGGCCAAAGAGAAAACAGGTCCGGCCAAAGTTGAACCTTACTTCATAAGAGTCGGGATCCAGGCGAACCGATTCCTCGTACTCCGCTACGGCCTCGTCATAGCGACCGAGCTCGCCCAAAACGCGCCCCCTGGCACTATGGGCCTCGGCCAGGTTGGGATCGAGCGAGAGTGCCATCTCGGCCGCCGCCAAGCCCGAATCGTCCGATCGACCCCTGGTGCGTAGAGACGACTGGCCAATGGCTATCAATACCCAGGCGCGGGCATACTGCGGATCGATCTCCAGCGCGCGCTGACCGAACCGGATGGCAATCTCTAAGTTCCTCACGCCATGCTGCATGTAATGATACCGGCCCTGCAGATAGGCTTGGTAGGCCGCAGGGTCGCGCGTTGAGCGATTCTCGATAGCCTTCTTCTCGGTCGGCAGCAATCTGATCTTCAGCGCAGCAACAATTGCCTGCGCGATCTCATCCTGCAGAGCGAAGATGTCGTTCAGGTCGCGGTCGTAGCGCTCACCCCAGACATGGCTGTCCTTGTTCGCGTCGATCAGCTGCGCGGTAATGCGCAAGCGCCCGCCGGCCTTGCGCACGCTGCCTTCCACGACATGCCCGACCTTCAGCCGCTGCGTCACCTGGGCGATGTCGACCGATTTGCCCTTGAACGTGAAGGCCGTGTTCCGGGACACGACATTCAGCCCGGAAACCTTGGACAGGTCCGTGATGATGTCCTCGGTGATGCCGTCGCTAAAGTATTCCTGCTCCGGATCGCCACTCATGTTAACGAAGGGCAGCACGGCGAGGGAGAGTCTTGATGCAGGGGTAGGCCTGCCTTCTACATTGCCTAAGGTTGGAGCAATAGCGCCGGATATCCTGTAGACCCGCACCGGTTCTGCCAAATTCTTTAGGTTTTGCTCGCCCATGTCATCGAAGGTGAGCGAGACTTTGCCCCGGACATGGCCGAACACCGTCTGTGACACGAGTACACGGCCCGGCTCGGCCAAGGCCTCCAGTCGCGCAGCGATGTTCACGACATCGCCGTAGAGGTCGCTGCCCTCGATCATGACATCGCCGAGGTTGACGCCGATACGCAGCATGATGCGGCGGGCATCTGACGAATCGCCGTTCGCTGCGGCCATATCGCGCTGCAGGTCGACCGCACACTCCACGGCGTTGACCGCGCTACCGAACTCGACAAGCACGCCGTCCCCAGTGACCTTGAAGAGGCGGCCGTGGTGGCGAGCAACGAGCGGTTCCAGCACCTCCTTCCGCCGGGCCCGCAAGATGGCCATCGTACCAGCCTCGTCCTGCTCCATCAGTCGGCTGTAGCCAACGACATCCGCCGCCAAAATGGCGGCGAGGCGACGTCGTGGAGCTTGTACCGACATTTCCGAGCGGCCCCCGATGCTGCTTTGCAGCACATTGTAGGCAACCCCGCTAGAGAGTCTATGGCCGCCAGAGTCCGCTTTAGTCCATTGGCACATCTACGATATGGCGCATCAAGCGCCACGACCACCTCATCATCGGCCGCAAGGGCCATGTGAGTCTGAGGAGCCTCGGCTACCTGGACGGCAGCCGATGACTGCGGCGATTACCTCTTGGCCTTCGAGGTGTTGAGCGCGACGGCGGTGCGGACGAGAGCCTTCAGCGCCTTCTCGTTGATCTTCTCGCCCTCGCGGAAGTCGATGGCGCGCCGGGTGTTTCCCTCGAGGCTGGAGTTGAATAGGCGTTCGGGATCGTCGAGCGCCGCGCCCTTGGCGAAGGTCATCTTCACGACGTCCTTGTAGGTCTCGCCGGTGCAGATGATCCCGTCATGCTGCCAGACCGGGACGCCGCGCCACTTCCATTCCTCGACCACATCGGGGTCAGCTTCCTTCACCAAGGCGCGGAGCCGGCCCACCATCTTGCCGCGCCAGTCGCCCAGCTCCTTGATCCGCGCGTCGATCAGCTGAGAGGGAGACACCTCCTCCGGCGACTCGCCCTTCTTCATGCCCTACCTGCCTTTGCTAGCCCGCCTTCGCCGCGGTATGCGCGGGATGCCATGCGCTGTCGGGTCCCGGATTGCCCCCCGGCGCGGCCGTGCGGAGTCGGCCGAGATAGTGGTCCCAGCCCTCCGCATGGGCCGCCCGCTGTTCCTCGGTGGGCAGGCCGCTATGGGTCATGCGCATGAGGGTGCCGCCGTCCTTTTCCTCGAGATCGATCTCGATCAGGCTGGAGCCCGGCGGCACCTGGTCCTTTCCCTCCCAGCCGAAGCTGTAGGCCAGGCGATGGACCGGCACGACCTCTCGGAAGGTGCCGCGCGCGGTATTCCGGCCGGCGACATCCTTCAGGAGATAAAGGCCGCCGGGATGGGGTTCCATGCTGGCGTCGTTGCCCATCCAGCGCAGGATCTTCTCCGGATCGGTCAGGAATGCGAAAACGGTGGCGCGCGGCGCGGCGATCTGGATTTCCTTCCGCACCGTGAAGCTCTCGGCCATCGCGCGTCTCCTTGATGCTGTCCCCTCCCTTATGAAAGCATAGGGGGACGCGGGAACAAGCCCATCGAAAACGACTGGTGACACCTGCTGACTCTGCGGTTTGATGGGCTGATGCAGCTTCCCTCCGCGCTTTCCTGGCTGGTGGATGCGGCGAGCGAGTGCCCGGGTGCCAATCGCTTCCTGGCGGAGCTCGGCGCCAGGCTGGCCGCCGACGGTGTCCCGCTCGCCGGCGGCGCGTTGACCCTCTCCGTGCCCCACCCCCTGATCGCCCGCCAGACCTGGCGCTGGAGGGCCGATACCGGCGCCGTGATCGAGGCCCTGGGATTCGCCGGAATGCCTTTCGCGCCGGCGAACGCCGATGCCGGGGAGCAGTGGCTGTCGGAGCTGGCGCCGGGCGTCGCGCATGCGGATGCCGCGGGAAGCGGATCGGATGCGCCCGTGCTCAGCTGGATCGGTCCGCGGGCATTCACCGCCTCCGAGGCCGAGCAGCTGCGGCAAGCGGCACGTTTTGCGGCGGCACCTCTCTCAGCCCTGGCCGCACGTGCCACGCTGGTCGCGGCGCTCGAAGCTTATCTCGGCCGGCGCAGCGCGGCGCGGGTCATGGCGGCTCCGCTACGGCGCGGCGGTGGCGAGACCATCCGCGCCGCCCTGCTCTACGCCGACCTGCGCGGATTCACCGCACTCTCCGATTCCGCCCCTGCGGCGGAAGTCATCGCCGCTCTCGACGCATGGTTCGACCGGATCGCCGGCGCGGTCCATGCTTTCGGCGGCGAGATCTTGAAGTTCATCGGCGACGGCGTGTTGGCGATCTTTCCCGTCGCAGGCGAGTCCCCGCGCACCGCCTGCGAGGCCGCTTTGCGCGCGGTCGCCGCGGTGCGGGCCGGCATGGCGCATCTCGACACCACCCGGCGCGAACAGGGACTGCCGCTGCTGCCCTTCGGCGTGGCGCTGCATCTCGGCGAGATTCATTGGGGCAATATCGGCGCCGCCGACCGGCTCGACTTCACCGCCATCGGGCCCGCGGTCAACCTGGTCAGCCGGCTCGAAGGCCTGTGCCGGCCGCTCGACCGCGCGGTGCTGATCTCGGGTGCGCTCGCCGCCGAGATCGAGACGCCGCTGGTCCCCCTCGGCCTGCACCCTTTGCGCGGCATCGCGGCACCCTGCGCCGTGTTCACCCTGCCGGAGGGTTGATTGACCGGACGCGGGCTCAGGCGGCGGGAGCCGCTTCCAGGCTGAGCGTCTGAATCCGCGGCGGCTTCTCGCCGGTCAACAACAACTCGCCGCGCACCTTGCCCCGCGCGCAGACCAGCACCAGCTTCGCCTGCAGGGCGTTGATCGGCTCCGCCTCGATCCGCTCCAGCGCGCCGAGGCGAGCCGCGAGATCGGCGAGTTCGCGATTGCGCTCGTCGGCGGGCCGGTCGAGCAGAACGTTGATCGCCAGCGCGTTCTCCTGAGTCTCCACGTGCCCGCTGCGGTAGATCTGAACCACGGTTTCGAGCGCCGCCGCAAGATGGCGACTGACCGGAAGCGGCGGCACCGCCCAGAGCCCGGCATCCTTCAGCGCCTGGGCGGCGTCCATGTTGGGCTCGTTCATCGCCGCATAAGTGCGATTGGCGAAGCTGAAGATTCCGATCCCGGTTTCCGGCGAGAACATGAAATGCGATCCATAGCCCGGCAACCCGCCACGGTGATGCAGGATGCGCCCGAGCTCGGCATCGGCAGAGTTGACCAGCCCATAGCCATAGGCGCTCGCTGTCGCGATCGCCCGACCCTGATGGGTGCGGAAGGTGGGCGCCCGCGGCGCGCTGTGCAGCACCGCCAGCTCACGGCACGACGCGCGCGCAACCGGCCCGTGATCCGCGCGGTCCCGCGCCGGCCAGGCGTCGAGCAGGAAGCCGACGAAACGCGCATATTCGACCGCGTTGGTCACGATGCCCGCCATGGCGCCATAGGCGCCATCATGCTCCAGGCGCGCCGGAGTCCAGGCGCCGTCATTGTGGCGATAGCCAAGGGCCAGCTCACCGGCGGCGAGATCGTCGATCTCGAAGGTGGTCCGCTGCATGCCCAGGGGGCGCAGGATCTCGCGCTCGACGAAACCGGAATAAGGCTCGTGGCTGGCGCTCTCGATCACCCGGCCCAGCAGCGTGTAGCCGAGATTGGCATATTCGAAATCGATGCGCGGCGCGCGCGAGAACTCCATCCCGTCGCCCAGCATGCGGTCGAAATCCTCGAGCGACTGACCGAGCAGCCGATCGCCCCAGGGATCGTCGGTGACGAACCCCGCGACATGAGTCAAGAGATCGCGCAGCGTGATCGGCCGGCTGTCGGCGGTCGGCAGCCCGATCTTGGCAAAGCTCGGCACGAAGCTTTCGAGCGTCGCATCGAGCGAAAGCGCGCCACGATCGCGCAGGAGCAGCACCGCGAGCGCGGTCACCACCTTGGTCATGGAGGCGATACGGAAGAACGTCTCCGCCTGGACCGGCGCGCCGGTCTCAACCGAGGCCAGGCCCATCCCCTGCACATGGACCAGCCGTCCCTCCCGGACGACGCCATAGACCAGGCCCGGCAGGTTCTCGGCTTTCTGGTAGCGCTGGTAGATCGCATCCAGCGCGGGGAACATGGTGGCCATGGGAGAACCTCAGCTGCCGCGGGACCGGATCGGCAGGTTCAGCATCCATTGCACGCCGAACCGATCCGTGAGCTTGCCGTAATAGTCTCCCCAGGGCTGCATGCCAAGCGCAGTCGTGATCCTGCCGCCTTCCGACAGCTTGGCGAACAGCCGGTCGGTGGTCTCGCGGTCGTCGGTCATCAGGATATGCGCCGAGCCCCGCATCGGCTCGGCGTCATGATTGTCCGAGGCATAGAACAGCACGCCGGGTCCTTCGAAACGCGAATGCATGATCTTGCCGCGCATTGCCTCCACCGGCACCGGCATGCCGTTCTCGCCATAGCGCACCATGACCGTCACACGCCCGAGCCCGCACGCGGCGTAGAAGGCAAGTGCGGGCTCGCATTGCGTGGTGAAGAAGAGATAATTGGCGAGCTGCATGCTTCGCCGTCACTCTGCCGGGCTGAGCGCCGCGCGCCGCTCCGAGGGGAACGGCGGGAAGGCGAGCGCGATCGCGGCGGCGCCGAAGCCGATGGCGGAGGAAGCCACGTAGAGCCAGCCATAGCCGCCAAAGGTGTCGTAGATCCAGCCGCCGAGCGCCGGCCCGAGCGCCATACCGAGCGCCGAGACCATCGCCGCCGCGCCGAACACGGTGCCCATGATGCGCAAGCCGAAATATTCGCGGGCGATCACCGCGTAGAGCGGCATCACGCCGCCATAGGCAAAACCGAAGATCGATGCGACGGCGTAGAAGCCATCGAGGTTGCGCACAAAATAGTAGGCACCCGCTCCAACCGCCTGGATCAGCAGCCCGCCGACCAGCACGCGCTTGGCACCCCAGCGATCGCCGGCAAGTCCGATCAGCACGCGACCGAACAGGCCGCCGACACCCTCGATGCTGTAGATGCTGGTCGCCGCCAGCACCGATAGACCGCACAGCTCCGCATAGGAAACGGTGTGGAAGATCGGTCCCGAGTGCGTGGCGCAGCAGGCGAAGAAGGTCAGCGCCAGCACGATGAATTGTGGTGAGCGGAAAGCGTGCGACGCGGACATGATCGGCTCGTGATCCATGGAGGCCGCGGGATTCGGCGCGTCCATGGCGATTGCCGGCGGCCGGCGCACCAGCAACGAGAGCGGAATCAGGGCCACAAGCGCAATGCCGGCCAGCGTCAGCTGGGTCGTCCGCCAATCGTAACGCGAGATCAACCAAGCAGCGAACGGCGCCATGGTCATCGGCGCGATGCCGACGCCGGCGGAGACCAGCGAGACCGCAAGGCTGCGATGCTTCTCGAACCAGCCGGTGACGGCGGCCATCAACGGCGGGAAGAAGCTGCCGCCGCCGATCCCGACCAGCACGCCGTAGGAGAGCTGGAACTCCAGGAGGGTGGTCGCGCGGCTCGCCAAGGCGAGGCCGGCCGCCAGGATGATCGAGCCCGTGAGCACGACGAGCTTGGGGCCGATGCGATCGCTGAGCGCGCCCCAGCCGAAGCCTGCAAGGCCCATGATCGGGAACCCGATGGTCATGGAGCTGGAGACCCCGACATCGGTCCAGCCCATGTCGCCTGAGATCGCGTGTTTGATCACCGGCAGCGAGAACATCGCGCCCATGGCGACGCAGGTCATCAGCAGACCGGCGCCGACGATCACCCAGCCGTAGTTGCGATTCATGCGCTCACCCTGTCATACGAGCTGCTGCGGCCCATCCGCGGCCTCTCTCGATAAGACGTCGAACGACGAGGGACGATTTCGACAGGAAATCTGCGCACTCTTTATCCCCGACCCGTTGCAAAGACAATCTGTTGAAAAGACATAGGTTTGGCAGCAGCCGGCAGCAGGCAAGCGGTCCGCGAGGCTGCCTGCCTGCCGCGCGGCGGCTAGAGCTTGACCACAATCTTCCCACCGGCCGCACCGGAATCCATCAGCCGATGGGCCTCCCGAATCTGCTCGAAGGAAAAGACCTTGGCCGGCTTCGCTTGGTAGGCACCGGAGGCGACCCGATCGACGATGGTCTGCATCGGGATCTCCGAGAGAGGGAAATCCGGCGTCCCGAACACGAAGCTGCCGAACAGGCTGAGATGGACCCGGCTCGGAAGCTGCGCGATCGGGTTGAAGTCGGCGATCGGCGCCAGGCCGCCGAGCCAGCCCGCTTCGCACACCCGTCCATCGACGCGCGCCATGCACAGGGAATCGAGCACCGTGCTGTTGCCGACGAGATCGAGGACCGCATCGATGCCGGCCGGGCGCTGCCCTCGGAGCTCCGACGACATGTCCGGTTTCTCGATAAGAACCTCTTTCGCCCCGATCTCCCTCAGCGCCGCGACGCGGCGTTCGCTGCGCGTGGTGGCGATCACCTGTGCTCCGGCATGGGCGGCGATGTTGACCGCCGCCCTGCCGAGCGCCGAGGTCGCGCCGCGGATGAGGATGGTCTGGCCCGGCTCGAGCTTGAGATTGCCGTAAAGGCAGGCCCAGGCCGTGGCGTAGGATTCCGGGATCGCCGCAAACTCGTCCCAGGGAAGCGCGGTCTCCACCGGCAGCACGTTGCTCGCCGGCGCGCGGGTGAACTCGGCATAGCTGCCGCCGATGCTGCGCCCCATGCCGCCCATGAAGGCGACCACCTTCTGGCCGGGTGCGAGCCGGCCGCTCGGGTCGGCCTTCACGATGCCGACGCATTCGATGCCGCTGATCTCGGCGATCTCCGGCCAGGTTCCCAGCCGCATGTAGGTCTCGGCATGGTTGACCCCGAAGGCTTTCACTTCGATGACGACCGTGCCGGGCTCGGGCTGCGGGTCCGGCCGGTCCTCGATCTGCAGGACCTCGGGACCGCCGTATTGCTTGATGACGATGGCACGCATGGAACACCTCCGTTTGCGCTGACGGAGGGCTAGATTGGCGATCCTTAAATTGATAAAAACTATGAAATCTGGATGATCTTAATAGGCAAATCCGATCATGGAGATCACCCATCACCAGCTGGCCTGCTTCGATGCGGTGGTGCGGGAGGGGAGCTTCCAGGCCGCCGCGCTGAAGATCGGCCGCTCCCAGCCCTCGGTCTTCCTCGCGGTGAAGAATCTCGAGGCCCAACTCGGGGTGAGCCTGCTCGATCGCAGCGGATACCGCGTCGGCCTCACCGAAGCCGGCCGCTCGTTTCACCAGCGCGCCGGCACTTTGCTCGAGGACATGCGCGCGCTGAAGACGCATGCGGCCCAGCTGGCGATGGGCAACGAGACCGAGCTCCACGTCGTCATCGGCGACCTCTGCCCGCTTCCACTCATGCTCGCCTTGCTGCGCCGCTTCTTCGACGCCTGCCCGTCGACGCAGCTGCACCTCCATTTCGAGGCGCTGTCGGGTCCCTGGGAGCGGTTGTTCGAGGGCCAAGCCGATCTCATCCTGCACCACATCGACAAGAGCGATCCGCGTTTCGAATATCTCGATCTGTTCACGGTCGAGCTGGTTTGCGTCGTCGCGCCGGGCTTCCTGAAGTTCCCGATATCGCGCGCGATCGCTCCGGAACGGATGCGCGACTATGTCCAATGCGTGATCCGCGACACCGCGCATCGTCTTCCGCCGCGGGACTACTTCGTGCTCGAAGGCGCCCGCAGCTGGACGGTGGCCGATCAGCTGATGAAGAAGGAGCTGATCGTCCAGGGCATGGGCTGGGGCCACCTGCCCCGCTTCATGATCGAGGACGAGCTGCGCGATGGCCGGCTGCTCGCCATCACCGGCCGATACTTCAAGGGCGGCCGGATAGACCTCGTCGCCGCGCGTCGCCGTGCGGCACCCCACGGACCGATCGCAAGCCGCCTCTGGCAGTTCATCACCGACGAGGCCCACGCATTTGCGGCGGATTCCCCGTAATGGGGGCCGGGCAGCGGAAGCCGTCGCTTCAGCCGCATTGCAGCAAGCGGCCCGGAGCACTAAGTTAGCGCCCGAAATCGTCCGACAAATCTCGCGGCAAATCCCCCCAAAAACCGGAGCGGAATCATGAGCATGGAGCTGAAGCGGAACTATATTGCCGGCCAGTGGATGGAGGGCCAGTCCTCGCGGGTCAACGAGAACCCATCGGACAAGGCCGATCCCGTCGGCACCTATGCTTCCGCCAGCGCCGATCAGGTGAACCAGGCGGTCGGCGCGGCCAAGAAGGCCTTCGCCGCCTGGTCGCGCACCAGCCCGCAGGCCCGCTCCGAGATCCTGGACAAGGTCGGCAGCGAAATCCTCGCCCGCAAGGATGAGCTCGGCCGCCAGCTCTCCCGCGAGGAGGGCAAGACCCTGGCCGAAGGCATCGGCGAGACCGTGCGCGCCGGCCAGATCTGGAAATGGTTCGCCGGCGAGGCTTTGCGCATCCACGGAGACAAGATGGCGGGGCTCCGCCCGGGCACCGACGCCGAGGTGATCCGCGAGCCGGTCGGCGTCGTCGGCATCATCACGCCCTGGAACTTCCCGATCGCGATCCCGAGCTGGAAGGTCGCGCCCGCCCTCGCCTTCGGCAATTGCGTGGTGCTGAAGCCGGCCGATCTCGTGCCGGCGAGTTCCTGGTCGATCGCCGAGATCCTGTCGCGCGCCGGCGTGCCGGAGGGCGTGTTCAACCTGGTGATGGGCGCGGGGTCGGTGGTCGGCAACGCGCTGATCAATCATCCGGACATCAGTGCGGTCACCTTCACAGGCTCGACCAAGACCGGACGCGGCGTCGCCGATGCCTGCCTCAAGCGCCTGGCGCGCGTGCAGCTCGAGATGGGCGGCAAGAATCCGATGGTGGTGCTGGACGACGCCGATCTCGACATCGCGGTCGAGGCCTCTTTCAACGGCGCCTTCGTCTCGACCGGCCAGCGCTGCACCGCCTCCTCGCGCCTCATCGTGCAGCAGGGCATCCATGACAAGTACGTGTCGGCGATGGTCGAGCGGCTGAAGAAGACCAAGATCGACCACGCGCTGGAGCAAGGCACCGAGATCGGTCCCGTGGTCGACCAGCGTCAGCTCGACCAGGACCTCTCCTACATCGACATCGGTCAGAAGGAAGGCGCCAAGCTGGCCTGGGGCGGCGAGCTGCTCAACCGCAAGACCCAGGGCTTCTATCTCAATTGCGCGCTCTTCACCGAGACCAACAACGACATGCGCGTCAACCGCGAGGAGATCTTCGGCCCGGTCGCCACGGTCATCCGCGTGAAGGATTACGACGAGGCGCTCGCCGTCGCCAACGACACCGAATACGGCCTGGTCGGCGGCATCTGCACGACCTCGCTGAAGCATGCCAGCCACTTCAAGCGCAACATCGAGACCGGGATGGCGATGGTCAATCTCCCGACCGCCGGCGTCGACTACAACGTGCCCTTCGGCGGGCGGAAGAACTCGAGCTACGGACCGCGCGAACAGGGCGAGGTCGCGCGCGAGTTCTTCACCGTGGTGAAGACGGTCTACGTGCGGCCCTAAGCCTCTCGCCCCGGTGGCATCGGCGGCTTCGAACCCGCCGATGCGATGCCAGCACTCCACCTTTACGGCCTCCCCCGTTTTCCTGGCCTGTCGTACCGACCTAAAGCTTTGACCAAGAACGCTTTAATCTCATCGGCGGGGTGGAAACCAAGATCTGATTCCGTATAGGTCCGGTACAGGTTCGAGCGACGCCGAGCGCATGAGGCGGCGAAGCCCGGGTGGCGCGCTCGACCGCCGATCGGAGGAGCACCCAATATGATAGTTCTTCTTTTGTTCTTGGGCAAGTGCGCTCGTGAGAATTCGCGCCCCGTTGCCTCACCGGCATGACGGCCTGCCGCGCCCGGCGCCGAGCGCGGTGACCGCGCCGATGGTGACCACGACCACGCCGAGCACCGCGGCGTTGCTCGGCCATTCGCCAAGCAACGGTATCGCCGCCAGCGTCGTCATGCAGGGTACGGCCGCGGTGAAGAGCGCCGTCGTCGCCGGCCCCAATCCGGCGACCGCGCGCGTATAGACGAAGATCGAGACGGCGCCGATCAGCACGCCCTGGAACAGCGCCTGCACCAGGATCGTATCAGCGCCGACCATGAACAGCGCCTTGCCCGGAAGAAGCACGTAGACCGGCAGGAAGACGCACATCGAGAAGACCGCGACGATCGCGGCACCCTGCGCCGGCGGCAGGCCGAGACGGCGCGCCCATATGCCATAGGCCGACCAGAGCAGCGAGGCGAGAAGCAGGAAACCGTCGCCGGCCAGCTGCAGGAGAGTCGCATGCGACCAGCTGTCGAAAGCCATCAGCAATACGCCGAGGCCGATCATGAGGACGCCGGCCAACTGGCGTGGGCCGCCACGCCGCAAGAGTGCGAAGGTGAACAGCGGCAAGCTGCCATGCAACAGCACCGCGCCGTGCGCGGCCGGCGCCAGCTTGAATCCGGCGTAGGCCGACAAGGCGAAGCCCAGGCCGCCGAAGCAGGCCAGCGCCGCCGCGTCGCGCCAGCGGATGCCGGAGAGACCGTGCCGCAGCAGGACCGGCAGCAACAGCATGCCGCCGATGCCGAAACGCAGCGCCGCGATGTCGGGCAACTGCAAGGCGGAAGAGAAGCCGAGCCGCGAGGCCAGGGTGAAGCTCGAGAACAGCAGCACCGAGAGGATCCCGCAGGCCAGGCCGATCGCGCGATCGCGATCGGCCATGGCGTTCGACTGCGAGACGGTGCTCAAGCGGCTTGCGCTTTGAGCTCGCGCAACAGCGGCAGCAGGTCGGCGGGCTCCGGCCGATGGGTGTAGTCGGGATCGGCCTCGGCGCTGCGGATCTGGCCTTGGCGGTCGATCACGAAGCGCGCCGGGATCGGCAGGGTCCAGCTTTCGTCCGCGTTGAAGGCCGGCAGATTGACGCCGAGCTGCTTGTAGAGCGCGATCAGATAGTCCGGCAGACGATAGCGCAGGCCGTAGCGCGCGGCGACTTCGTTGCCGGGGTCGCTGAGGATCGTGAAGCTGAGATTGTGCTGCGCGATCGAGCGGCGGCTGTTGGCCGGCGTCTGCGGCGTGATCGCCACCAGGGTGGCGCCCGCCTCGCGGATCGCGGCGGCGTTGAGCTCCAGCTCCTGGAGATCGAGGTTGCAGTAAGGGCACCAGACGCCGCGATAGAAGCTGAGCACCGCAGTGCCCTGCGCCAGCAGGTCGGCCAGCCGGACCATGGCCCCGTTGCTGTCCTCGAGCATGAAGTCCGGCGCCTGGCCGCTGCGCTTGACGCGCTCCCTGGCGCCGGAGGCGGCGAGCTCGTCGACCGCGCGCTGCATCGTGGCGTGGACTGCGGGCGGCACCGCCTCGAAGGGCGGCTGGCCGGACTGGAACTGGGCCTTGAAGGCCGAAAGCTTCGCTTGCAGGGACATGTTCGCTCCCGTGGGTGAGTGTTGCGGTGCGGCATCAGGACCCATTTTATAACGACCAGTCAAGAATGATTCTGTGATAAGCGTTCAAAAATCCGTGGGAAGGACGAGATGCATGGCCCGGCCCAAAGAGTTCGATGACGAAAAGGTATTGGCCAAGGCCGGCGAGGTGTTCTGGCGGCAGGGCTATGAGGTGGTGAGCATCCTGGACCTGGAAGCGGCGACCGGCCTCGGCCGCGGCAGTCTCTACAACGCCTTCGGCGACAAGGAGGGCCTGTTCATCGCGGCGCTCGACCGCTACGTCGAGAAGTACGGGGCGGCGCCGTTCCGGCATCTCGCGGAAGCCGACGTCGGCAAGGGCATCCGGTTGATGCTGGAGGCGATCGTCGCCCGGATGAGCGACCCCGCCAACCCGCGGGGCTGCCTCCTGACCAATTC
>DATKMF010000094.1:0-46760 GCA_035542015.1 Candidatus Cybelea sp.
GCCAGGGTGCGGAACGCGTTGGCGAGCACGAACATGCCCGCCAGGGTAATGATCCAGGCGATGATGATCGCGCCCAGCCCGGCATGACCGGACATGTTCGCCGGCAGGTTGAACGAGCCGCCGCCGATCATCGAACCGACGACGACGCCGCTCAGCAGAAACAAGCCCAGCTTTCTCTTGTCGTCTGACTTGGCTGTAACGGGGGTTGTGCCGCTCGCCATCAGACCCGGCTTACCAGCAGTATCGACCATTTGAAGACTCCTTCTCCGGTCTCGTCGGAACCGGCTACTCCGGGAATCCGCGACAGCTATTCAATTTAGGTGAATCACCGTCGCGGATGCATTGCGGTAAATCAAAATTCCGCATCGACTGCCGCCCAGCTGCGTTTCGCGAGCTCGGGACATCCGCTGAGCCGATCTGCGTCAAGCGCCATCGCGCCGAAGCGATGGCGCCCGTTTGACACGCCGCGTCACATCCACCCGGACGCTGTTAAGCGGCACGCCGCTATTGCTTCAGACAGTAGGCCTGATAAGTGCCGTCGGTCACTTCGATCCCATGGGTATCATGGGTGAAGCCGGGGAATTGCCGATCGAAGGCTTCGAGCGCCTTCAGGTAACCGAGCACCGGACCGTCGGCCGAGCCGGCGGCCTCGCCGGGCATCATCAGCGGGATACCAGGCGGATAGGGAACTATGCCAGTCGCCACGATGCGCCCTGCCATCTCGTCGAGCGTCAACTGCTCGATATCACCCCGCACCAGGCGTTCGTAGGTCTGTATCGGACTGAGCGCCGCAGTCGGCAAGGTCGAGTAGGCCTCCGCCATCAAGGCGGTGCTCCGCAGCGTGCGGATGCTCTCGAACATCGACTGCGCGAGGTCCTTCAGCCCAAGACCTCGATAGCGCTCTGGATGTGCCTGAAGCAGGTCAGGCAGCACCTGCTCCAGCGGCGCGTTGGCATCGAAGTCGCGTTTGAAATCCAGCATGGCGTTGACCAGCGTCCCCCACTTCCCCTTGGTGATGCCGAGGGAGAATAGGATCAGCACGGTGAAGTTGGTCGTCTTCTCCACCACGATGCCTTGCTGGTCGAGATAGAGCGTGAGGATGCTGGCGGGAATGCCCCAGCTCTCCAGCGCGCCGGTCTTCGAGAGGCCCGGGGTCAGCAGCGACACCTTGATCGGGTCCAGCATGCAATAGCCGTCTTCGAGTCCGGCGAAGCCGTGCCAGTCGTCCCCCGGGTGAAGCACCCAGCACTCCGGATCGTGCACCAGCAGCTCCGCCGGCGCCTCGTGGAAAGCGATGGTTTTCGCGCAGTTCGGGTCATTGACCGTCGCGGGCTGCCAGACGTCGAAGAACCAGTCCCGCTTGGCGGCGAACTCGGCATTCATGCGTGCGACCATCTGGCGGAACGCGACCGCCTCTCGGATCGACTCCGTGGTCAGACTCTCGCCGCCGCTGCCATCCATCATGGCGGCGCTCACGTCGTTCGAGGCGATGATGGCGTATTGCGGCGAGGTCGAGGCATGCATCATGAAGGCCTCGTTGAAGCGCCCGTGCTCGATCGGCCGGCGCCCATCGCGCACATGGATGAAGGAGGCCTGGGACAGGGCGGCCAGCAGCTTGTGCGTGGACTGGGTCGCGAACACCGTCGGTCGGTCAGCACTGTGGGCCTTTGGGTCGCCGTGCATCGCGAAGCGGTCGCGATAGAGCGGGTTGAACCGGGCATAGCCGTACCACGCCTCGTCGAAATGCAGCCGATCCACGCTGGCGCCGAGCAACTCCTCGACCCGGCTCACGTTGTAGCACAGCCCGTCATAGGTCGAGTTGGTGATGACGGCGTGGACTGGAGTCGGATCGACCTCATCCGTCACCAGCGCGTTCTCGCGGATCCCGCGCTTGATCGCGGCCTCGGTGAGGCGCTCCGGGGGGATCGGCCCGATGATGCCGTAGTGATTGCGCGACGGCATGAGATAGGTCGGGATGGCGCCGGAGAGCGTCATCGAATGCTCGATCGACTTGTGGCAGTTGCGATCGCAGAGCGCTACCTGGTTGCGCGTGACGCTCGCCATCAGGACGACGCGGTTGGAGGTTGAGGTGCCGTTGGTGACGGTGTAGCTGCGGTGTGCGCCGAAGACGCGCGCGGCGTAGCGCTCGCCCTCGCCGATCGGGCCGGAATGATCGAGCAGCGAGCCCAGCTCGCCCACCGAGATGGAGAGATCCGAGCGCAGCAGGCTTTCGCCGAAGAATTCGAAGAAAGCGCGGCCGGCCGGGGATTTCAGGAAGGCGGTGCCGCCGGCATGGCCCGGCGTGTGCCAGGAATATTCGTGCACGGAAGCGAAGCGAACCAGCGCGCGGAACATCGGCGGCAAGAGTCGCTCGCGGTAGCGGTTCATCGCGGCCAGCACCCGACCGGCGATGAAATCGGGCGTGTCCTCAAGCAACCAGATGAAATCGTCCGCCTCCTGCATCGACGTGGCCGGGATGGTGGAGGCCGCGCTGCGGTCGGCCAGCAGGAAGATGGGCACCGTTGCGTTGCGCGCGCGGATGTCGCGCAGCAGGGCGGCGGCGGACGCGTGGTCGGTGCCGTCCTTCAGGTCCCAGTCCAGGAGGACGCATTGGATGGCGGCATCCGATCCGAACACCGCCCGGCCGTCGGCGGCGGAAGGCGCGGCGATCATCTCCACCCGTTTGTTCCGCAATTCGTCGATGAGGGTCCGCAGGGCGCGCCCAGCTGCGCTGTCGTCGTTCAGCTCATCGTCGATGATGAGGGCCCGCCGGCCGAGTTCATGCCTGTGCTGCGACATTGCTTTGCTCCGCACTTCGACCAAGGATGCTGTTGCGCACGATACCAGCGGCAGGCGCGGAGAATATTGCGCTGGGTCAACCATGGCCCCCGCGTCGGCTCCACCTTGATGAAGGTCAGGAAGTCCGCCCGCTGCTTTCCTGTGTCTCGGCATGCAATAAGTGTACTGATTGACAGATAGGCGAGCGTGATCTCGCCGATCTTGCGTTCGAGGCGCCCAGCCGAGCGGCCGACACCGAGGCTAAAAGCGTATATAGGCGAGGGAATATTTGGTCCGAAAAATCGCTAAGTTTCAAGAGGATCGCGGGAAGCAGCGGGCCGTGACGGTTACCAGAGGGCTGGTGACATCCGCTTCGTAAGCGGGCGGTCGGGGGTTCAAATCCCTCCTACGGCACCATTTCCGGTTTTGTCCGGCCCGGACAGGGCGACCTCTTCTTCCCAACCGAAGACGCTGCGTCCGCCATATTCGACGGACCAGGCGCGCTCGCGGGCGATATGCGCAGCGGCGCTGGGACCGCTTACCAGGCCTTCAAGGCGACGGGCCTGATCGTCGAGGCGCTTCAGGGCGTCCAATGTTTCCGTGCGACCGAGCTTTGCCTTCGCGACGGCGGATTTCAGGAGCCGGATCGTCTCGTCGTAGACCTTGATCGGCACGGGGTAGGGATGCCGGTCCTTGCCGCCGTGGGCCAGCGAGAATCGCGCGGGATCGGCGAAGCGGCACGGCGCGCCGTGCACCACCTCCGCGACCAGGGCCAGCGCCTCCACGGTCCGCGCACCAACGCCGGGCGTCAGCAGAAGCTCGGGGAAATCCTGCGGACCGCGGTCGGCCGCGGCGGCCAAGGTCGCGTGCAGGCGGCGGCTGATGACGTTCTCCCGGCGCACGTCGTGGTGCATCGGCATGATGAGGTGCGGCAGCTCCGGCTGGCGCGCCGGTCTTTCGTAGGGGCTCAGCGTCGCAAGCGCGCCGGCGATTCCGTCGGGGCCGAGTCTCGCCAGCAGGTCGAGCTGCGCCGTCCGCGAAGCGGCGGCCCGGCGGTCGGCGAGATTGACGATGGTTCCCTGGTCCTGCCCGTGGATTCGCCGCGTGCGGATCATCCACGAAACTCTGCAAACCTTCCGAAGACCAGTGATAGCGCCGCGCGACCCCGCGTGCGCCATTCATGCCCTGCTGCACGACGATCCATTGACCGTCATCGGCCAGGACGAAGCCGTGGAGATAGAGATCGAATCCATCCTGCACGGCGGCGCTGTCGACCTTGGCAACGAGACGGCTGGTCCGCACGAGAGCATTGCCGTCGAGCCTCAATTGCTCTCCGATTCTGAAAAGCTCCTGCGGGGTGGTGCGGGAATGCCGCCCGCGGCCGCCGCAGACATGAACACCAAGCTCTCGCTCAAGCGGGGCCAGGCCGCGCTTCAGGGCGCCGATCACGCTGGTGGTGATGCCGGAGGAATGCCAGTCCATCCCCATGACCGCGCCGAAGGACTGAAACCAGAAAGGATCGGCGAGCCGGCGCAACAGCTCCGCACGCCCGTAATGATGCACGATCGCTTCAGCCATGACGGCGCCGAGCCTGGCCATGCGCTCCGCGAGCCATTGCGGCACGCGCCCGCCATGGAGCGGCAAGTCTGCGGTTCCGGAGCGACGCGCCATTTCCAGCCTCAAAGCGGTTTCTGCTTGGAACGTATCAGGAACTCAACAAAGGGCAAAGCCCATTGGGGACGCAATCCGGCAAGAAGGGACGGCAAGCGACGGGGTAACGCAGCTCCCCGAGCGCCGGGATGCTGTGCTCCCATTTGAAGCGGGCCGAGCCGCAGAGAATCTGGGCCGGACGCAACGATCCGTGCGGCCAAAATTGCGAATGCCGGCGAGAAGTCGGAGCGCAAGGGCGGCCGGCATAGCCACCGATAGCCCATCGAACCAACTGGAAGCCGAACGACGATTAGGCGACACTCCCCCGCCAATCCAGAGGTCCGCAGGAGGTCGCTTTGACGATGACGCTGTTCGGCGAAGTCGAGGGAAAGCCAGTCCAGGAAGTGCGCCTGAAGTCCGCGGCGGGTGCGGAGGCCTCGATCATCGGCTTCGGCGCCGCACTGCGCGACTTGACGGTACCGCTCCGCGGCGGGCGGAACCGACGGGTGGTGATCGGCTACGAGACGCTGGAAGGCTATCGCAACAGCCACGGCTCGGCGGGCGCAACCTGCGGCCGGGTCGCCAACCGCATCGCCAACGGCCGGTTCTCCCTCGACGGCAAGTCTTATCAGCTTGCGCTCAATGAGAACGGCCGCACCCACCTGCACGGCGGCATGCGCGGCTTTGCACACCGGCTCTGGGACGTGGTCGAGTCGCAGAATGATTCCGTGGTGCTGCGGTTGATTTCGCCGGACGGCGAAGAGAATTATCCCGGTACGGTCGAGGCGCTCTGCACCTATCGCCTGCTGGAACCGGCGACCATTCGCATCGAGATGCAGGCGACCACCGACGCACCGACCCTGGTCAACCTGGTCAACCACTCGTATTTCACTCTGGCTGAGAATGTGGAGATCTGGGACCACAAGCTGCAGATCGCGGCGGAGTTCTACACACCGCTCGACGCCGCGTTGATTCCGACGGGCGAGATCATCACCGTCGCCGGTACGGCCTACGACTTTCGCAGCCTGCGGCCGATCCGCCTGATGCAAGCCGGGCGGCTCTTCAACTACGACATCAATTTTGTGCTCGATAACCTGGCGCCTCTCGGCAGCAGCGGAGACGTCGCGGCGCGCGTCATCTCGCCGACCGAGGACCTGACGCTCGAAGTCGCGACCAGCGAGCCGGGCCTGCAGCTCTATACCGGCGCCGTGCTCTCGTCCGGGGCGCCGGGCGTTGCCGGTCAGCGTCACTTTGCGCATGCCGGCCTCTGCCTCGAAACCCAACGCTTCCCGGATGCGATTCACCGCCGGCATTTCCCGCAGGCAACGCTCCGGCCCGGCGAGACCTACCGCCACGTCGTCGAATACCGCTTCAAGCCGGCGCCGTGACCGCGCTCGCGAGAGCGCAAGGATGCTGAAGCTTTTTTCCAAGGTCTGGGAGCGATCGGCACCACCGTCCGGCACGGCCAAGGCCGCGACGACGCGGGTTGCGAGTCCGGCCGCGCGGGTGCTCGGATTCCTCAAGGAGCTCGGCGCCAAGCGCGTGCTGCTGCATGCGGACCGCACCGCCTTCGAGAGCGCCAAGGCGGCGTTCACCGGCATCGACTGCGTCTGGGCGTCGAACGAGCTCGCCGAGATGGAGAACGGCGCGCCGCATCCGGAGGATGTGGATTGGCGCGGCTTCGACGCGTCGGTCGCCGCCGGAATCGACCTGCCACGGCGCTATCGGCAGCTGTTGCGCCTGATGTCGGGCGCCCATGCCCACCGGCCGGTCTTCTGGATCGGGGAAGGTTTCGAATCGTGTGGCGGCTTTGTCAGCGCGCCGGCGGGCGTCGCGGAGATGGAGGCATTCCTCTTCAATCACTACGACGCTGTCTTCGGGCCGCTGCAATTCCGCATCGACGCCTATCATGGGCCGGAGGTAAAGCGGAGCTGGCGCATCCTACCGCCCAACCAGTCGCATGTGATCCGCCTCGAAGAGCTTTTCCCCAAGCGCCTGCATCCGGCGTTGCTCGCGGTCGTCGTCGAGCATCCAGTGCTGACGCGAGAGCGACATACCCGCCTCCCGCTTTGCGCCGACGTGTTCTGGAAGGATTCGCTCACCACGCTGCCCAGCTCGGATGCCCTCGGCTCCGACATCGATCAGGAGATCGAGTTCCGCCTGCCGGCCTGGCGGGTGCGCGAGGGAGAAGTCGCGCTTACCTTGCCGAACACTGAACCGCCGGCAACATCAGGCAGCGCGATCGAGACCGTCGTCGACGGCAAGAGCGAGAAGGCGGCGAGCGACGAGACGCACTACGTCGGCCAGTCCCTGATCCGGCGCAACGGTGTTGCCGATGATCGGTTTCTCGGCTGGACGTCTCGGGGATTCGGCACCTCCCATTGGTTCGCGATGGAGAGCGCGGGCGCGGTTAACGGTCCGCACGGCGGCAGCATCGCCGGAGACCGCGTGGAGGCTTGTCAGGCTGCGGACCGCGGCAGCTTCGCAGCCGAGGCCGAGGATCTGGCGCGCTACCGGCGCCTGGAGCGCGACGGCTTCGTGTTGGAGCCCCATCCCGTGCCGCTGCTCGCCGAGGGCGACGAACTCGCCTTCGGCTTCGATGCGGATGCCGCCAATCCGCGACTGCGCGACTACCGGATCGACTATTTCGACGGGCGGGGACGGCATCTCGGGACGCTGCGTCACACCAAGGATGCACCAGGACCGTTGTTTCCACTCGACCTCGCGGACCGGGTGGGCGATGGCGCGAAGGCGCAGGCGAAGCTCGCGCTGGTCGCCACCGACTGGCTGAAAGCGAAGCTCCGCTTCAAGGGCATGAAATCGAGGGCTGACCTGCTGGTGCGGAACCGGCAGACCGGCGACCAGGATCTGACCGAGCTGCAGTCCTGTTGGCGCAATCTCGGTACCGTGGTGCCCGGTTGCCCGCATTGGCTCAGCGACGATCTCGGGGTGATCGGCCGCACCCGGGCGCTGGGTCGCGTGCGCTGCGATCACGGGATCAAGACCGGCATCGTGGTCGTCAACGCTTCCGGACGGCTCGCCTATCGCAAGAGCGCACGGGTGACGCTCGCGGTCTTCAACCATGCGGGGCTACAGATCTCGACCGAGCTGACCTTGCCCGCCTTCACCGCGCGGCTGGTCTGGCTCGAGGAGGCGATGCCGCTGCTCCTCGTGCATCTCGGCGGCGGCATGGGCGCGCTGCAGGTCCGCTCCGACGATGCCGAGCTCAATTGCCAAATCGTCACGACGACGCCCAAGGGCGCCGTCTCGCTCCAGTCCCTCTAGGGCAGGTTCTCGGCGAAGACAGCGAGGCGGGTCTGGATCGCCGCGGCGAGCTGCTGGGCAGTCCGGTCGAGCGCGTCGCGCCGGGAGGTGAGATCGCTGAACGGCTCCAGCAGCACGTCGTAGCTGGTCGTCGCCGATGCGTGATCGTCGAGCACGACGGTGCCCTTTTGGTCGGTGAGCTTGTAGGCCGCTCTCATCACCAGCTCTTCGCGGGTGGTATTGCCGTTGCCTTGGGAAATCGTGGCGCGAATATCCTGCCGCAGTGCGATCGCCAGATGATAGTCGGCGGGACTTGGGGGACCGTAGGGGTTGAGCGCATCCTTGAGATAGTTCTGCACCAGCTGGGCCGTCCGGGAATCGTAGACCGCCGCCGGACTACCGGTGAGGGGATCGGAGGTCGTTCCCGTCCTCACGGGATCGATCGAGATCCGTGCCAACTTGGCGCCGACGCCGCCCGAGGCCGGATCGGCGGACGGTCGCGCATAGAGCGGCTGCCAGCCGCAGCCCTGGAGACCGACGGCCAGCAACAGCACGAGACCAAGCAGAGTCCCCGGCCTTCTTCCGACCATCTGCCCTGTGCGCTTTACAATGGCTCGCATAGGGGGGTTCTAGCACATCACCGACGGGTCGCGAAATCGACGAACACCATCAGCATGTCGACCGTAGCAGGATCGGCCCCGAGCGGCAGGATCACTGCGTCGATGAACATGAAGTCGCGATGTGGGCCGACATAGGGCGGCTGCATGAAGCGCGGCTCCCGGTTTTCCACCACCCATTCCTGATGCGACCAGATGGTGCTCGGAGGGCGCTGGAAATCGATCTCCGACATGCGGCGGCCGGTCAAGTCCCGCATCAAATAGCCGCGCACCTTGGTTCCAATCAGGCGGTAGCGGAAGTCGAGCGGCTCGCGCAACACGTCAAGCAGGATGATGCTCGGCACGAGCTGTGGCACTTCGAGCGGCGGGTCGAGATCGGCGCGCGACGGCATCCGTCGCCCTTGGCGCTTGGACTGCCAATAGTCGTGCCCGGAGAGGACGATCTTGGATCGGATCTGCTCGCGCTGGTCCATCGGATCGCCCGCCTGGGTCGCGTCGTCCCGCGCGACATCGACCGGCGCCCCCATTCATACCGCCAGACCGTCCCCGCACTTTTGTCCCGCGCCCCACTGCGGTAAGTCAAGTCAGACGTCAGCCCACCAAGGGGATGCGGAGAGTGAAGCGGGCACCGCCGCCCGGATTGTCGCCCACCAGGAGTTCGCCAGCATGGGCTGCGGCGATCCGGAAGGCAATGGCAAGGCCGAGGCCGGCCCCGCCCGACTGCCGGCGGTCGGCGCGCCAGAACCGGCGGAACAGCAGCGCGCGCTGCGCTTCCGGGATGCCCGGGCCGCGGTCGGAGACCGAGACACTCCCGCTGCGCTCGACCTCGATCTCGACCTCGGTCTCCGGCGGCGTGAACTTCAGCGCATTCTCGACCAGGTTCCGGAGCGCCTGGTAGATCGCGTCGCGGTTGCCGCGCACCAGCACCGGGTGATCGGCATTCAGCACCGCGAGGCTACGGCCGGATTTCACGGCAAGCGGCGCCATCAGCCCGCCGAGCTCCGATGCGAGCGCGGAGAGATCGGCCATGTCCTCGGGGAGGATGGTCAAGGCTTCGAGCTGCGCCACCATCAGAAGCTGGTTCACCAGCCGTGTCATGCGCTCGACATCGGCGCGGAGAGCCTGCGTGCGTGCCGGATCCTGCATGCTGTCGAGATGGGCGGCCAGGATCGCCAGCGGAGTCCGAAGCTCATGGGCCGCGTCGGCGAGAAAGTCGCGCTGCGCCTGGAAGCCGCGGTCGAGGCGCTCGAGCGCGCCATTGACGGCCTCGACCGGCGCCAGCAGCTCGGTCGGCAGATCGTCGGTCGGCAGGCGCACGCCGCTCTGGGCCGGGCCGATGGCGCGCGCATAGCGCATCAGGCGGTCGAGCGGCCGCAGCGCGGCATGCAGCGTCACCACCAGCGCCGCGATCAATGCCAGCAGCATCGGCACCGTGACCGGCAGGTACTCGCCCAGCCATTCATAGATCAGTGCGTCGATCGCGGTCTTCGACGCCGAGACCTTGCGCGTCACCTGCAGCACGAGCGCATCGCCACCGACATGGAGCAGTTCGGAGAGGCTGCATTGCCGATAGTGCGGGCGGGTCTCCTTCTGCTTGTCGGGGACGAGGCGGCAGGTCTGCATCACCTCGCCTTCGGCCGGGGTCTCGGTCGCGCCGATGTCCTCAGGATGATGGCCGCCGGTCGCCCGCACCGCACCGCCGGTGTCGCGGACGAGGTACCCGGCACCAGGCGAGAGCTTGGTTGCATCCACGCTCACCGCACCGCCGGCATCGACCGTCAGCGCGGCCTTGAGCTCCTTGAGGTCGTCGGCGAGTATGTCGAACGGGATCTCGGACGAGGTCGTGTGATAGATCAGAAACACGGCTAGGCCGGCGGCGAGGAAGAAGACCACGAACACGGTGCAGAGCCTGACGATGAGCCGGCTCTGCAGGGAGGCTCGATCGCGACGTTTGGTCGCCGCCCTCCCTTCGAGCGGAAGCGATAGCGATCCGCCCGTCGTCGTTGGGCCGGCGACGGGCCGCTCGCCTTGGAGCGTCCTCACCCGCGGTCCATCGCCATGTAGCCGACGCCGCGCACCGTGTGGAGCTGAATGTCGGCGCCGAACGAGATCAGCTTCTTGCGCAAGCGCGAGACCAGCACTTCAAGCGCATTGGAGCCGACATCGTCGTTGAAGCCGTAGAGACCGTCCTCGATCGCCTGGCGGCTGACCACCTTGCCGGGTCGCCGCAGCAAGATTTCGAGCAGTGTCACCTCGCGCCGGGTGAGGGAGACCGGGCGTCCGGAGACGGCCACGTTGGGGCCGGTCGTGTCGAGAGCCACATTGCCGAGGGTCAATTCGACGCCGAGGGCGGCGCCGGGGCGGCGCAGCAGCGCCTTCACGCGCGCGATCAGTTCCTCCATGGCGAAGGGCTTCACCATGTAATCGTCCGCGCCGCCGTTGAGGCCGGCGACCCGATCGCTGAGACCGTCGCGCGCGGTCAAGACCAGGACCGGCGTCTGGTCGCCGCGGCCCCGCATCGACTTGACCAGGCCGAGGCCGTCGCCATCCGGGAGGCCGAGATCCATGATCGTGGCGTCGAACTTGACACCGCAGAGCGCAGCATCGGCATCGGCCACCGTGGCACATCGGTCCACGGTAAAGCCGCTATCGTGCAGTGCTTTTTCCAGAAATTCAGACAGACGGTCGTTGTCTTCCACCAACAGGAGCCGCATGGTTGGTCTCTCTCATCACTGGCTGCCCCCGTCGGTGCGCCCCGCACCGTACTTCACACCCTAGCACGTCGGGCACTAGCCGCGTCGCGCTGGAATGTTCCTGTAAGCTAGCCGTTATGCCTGACAGACTCCTTACAAAATCCTGCAGAGCAGCATGGCATTCGGTCGCAGGCGGAGCCGGCCGGGCCACCGCATGCGTGATCATCTAAACGATTGACCATGGACATTTTTCCAATCGACGCGGTTCTTCCTGACCTGGTCGCCGCCACCGAGGCCAGCCCCAATCTGATCCTGTCCGCGCCCCCCGGTGCCGGCAAGACGACGCGGGTCCCGCCTGCGCTGTTGTCATGTTCCTGGACCGGCGGTGGGCGGATCATCCTGCTCCAGCCTCGCCGTTTGGCCGCCCGGGCGGCGGCCGGGCGGATGGCCGACCTCGCGGGCGAGGCGGTCGGTGAGACCGTCGGCTACCGGATTCGGCTCGACCGGCGGGTGGGGTCGAGGACGCGGATCGAATGCGTGACGACGGGGCTCTTCCTGCGCCAGCTGCAGGGTGACCCGGGGCTCGGCGGCGTCGCCGCCATCCTGTTCGACGAGTTCCACGAACGCTCGCTCGACGGCGATTTGGCACTTGCCCTCGCATTAGAGGCGCAAGCGGCAATCCGGCCGGATCTCAGGCTGATCGTCATGTCTGCGACACTGGACACGGTGCGGGTCGCGTCGCTGATGCCAGGGGCACGCTCGGTGACAAGCGAGGGCCGGAGCTTCCCGGTCGCCACCAGACATCTCGGCGATGCGCCCGCCTTGCGCAGCCATGAGCGCGCCGAGGACCGCGTCGCGCGCGCGATCCTGCAGGCGATCGCCGAAGAACCAGGCGACGTGCTCGCCTTTCTGCCTGGCCTCGCCGAGCTGCGCCGCGTTCGCGCCGCGCTCGAAGAGCGGCTTGCAACGGATGCATATGCGGTCCTGCTGCTGCATGGCGACCTGCCGCTGGAGGAGCAGGATCTGGCGCTGCGCCCGGATGCGTTCGGTCGGCGCAAGATCGTGCTTGCGACCTCGATCGCGGAGACGTCGCTCACCATCGACGGCATCCGCATCGTGGTCGATAGCGGACTGAAGCGCCTCCCGCATTTCGATCCGGCGACCGGGATGACGCGCCTGGAGACCGGCCGAGTCTCGCTCGCCGCCGCCGATCAGCGCCGCGGCCGCGCCGGACGCACGGCGCCGGGCCTCTGCTATCGGCTCTGGAGCGAAGCCTCGGAACGCGCGCTTGCCGCCTTCGATCCGCCGGAAATCCTCTCCGCCGACCTGGCGCCCTTCGCACTGGAGCTGGGGCTGTGGGGCACGACCGACGTGGCAGAGCTGGCACTGCTCGACCCGCCGCCGGAAGCGGCATTCGCCCAGGCGCGTGATCTGCTGCATCGGCTGGAAGCGCTCGACGGTCGTCATCGCGCCACGGCGCATGGCAAGGCGATGGCGGAGCTCGGCACCCATCCGCGGCTCGCGCATATGATGCTGATCGCAAAGACGCGCGGTCAAGGCGCGCTCGCCTGCGATCTCGCAGCGCTCCTCTCGGAGCGCGATCCCATCAAGGCGCGCGCCGGGGATGCCGATCTCCGCAGTCGGCTGGACTTGCTGGAGGGCGGGACCGGCAGCTTCGATCGCTCCGCGCGCGATCGGGTGCGGCGTGCCGCGGAAGCGTGGCGCAAGCAGCTCGGCATTCCCGCCGCCGGGGTCCGCGACCGCGCGGCCGCCGGCAGCGTTGTCGCCCTCGCCTATCCCGACCGCATCGCGCAGCAGCGCGGCGGCCCGGGGCAATACCGGCTCTCGAGCGGCAAGGGAGCGCGGCTCGCCGAGACGGATCCGCTGGCGCGCGAGCCGTTCCTCGCCGTGGCAACGCTCGACGGCGACCGGCGCGAGGCGCGGATCTTCCTCGCCACGCCACTCACGCTCGCCGAGATCGAGGAAGACTTCGCCGCGGAGATCGAGATGGTCGAGTCCATCGCCTGGAACCCGCGCGCCGAGGCCGTCGAAGCGAAGACCGAGCGACGGCTCTGGTCCCTGGTGCTCGACGAGCGCACACTCGCCGCGCCTCCGAAGGAAGCGCTCGCTGCGGCGATGCTTGACGGCATCCGGCAGATGGGCGTGGCGGCGCTGCCCTGGACGCCGGAAGCCGAGGGCTTCCGCGCCCGCGTCGGCTTTCTGCGCGGGCTCGACGGCGGCGAGAGCGCGTGGCCCGACCTCTCCGATGCGGCATTGCTGGAGACGCTCGACGATTGGCTCACGCCGTTCCTCGACGGCGTCTCGCGGCGCGCGCATCTCGCGCGGCTCGATCTCATGACGGCCCTGAGGACGCAGCTCGACTGGCGGCAGGCGAAAGCGCTCGATACCCTGGCGCCCACCCACATCCAGGTGCCATCCGGTTCGCGCGTCGCGATCGACTACAGCCAACCGGTGCCGGTGCTTGGCGTGAGGCTGCAGGAGATGTTCGGCGCAGCGGAGACGCCGTGCATTGCCGGCGGCAAGGTGCCCCTGCTGCTGCATCTCCTCTCGCCGGCGCGCCGGCCGGTCCAGGTGACGCGCGACCTCACGAGCTTCTGGAAGAACGGCTACGCCGCGGTGCGCGCCGATCTTCGCGGCCAATATCCCAAGCACTTCTGGCCGGAGGATCCGCTCCAGGCGGAGCCGACCGCGCGCACCAAGCCGCGGCCACACTAGCGAGACGAGGCTACTGCCCGGGATAGGGCGTTCCGTCCTTGTGCACGAACCTTCCGTCGGCATTGGCACTCTTCATGTCGACGTCGGAGCAGGTGGTGACGTCGCCCGGGTGACGCGAGCCGACCTCGAGATAGAGCGCCGTCGTCTGCGACCGGTTGATCATGTGGTGGCCGTTGCCGGTGTTCTTCGGGAAGGCGGCGCAATCGCCGGCCCTGAGCACCGTCTCGCCGCCGTCCTCGATCAGGACCAGCTCGCCTTCGAGCACGTAGACGAACTCATCCTCGTGGCTATGCCAGTGGCGCTGGCTCGACCAGTTGCCCGGCGGCAGATGCATCAGATTGACCCCGAAATCCGCGAGCCCACCGGCATTGCCGAGACGCCGGCGGATGCGGTCGGCGCAAGGCGCGTCGAAGGGCGCTGGATAGCCCGTGCCTTTGCGTTGCGGCACCGCGACGACGTCGATCTTGGGCATGGCATTCTCCGGCGACCAATAGCTGTTGCTGCTGATTCCTAGAGTCCACCCGGCTCCTTCAAGCTGCCGAGCTCACCGGGCGGGTTGACGAAAGGCGGAAAGTCTCTGCGCGCGCCGATCTCGCGATCCTGGTCCAAGGCCCAGCGCACCGAAGGAAACGCGATCTCGCTCCAGGGAATCGCGTCGTATGGGAAGAGCCCGACCTCGGCGCTCTCCGGTCCCGGTGCGATCTCCGGTGCGGCGAGCCGCGCGCGATAAATCAGCTGCACCTGAGAGAGACGCGGGATCGAATAGACCGCGAGCAGCGCCTCGATCTCGATCTTCGCCTGCGCCTCCTCCCAGGCCTCGCGCATGGCGCCGGCCATGGTGGTCTCGTTCTGCTCCAGGAACCCCGCGGGCAGGGTCCAGAATCCCTTGCGGGGATTGATGGCGCGGCGGCAAAGCAGAATCTTGGCGCCGTCATGCACCACGGAGCCGACGACGATCTTCGGGTTCTCGTAGTTGATGAAGCCGCACGTGGCGCAGACCAGCCGCTCGCGGTTGTCGCCCTCGGGGACCTGCCGCTGGAAGTTCTGCGGCCGGGAATCCGTCGGGCCCTTGTGGGTCTCGTCGCTCATTGCGCCAGTCTGGCGAAGCCGGGCGACGGCTTCAAGCCGACGGCGTCAGGGCTTCAGTGCGGCGACGCCGGGCAGCGCCTTCCCCTCCATCCATTCCAGGAAGGCGCCGCCGGCGGTCGAGACGTAGGAGAACCGATCGACCACGCCGGCATGGGCGAGAGCCGCGACCGTGTCGCCGCCGCCGGCGACCGAGAGCAGCGCCTTGCCTTGCGTCAGCGCCGCGGCTTCCTTGGCGACCGCGGTCGTGCCCTGGTCGAAGGGCGGCGTCTCGAAGGCGCCGACCGGGCCGTTCCACACCAGAGTCTTGCAGGTCTTCAGCAGCGCCGCGATCTCGGCCGCTGACTTGGGCCCGATGTCGAGAATCATCTGGTCCGCAGGGACCGCATCGATCGCGACGGTGCGCGTCGGCACGCCGGCCTTGAGCTCCGCCGCCACGACCGCGTCCACCGGGAGCAAGATGCGGCAGCCCTTCGCCTTGGCCTTGGCGACGATCTCCCGCGCCGTCTCCGCCATGTCGCGCTCGGCCAGCGACTTGCCGACCTCCTTACCGTTGGCGAAGAGGAAGGTGTTCGCCATGCCGCCACCGATCACCAGAAGATCGACCTTGGAGACAAGATTGCCGAGGAGATCGAGCTTGGTCGAGACCTTGGCGCCGCCGACGATCGCCATCACCGGGCGCTGCGGGTGCCCGAGCGCGGCGCCGAGATGATCGAGCTCCGCCTGCATCAGCCTTCCCGCAACCGCGGGCAGGAGATGCGCGAGGCCTTCGGTCGAGGCATGGGCACGATGGGCGCAAGAGAAGGCGTCGTTGACATAGAGATCGGCCAAGGACGCGAGCGCCTTGGCGAAAGCAGGATCGTTCGCCTCTTCGGCGTCGTGGAAGCGGAGATTCTCCAGGAGCAGCACGTCGCCATCCTTCAGCGCCGCTGCCGCGCGCTTGGCGGGCTCGCCGATGCAATCATCGGCGAAGGCGACCGGGCGGCCCAGCGCCTTCGCCAGCGGGTCGACCAGCGGGCGCAGCGAGAACTCCGGCGCGCGCTTGCCCTTGGGCCGTCCGAAATGCGCCATCACGATCACCTTGGCGCCCTTCGAGACCAGTTCCTTCAAGGTCGCCGCCGAACGGTCGATGCGGGTCGAATCCGTCACCTTTCCGTCCTTCATCGGCACGTTCAAATCGAGGCGCACGATCGCGCGCTTGCCGGAGACTGGAACGTCGTCGAGGGTGCGGAAGTCGCTCATGGGATCTCCTTGGGGCTCAATCGCCCGTCTTCCTGGAGGGTGACCCTTGACCCCGTGCCATAGACCGGAGGCGATTGCAACCGCATCACCCTGAAACCATGGCGTCGAACTCCCGCTGCGGCTAAGATTCGCAGCCAGAGGGGAAGCTCGAAATGGCATTTCGCTCCGCATTGGTGACCGGCGCATCCAGCGGCATCGGCGAGGCCTTCGCCCGCGGCCTGCCGCGGACCACGGTGCTGCTCCTGGCCGGACGCGACCGGGACCGGCTGACCCGGCTTGCCCATGAGCTCGGCTCGCCGGAGCGCATGGTGCGGATCGCGGCCGGCGACCTCGCCACCGAAGAGGGTCGCCAGGGCGTGATCTCCGCCGCCGAGAGCGCCGAGGTCGATCTTGTGGTCAACAATGCCGGCATCGGCCGGCTCGGCAAGGTCACCGACAACTCGGCCGAGCGCGAATCCGAGATGGTGCTGGTGAACGCGCTGGCCCCGGTCGAGATCTGCCGCGCGCTGCTCCCCGGCATGCTGCGACGCGCGGAGACGAGCCAGAGCCGCGCGGGGATCATCAACGTCTCCAGCGCCGCCGCCTTCACGCCGATGCCGTTCTTCGCAACCTATGCCGCCTCGAAGGCCTTCCTGCTGCATTACACAGAGGCGCTGGCCGAGGAGCTCTCGGACAAACCGATCGACGTGCTGGCACTTTGCCCCGGCGCCACGCGCACCCGGTTCTTCGAGCGTGCCGGCGTCAACGAGATCGGGTTCAGCATGCACGATCCCGGGCGCGTCGTCCGCGAGGCACTGCAGGCGCTCGGGCATCGCACGGTCCACATCGTCGGTCCGGGAAACTATCTTGCGACGGCGGCGATCCGCTTCCTGCCCCGTCGCTTCGTAACTGCCGCGGTCGAGACCGTCACGCGGAAGTGGCGCTGACCTCGGGCATATCGATCGGGAAGAACTCCACTTGTTCCGTGCTGTAGTCGGGGCCGAACGGTCGCTCATCCGGACGCGCGGCGCCGGCGTGATAGATCGTGGCGCCGACGATGCCATCGCCGTGCACGCCGTCCTCGGCCAGCGGCATGATGATCCGCTCGCCGACCAACAGCCGACCCACATGGACGAAGACCAGGCCCTCGCCGTGCATGAAGCAGGGCTCGGTGGCGACGCGACGGTGGCGCGGGAAGGCGACGCTGAACGCTTCCGGGGAAAAGAATTCCGTCATCGGCACGCCCCGCAGGGACTTGCCGAACGCGCGGTCGATCTCCTCGCCGGCCAGCCGCCCGCTGAAGGTGTCGTGCGCGGCGTCGTATTTCCACGCCCAAACGTAGCGCAGATGCGGCCCGATCGCGACCGGATCGATGTCGCGCCATGCCGGCATCGCTCGGTTGCTGCGGGCGGTGTTCCAATGCAGCGCCACGGCTCGAAGTTCGGCGGCGTGAATGCTGTCCAGGAACGCCTGGAAGCTCATCCCGACGACTCGCAAGCAGCGCCTCCGCCGAGAAGCGGGAAGAACGCGACCTTGTCCGGGAAAGAACCCGGCTGCTCCGCAGCGGCAGTCGCGCCTGAATTCATGAGATAGTATGTGGCCCCGAGAATGCCGTCGCCACGGGTGCCGTTCTCGGCTAAAGGCAGCATGATCCGCTCGCCGGTGAAGTTGCGCCCGACGCGGTGATAGACTCTGCCGCTGCCGTAGAGGAAGGCGGGCTCCTCGATCACGCGCAGATGCCAGGGCAGATAAGCCTCGTAAGTCTCCGGCGTGAAGAATTCATGCATCGGCTTGCCGCGCGGCGACTTGCCGAAGGCGCGGACGATGTCCTCGCCGGCGAGGCGCCCGATGAAGCTCTCGCGCGCCGCGTCATAGCGCCAGGCCCAGACGTAGCGAAGATTGCGCCCGATCGTCACGGGATCGATGTCGCCCCATGCCGGCATGCGTTTCGACCCCCGTGCCGCCGCCCAGTGCGTGGCAATCGCGCGCAGCTCCATCGTCACGATGCTGGCGAAGAAGGCCTCGAAAGCCATAGCACACGTCGCCCTGGAACCCCCTGCTCAGCATATGCCACGATCAGCGGATAGGCGCCACAACCCATCTGCGGCATTTTAACCATTCGTTTGCCTTCAAATCGCGAGAATGGGAGACTTCGCGCACGCCGCCTTTGGCGGCGGCTTTGGAGATGGCATGGACGCCGCCGCGCCGCAGCATCCCTGGGTGAAGCACTATCCCCCCGAAATCGATTGGGGTGCACGGCTCGAGCCGAAGCCGGTCTTCGCGCTCCTAGAAGATGCGGCCAGGCTGCACCCCGACAACGACTGCATCGACTTCCAGGATAGGCGCTTCACCTACACTGAGGTGAAGCAACTCTCGGACCGCGCCGCCAAGGGGCTGATCGATGCCGGGTTCCGGCCGGGCATGAAGCTCGGACTCTTCCTGCCGAACTGCCCGTGGTTCGTCGTCTTCTACTATGCGGGCCTGAAGGCCGGCGGGGTCGTCGTCAACTTCAATCCGCTCTACGTCGAACCGGAGATCGCGCGGCAGATCGAAGATTCCGAGGCCGATTTCATGGTGACGCTCGACCTCGCGATGATGCTGCCGAAGATCACCGCGATGCTGGGCACGACGCGGCTGAAGCACGTGATCGTCTGCCCCATGGCGGACCAGCTGCCCTTCCCGCAGAACCTGCTCTTCCCGATCGTGATGCGGAAGTCGATCGCCCATGCGCCGCATGACGGGCGCTGCATCACGCTGAAGGCGCTGCTCGACAACGACGGCAAGATCGAGCTGCCATTGATCGATCCCAAGACCACGGTCGCCGTGCTGCAATATACCGGCGGCACGACCGGCGTGCCCAAGGGAGCGGCGCTGAGCCATGCCAATGTCACCATCAACGCCCAGCAAATCCGGCTCTGGTTCCATGTCATGGACCGGCCGGACACCAAGATCGTCGGCGTGTTGCCGCTGTTCCATGCCTTCGCCATGACCTGCGTGATGAACCTCGCCCTGGCGTTCGGTGCGTGTATGCTGCTGGAGCCGCGCTTCGAACCACTGAAGCTGCTGCGCCTGATCGCCCGTAAGCATCCCAACGCCATGGCCGGGGTCCCGACCCTGTTCAACGCGCTGCTCAATGCGCCGCAGGTCGAAGACTACGATCTGTCCTCGCTGAAGATCTGCATCTCGGGCGGCGCGCCGCTCCCGCTCGAAGTGGCCAAGGCGTTCCAGAGGAAGACCGGCACGCATCTGCTCGAAGGCTATGGCTTGAGCGAGACCTCGCCGGTCTGCTGCATCAATCCGGTCGAGCTCGGTTCGAAGCCGGGCTCGATCGGCCTCCCGCTCCCCGGCACGGTCTGCGAGATCGTCTCGATCGACGACCGCAAGACCCTCATGAAGCCGGGCGAGACCGGGGAGATCTGCTTCTCCGGGCCCCAGGTGATGATGGGTTACTGGAAACGGCCGGACGCGACCGCGGAAGTCATCATCGACGGCAGGCTCCATACCGGCGATATCGGCCACATGGACGAGGACGGCTATGTCTTCATCACCGACCGTTTGAAGGAGATGATCAACGCCTCCGGGTTCAAGGTCTATCCGCGCCTCATCGAAGAGGCGATCTACCAGAACCCGGCGGTACGGGAATGCGCCGTGATCGGCGTGCCCGATCCCTATCGCGGCCAGACGGTGAAGGCCTATGTCGCCTTGAAGACGGATGCCGCATTGAGCGCCGAGCAGCTCGATGCCTTCCTCATGAGCCGGCTCTCCAAGATCGAGAAGCCGACCCACTACGAGTTTCGCGCCGAGCTGCCAAAGACGGCGGTCGGCAAGATCCAGAAGAAGGTCCTGGTCGACGAAGCGGCTGCAGCGGCCGCAAAGGAGAAGACTGCATGAGAGAGGCCGTGATCGCGGGCTACGTCCGCTCGCCGTTCCATTTCGCCCATAAGGGCGAGCTCACCAAGGTTCGGCCGGACGATCTCGCCGCGACCGTGGTGAAAGCACTGATAGCAAAGACCGACATCGACCCAAAGGAGATCGAGGACCTGTTGTTGGGCTGCGCCTTCCCCGAAGGCGAGCAGGGCTTGAACGTCGCGCGGCTGATCGGGCTGATTGCCGATCTGCCGATCTCGGTCGCCGGCGCCACCATCAACCGGTTCTGCGGCTCCTCGATGCAGGCAATCCATTCGGCGGCGGGTGCCATCGCGATCGGTGCCGGCGACGCCTTCATCTGCGCCGGGGTCGAGAGCATGACCCGCGTGCCGATGATGGGCTTCAACCCGATGCCGAACCCGGTGCTCAACGAACGCCTGCCTGCAGCCTATATCTCGATGGGGATGACGGCGGAGAACGTCGCCAGGAAATACGGCATCTCGCGTGCGGAACAGGAGGCGTTCGCGGTCGAGAGCCACGCCAAGGCGACGGTCGCACGGCAGGCCGGCAAGCTCAAGGACGAGATCGCGCCAATTCCGAACGGCAAGGAAGCGGTCGTCAGCGACGGCTGCATCCGCGAGGGTACCACGTTCGAGGCGCTGGCCGGGCTGAAGCCGGCCTTCGATGAGCACGGTGTCGTCACCGCCGGCACCTCGTCACCGCTGACCGACGGCGCCGCGGCCTGCCTCGTCACTTCCGCCGACTACGCCAAGGCACATGGGTTGAAGCCGCTCGCCAAGGTGAAGAGCGTCGCCGTCGCCGGCTGCGCGCCGGAGATCATGGGCATCGGCCCGGTCGCCGCCACGCAGAAGGCACTGAAGCGCGCCGGGCTCACCATCGATCTGGTGGACGTGATCGAATTGAACGAGGCCTTCGCCTCGCAAGCTTTGGCCTGCATGCGCGATCTCAAGATTGATCCGGCCAAGGTTAATCTCGACGGCGGCGCGATAGCGCTGGGGCATCCGCTGGGCGCCACGGGCGCGCGCATCACCGGGAAGGCGGCGGCGCTGCTGAAGCGCGAGGGCAAGCAGTTCGCGCTTTCCACGCAATGCATCGGCGGCGGGCAAGGGATAGCGACGATCCTGGAGGCGGTGTGATGTTTCCTGCATTGTCAGCCCCGGGTGACGGCCTGAGGGGAGGCCGCGCATGACCATCCAGAAAGCCGCGGTCGTCGGCGCGGGGTTGATGGGGAGCGGCATCGCGGCGCAGATCGCCAATGCCGGCGTGCCGGTGCTGCTGCTGGATATCGTGCCCAAGGATGCCCAAGGGATTGCTGGGGACCGGAGCGCCATCGCCAAGGGCGCCATCGACAAGCTGCTGAAGGCCGATCCAGCGCCGCTGATGTCGAAGGCAGCGGCCCAGCTGATCACGCCGGGCAATGTCGAGGACGATCTAGACAAGCTCAAAGACGTGGACTGGATCGTCGAGGCGGTGATCGAGAAGCTGGAGGTGAAGCAAGCGCTCTATCGCAAGATTGAGCCGCATCGGAAGAAGCGCTCGATCGTCTCCTCGAACACCTCGACGATTCCGCTCACGACCCTCGTCAAGGACGAGCCGGAGAGTCTGCAGCGCGATTTCTGCATCACCCATTTCTTCAACCCGCCGCGCTACATGCGGCTGCTCGAGGTTGTCGGCGGGGCGAAGACCCGGTCCGAAGCCGTGGCGGCGATCAGCGATTTCGGCGACCGGCGCCTGGGCAAGGCGATCGTCGCCGCCAAGGACACGCCCGGCTTCGTCGCCAACCGGATCGGCGTCTTCTGGATGCAGGCCGCGGTCAACACCGCGCTCGACCTCGGCCTCACCGTCGAGGAGGCGGATGCGATCATGGGCCGGCCGATCGGCGCGCCGAAGACCGGCATCTTCGGTTTGCTCGACCTCGTCGGCCTCGACCTGCAGCCGCATGTGGACGCCTCGATGCAGGCGGCGCTGCCGAAGGGCGACGCATATCATCAGGTCCGCCGCGACTTCCCGCTGATGCAGAAGATGATCGACGAGGGCTATACCGGCCGCAAGGGCAAGGGCGGCTTCTACCGGCTGCAGCGGAACGGTGCTGAGAAGATCAAGGAATCGATCGATCTCAAGACCGGCGACTACCATGTCTCGCAGCGCGCGCGGCTGGAATCGGCCGATGCCGCCAAGGGTGGGCTCAAGGTTCTGGTCACCCACAAGGACAAGGGCGGCCAGTATGCCTGGGCGGTGCTCTCGAAGCTGCTGAGCTACGCCGCCTCGCTGGTGCCGGAGATTTCCGACGACGTCGTGAACGTCGATCTCGCCATGCGCACCGGCTTCAACTGGAAGCGCGGGCCGTTCGAGATGATCGACCAGCTCGGCGCCGCATGGTTCGCGGAGCGGCTCGCGACCGAGAACCTGTCGGTGCCGGCCCTGCTGAAGCTCGCCGCGGAGAAGGGCGGCTTCTACCGGACCGAGAACGGCATGTTGCAATATCTCGACACCGATGGCGGCTATCATGCCGTGAAGCGGGCCGAGGGCGTGCTGCTGCTCGCCGACATCAAGCGCGCCGGAAAGCCGATCCTGAAGAACGGCTCGGCGAGCCTCTGGGACATCGGCGACGGCGTCGCCTGCTTCGAGTTCCATAGCAAGATGAACTCCATCGACCCCGACATTCTTTCGCTGCTGAAGCAGTCGCTGGCTCATGTCGGCAAGAGGATGAAGGCCCTGGTCATCCACAACGAGGGCGACAACTTCTCGGTCGGCGCCAATATCGGCCTCGCCCTGTTCGCCGCCAACATCGCCATGTGGCCGATGATCGAGGACCTGATCGGCCAGGGCCAGGCGGTCTACAAGGCGCTGAAGTTCGCGCCCTTCCCAGTCGTCGGCGCACCGAGCGGCATGGCCTTGGGGGGAGGTTGCGAGATCCTGTTGCATTGCGCCGCGGTGCAAGCCAATGCCGAGACCTATATGGGACTTGTCGAAGTCGGCGTGGGCCTGATCCCGGGCTGGGGGGGATGCAAGGAGCTGCTGCTGCGGAACCAACCGGGGCCTAAGGACCCTAAGGGCCCGATGCCCCCGGTCGCCGCGGCTTTCGAGGCGATCTCGCTGGCCAAGGTCGCGAAATCGGCGGCCGAGGCTCGGGAGCTGAAGTTCCTCAGACCCGCCGATGGCATCACCATGAATCGCGACCGACTGCTCTACGACGCCAAGCAGCGCGCTTTGGAGCTGGTCGCGAGCAGCTACAAGCCGCCGGAGCCGAAGGAGCTACGCCTTCCGGGCCCGACCGGCGCCACGGCGCTGCAGCTCGCCGTCGACGGCTTCCGCCTGCAAGGCAAAGCACTGCCGCATGACGTGACGGTCTCCAAGGCACTGGCAGAAGTGCTGACGGGCGGCGCCACCGATATGACCGCCGTCATGACCGAGGACCAGGTGCAGAAGCTGGAGAAGAAGGCGTTCCTCGCGCTCCTGCGCACCGGCCCTACTCTCGCGCGCATGGAGCACATGCTCAGCACCAACAAGCCGCTCAGGAACTAGCCATGCCCGCCTATAAAGCGCCGTTGCGCGAGATCAGGTTCGTGCTCTATGAGCTGTTGAAGGCAGACTCGCTCTCGAACACGATCCCCGCCTATGCCGAGGCGACGCCGGAGACGATCGACGCGATCCTCGAAGCCGCCGGTCAATTTTGCGAGGAGGAGCTGCAGCCGATCAACCGTTCCGGCGACGAGGAAGGCTGCCATTTCGAGAACGGCACCGTCACCACGCCGAAGGGCTTCAAGGAGGCTTATGCGAAATTCGTCGAGGCCGGCTGGCCGGGTCTGCCCTGCGATCCGGACTACGGCGGGCAAGGCCTGCCGAAGCTGATCAACTTCGCGGTCGAGGAGATGATCTGCTCGGCCAATCTCTCCTTCGGCATGTATCCCGGTCTCTCCAACGGCAATTACAACGCGATCCATGCGCATGGCAGCGCGGAGCAGAAGGCGCTCTATCTGCCGAAGCTGGTTTCCGGCATCTGGTCCGGCACGATGTGCCTCACCGAGCCGCAATGCGGCACCGACTTGGGCCTGGTGAAGACTCAAGCCGCCGCCAATGACGACGGGTCGTGGAGTCTCACCGGCACCAAGATCTTCATCTCGGCCGGCGAGCACGATCTGGCCGAGAACATCATCCACCTCGTGCTGGCACGTTTGCCCGACGCGCCGGCGGGCATCCGCGGCATCTCGCTTTTCGTCTGCCCGAAATTCCTGCCCGACGCGCAGGGCAATCCGGGCTCACGCAACAAGGTCGCCTGCGGCTCGATCGAGAAGAAGATGGGGATCAAGGCCTCTTCGACCTGCGTCATCAACTTCGACGGTGCCAAGGCCTGGCTGGTGGGGAAGCCGCACAAGGGCATGTCGGCCATGTTCACCATGATGAACACCGCGCGGCTTGCGGTCGGCATGCAGGGTCTCGGCGTCGCCGAGGCTGCCTACCAAGGCGCGGTCGCTTATGCCAAGGACCGGTTGCAGATGCGGTCGCTCTCCGGGCCGAAGTTCCCGGAGAGGCCCGCCGATCCGATCATCGTGCATCCTGATGTGCGGCGCATGCTGATGAGGACCCGCGCGCTGACCGAAGCCTCACGGGCGCTCGCCTACTGGATGGGGATGGAGCTCGACATCGCCGCGCATCACCCCGACCCCGAGCGGCGCCAGGCGGCGGACGACCTGGTGGCGCTGATGACACCGATCGTGAAGGCGTTCCTCACCGACCACGGCTTCGATGCCGCCAATCTCGGCGTGCAGGTCTTCGGCGGGCACGGCTATATCAGCCAATGGGGCATGGAGCAGCTGGTCAGGGACGCGCGCATCACCCAGATCTACGAAGGCACCAACGGCATCCAGGCGCTCGACCTCGTCGGCCGCAAGCTCGGCACCGGCTTCGGCCGGCTGGCGCGCCGCTTCTTCCATCCGGTATCGGAGTTCATCGAGACGGCGAGCGAGAAGCCGGAGCTGGCGGAGTTCGTGCTGCCGACCGCGAAGGCCTTCGCCAAGCTGCAGCAGGCGACCGCGTGGCTCGCGCAGGCCGGCGTTGCCGACCCCGAGGAGGCCGGCGCCGCCGCCACCGACTATCTCCGGCTCTTCGCGCTGGTCGCGCTCGCCTATATGTGGTGCCGCATGGCGGAGATCGCGTTGACGAAGAAGAGCGGCGACGAAGCCACGTTCTACGACGCGAAACTCGCCGCCGCCCGCTTCTTCACGGCCCGCATCCTGCCGGAGACCAACAGCCTCTTCACCGTGCTGACCGCCGGCAAGGCGACGCTGATGGCGCTGCCAGCGGAGGCGTTTTAACAGAGGGCGTCAACGCTCCGACTCAACAAACATCGTCATGGCCGGGCTTGACCCGGCCATCTCGTGCAGGCGCGAACTCGGAGAGAGACCCGCAGGTCGAGCCCGCGGGTGACGACCAAAATGGAGCCCGGGCATGACGGTGGCGGAGTTGACCTACTCCGCCGCCCGGCCCTTTTTCCAGGGCACTTGCGGGAACTCCCGCGCGGCTTCCTTGCGCTCCCAGTCGAGCATGTAGTCCCTGGTCATGGGCACGGACTTGATGCCGCGGGCCATCTGGATCTGGAACACCATGTTGTAGTCGTAGCGGAAGGAGAGCTCGCTGCCGATCAGATAGAACTCCCACATGCGGCAGAAGCGTTCGTCGTAGAGCTTGCGGATCTCGTCGCGGTGCTTCTCGAAATTGGCGCGCCAGGCCCTCAGGGTCTCGGCGTAATGCAGGCGCAGGATCTCGATGTCGGTGACCCAGAGGCCGGTCTTCTCGATCCAGGGCAGCACTTCGGAAAGCGCCGGACTGTAGCCGCCGGGGAAGATGTACTTGCGGAGCCAGGGGTTGGTGTAGCCCGGCCCGTCGCGCCGGCCGATCGCATGCAGCAGCATCGCGCCGGCGGGCTTCAGCAGCCTCTCGGCTTGCCGGAAGAACTCCGGATATTGCTTGATGCCAACGTGCTCGAACATGCCGACAGAGACGATGCGGTCGAACTTCTCCGGCACCTCGCGATAGTCCTGCAGGCGGAACTCGACTTGACCCTCGAGCCCGGCCTCCTTGGCCCGGGCCTGCGCCACCTGGAGCTGCTCCTTCGAGAGCGTGACGCCGATGACCTTCACGCCGGCGGTCTTGGCGAGATAGATGCCGAGGGCGCCCCAGCCGCAGCCAATGTCGAGCACCAGCTGCCCGGGCTCGAGCAACAGCTTGGAGGCAATGTGGCGCATCTTCGCCTGTTGCGCTTCGCCGAGGCTGATATTGAGCTTCGGCCAATAGGCGCAGGAATACTGCATGCTCTCGTCGAGGAAGAGGGAGAACAGCTTGCGGCTGAGGTCGTAGTGATGGGCGACATTCTCCCGGGCCCGGCCGATCGGATTGGTCTGATGCCACCAGCGCAACAGCCGGTTCGCCACGTCGCTGAGCTTCTGGGTCCAGACCCCGGTGAGCGGACCATTATTGACGAGACCGATTTCGATCAGGTCGTAGAGCGAGCCCTTCTCGATGGTGAGCCGGCCGTCCATATAGGCCTCGCCGACCTTCAGCCATGGATTGAGCGCGAGTTCTCGGCCGACGCTCGAATCGTGGAGTTTCACGGTCACCCAGGGCGTGCCCGAGCCGTAGGACGTCTCCCGGCCGCGGTGGTCGATCAGGTCGACCCGCCCTTGTTTCAATCCGTGCTTCAGCAGGCTCCCGAACATCTCCCCTCTACCCCTGACACGTCCGCGCCATGCACTGAAACACTAATTTAACCAAATCCGCCGCGTCAATTGGCCGAGCCATGCGCCTGTCTCCACCCGGTTAACAGATTGATGCAAGTTGGGTTTCCTCGATTCTACGCAGCCGGTTCCCAATCCGATGCGGCCGCGGGCGGCTTGACTTCGCGCGGTGAAATCAGCAGAGATGCCACCGCAATCGACTTTGGCTTGTCTTGGCGACCCGGCCGCTTCATCCGCCGCCGGCGGTCTTTCAAGCTTCCCAACCAGGTTGTGCCGGGCGCGCAAGGACGCGCGCCCATCGTTCAAGCTTGAAGGAGGCCGCAATGGCTCAGGGTACTGTGAAGTGGTTCAATTCCGTGAAGGGCTACGGTTTCATCCGTCCCTCCGACGGCTCCAGCGACGTCTTCGTGCACGTCACTGCCGTCGAGCGCGCGGGGTTGAGCGGATTGGCCGAGGGCCAGAAGGTCAGCTATGACATCGCCACCGAACGCGGCAAGACCGCGGCGGTCAATCTGAAGGCGATCTAAGCCCGACCGGAACGGTTCGGAGCGGGCGGCTGCCTTCGGGTGGCCGCCCGTTTCATTTTCCAGGTTTCATTTTCGGGGGAGAGGCACGATGCGCGCGGCCTACTACGAGAAGCTGGGACCGGCGCGCGAGGTGCTGAAGTTCGGCGATCTGCCGAAGCCGGAGCCCGAGCCGGGCGAGGTGCTGGTGCGCGTGCATGTCTCCGGCGTCAATCCCAGCGACGTGAAGATGCGGCTCGGCACCAGCAGCGCCGCGAGCGACTATCCGCGGATCATTCCGCATAGCGACGGCGCCGGCGTCATCGAGGCGGTCGGCGCCGGCATCTCGCAGAGCCGGGTCGGCGAGCGGGTCTGGCTCTGGAATGCGCGCTGGCTGCGGGCGTTCGGCACCGCGGCAGAATATGTTGCGCTGCCGGAGGCCCAGGCCGTGCCGCTGCCATCCAATGTCGATTTCGAAGCCGGCGCGTGTCTCGGGATCCCGGCGCTGACCGCGTGGCAGGCGATCGAGACCGACGGCGGAGTCGGCCCGATGCCGGATGGGCACCAATGGGTGCTGGTGCAGGGCGGCGCCGGCTCGGTCGGTCATTACGCGGTGCAGATGGCGAAGCTCAAGGGCGCGCGCGTCATCGCCACCGTCAGCTCCGAGGAGAAGGCGGCGCGGGCTGAAGCCGCGGGGGCGGATGCCGTGCTCAACTACAAGACCGAGGATCTGGCGGCCGGCGTGAAGGCGTTGACCGGCGGCCACGGCTGCGATCGCGTGATCGAGGTCGATTTTGCCGCGAATGCAGCAAAGCTCCCGGCCTTGCTGGCGGATTATGGCCTGGTCGCGGTCTATGGCTCGGGTGCGCGCGAGGTTCCGGTCAATTTCGGCAGCTCGATCCTGGGCAACATCGGCTACCGCTTCTTCATCGTCTACAACCAGCCAGCGGAGCTGCGGCGCCGGGCGATCGCCGAGCTCGACCAATGGCTCCGCGCCGGCAGGCTCCTTCATTCGGTCGCCGCGCGCTTCCCGCTGCGCGACATCGCCACCGCACATGAGGCGGTCGAGTCCGGCCGGATGAACGGGCACGTCGTCGTCACGATCGACTGACGCATGCAGCCGGAAGAACTGCAAGCGCGCCTGCTCTATCGCGACGCGCTGATGCTGATCATCGACAAGCCCGCGGGCCTGCCGGTGCACGCCGGACCCGGTGGTGGTGCCAATCTCGAGCAATATCTCGACGCGTTGCGTTTCGGCCTGCCGAAGCCGCCGGCTCTCGCCCATCGGCTCGACCGCGACACCGCGGGCTGCCTGGTACTGGGACGACAGCGCAAGGGGCTCTCGCGATTGGGCAAGTTGTTCTCCGAAGGCAAGGTCGAGAAGACCTATTGGGCGGTCACCGTTGGCGTGCCGGCGCAAGCCGAAGGCCGCATCGAACTGCCGCTCAAGAAGCTTACGAACCGCGGCGGTTGGAAGATGATCGGCGATCCTGCGGGCCAGGCGGCGATCACTGACTATCGCGTGCTCGGCACCGGCGGCGGGTCGTCCGGCGAAGCGCTGGCCTGGATCGAGGCGAAGCCGAAAACCGGCCGCACCCACCAGATCCGAGTCCATCTCGCCAGCCTCGGCACGCCGATTCTCGGCGACCGACAATACGGCGACCGCAGCGAGAAGCCGCATCCGCTGCATCTCCTCGCCCGCGCCGTCGTGGTGCCGCTCTATCCGAAGAAGCCGCCGATCCGCGCCGAGGCACCCGTGCCGGAGCATATGCGCGCGGCACTTGCGAAATGCGGATGGCGCGAGGAGACGGTGGCCTAGCTGCTCGCGTTCTGAGCATGGTTGCCGAGGCCACGCTGCTGCTTGATCTTGTCGTAGGCCTCGTTGATCGCCATGGCGCGCTTGGTGGCGAGCTCGATGAATTCCTGCGGCAGGCCCAAGGATTGGATATGGTCCGGATGGACCGAAGCGACGGCGCGGCGGTAGGCGTCGTGCACTTCCTTGTCGCTCGCCTTCGCCGAGACGTCGATGATGTCGTAGGGATCACGGGTCGCCAGTCGCTCGGCCGCGAATAGCTCGGTGACGCGCCGGATGGCGCTCTTCTTGTAGATGATGATCGAGCCGTCGCTGGTCTCGAACGGGATGAATTGCCGATCGTCGTTCAGCATGTCGATCACGCGGCTTCCCGGCGCCACGAATACGAACAGGGTCTTCACCCGCCCGTCCTCGAGCTCCACCTCGACCGCGTATTTGTTGCGCGCTTTCTTCGGTCCACTGTCGAACATCGCAGCGATCCTAGCACGCGGGGGAACGAGCCGCAGCTACCAGCAGAGGCCGATGTAGCGGCCGCCGGCAGCTTGCGCCGCAGGCAAGCGCACGAGATCGATCACCGTCTGTTCCGCACGCAGCGCCGGGAAGCCGGCGCCGCCGAGATCGGAATGGGTAATGACGATGGTGTCGCCGTGCTCGGCCACCGCGCGCAGGTCGTCGGTGAGGCGTTCCGAGAGATGCGGGATGTGCTGCTGGATGTAGGCGAGGTTGGAGCCCATCAGTTTCGAGTAGTTGACGTTGGCATCGAAGATCTTGAGGTCGTAGCCCTTGCCGAACAGGCGCTCCGCCAGTCCGACCGCCGGGCTCTCCCGGAGGTCGTCGGTGCCGCCTTTGAAGGAGAGGCCGATCATTCCGACCTTTCGGCTGCCGGCTTCCATCACCATCTCGGCCACGTGCTGAATGCCGTGCTCGTTGGAAACCGAGAGCGCGTTCAGCATCGGCAGGTTCAGATCGCGGGCCTTGGCGCGGTAGCGCACGGCGCGCAGGTCCTTCGGTAGACAGGAGCCGCCATAGGCGAAGCCAGGCCGCAGATAGGCCGTGGAGATGTTGAGCCTACGGTCGGCGCAGACGATCTCCATCACCTTGTGGCTGTCGATGCCATGGGCCTTGCAGAAGCCGCCGATCTCGTTGGCGAACACGATCTTGGTCGCGTGCCAGGCGTTGTTGGCGTACTTGACCGCTTCGGCGGTCGCAAGATCGGTGACGTGGAGCTGGCCCGGAATGCCCTTGTTGAGCTCGCGCAGGATCCGCTCGGATTCCGGCTCCGAGACACCGATGACCGCGGTGCCCGCCTCGCGATAGTCGCGGATCGCCGAGCCCTCGCGCAGGAATTCGGGAAAGATGGCGAGGCCGAAATCGGTTCCCGCGCGCTTCCCCGATCCCTTCTCCAAGGTCGGCTGCACGACGTCGCGCATCGAACCCGGTAGCATGGTCGAGCGCACGATGACGGCGTGGAACGCGCCCTTCTTGCCGAGTGCCGTCGCGATGCTTTCGCAGACCCGGACCACCTGGGTGAGGTCGAGATCGCCATTGGCACGGCTCGGCGTACCGACGCAGATGAGCGAGCAGTCGCTCCCGGCGACCGCCTCCGCGGCATCGGTGCTGGCACCCAGCAGCCCGGCGCGCACCCCATCGCGGATCAGCTCGGCGAGCCCGGCCTCCACGACCGGGGCCACGCCATCGTTGATCATCTTGGTCTTCTGCGGACTGGTATCGACCGCGATCACGCGGTGCCCGTCCGCCGCGAGACAGGCAGCAGAAACGGCCCCTACATAGCCGATTCCGAAGACCGATATACGCATCGTCGAAAAGTTCCCCGATCGAAAGCCGGCGCGCTGCTCACTCCACTCCTGAGGATACGACAGGCGCGACGGAATAGTCCCGCAATCGCGGCGCTAGAAGGCGTTCTTGCCGAAGGCGCAGACCGCTCCGGTCAGCAGCAGGATCTTCAGATCCAGCCACAGCGACCAGTTGTCGATGTAGTAGAGATCGAAGGCAACCCGCGACTGCAGCGCCTCCGGCGTCGAGACCGCGCCGCGATGTCCTTTGATCTGGGCGAGGCCGGTGATGCCCGGCTTCACCCGATGTCGGAAGGCATATTCGGCCACCACCTCGTAGTTCAGCCGGTCCTGGACCCGCATCTCGGTCGGCAGCGGCCGGGGCCCCACCAGCGACATGTCGCCCTTCAAGACATTGATCAGCTGCGGCAGCTCATCGAGGCTGGTGCGACGCAGGATGGCGCCGAGCGGCGTCACGCGCGGATCGTTGCGCTCGGTCTGCTTCATCGGACCCGAATTCGCCGGGTCCGCCCGCATGCTGCGGAACTTCAGCACATGGATGATGCGATTGCCGAGCCCGTGGCGCTCCTGGCGGAAGAAGACCGGACCGGGGCTCGAGAGCCGTACGGCGAGCGCGACCGTCAGCATGAGCGGCGCCAGGAGGAGCAGCAGGATCGCGGCGGCGGCGCGGTCGATCAGCTCCTTCAAGAAGCGCTGGGAGGCGCGGAGCGGGCGCTGGGCGAGCGAGGTCATCTGCAGCCCGGCCATCTCCTCGCCGGCGGCCTCGGGCACGCGGAAGCCGACGAGGTCGGGGGCGAGCGAAATCTCGACCGGCAGCTGCTTCAGCCGCTGCAGGATCGCGAGCAGCCGCTCCTCGGCGTGATGCGGAAGCGCGATGATGATGCGGTCGAGCGGCGCGCTGCGATAGTATTCGATGAGATCGGCGGTGGTGCCGCAGATGCGATGCGAGAGGCCGACCCGGTCCGGGCCGCGGCCGCGACGGTCGTCGAAGATGCCGACGACCTCGACGACGTCGGCCGCATTGGCCTCCAGCCATTCGGTCAAGCGACGCGCCGGCTCTCCGGAGCCGACGATGGCGATCTTGTGGGTCGCCAGATTGGCTGCCCGCCAGCGCAATAACACCGGCCGTGTCGCGCCGTGGACGGCCAAGGCGAAGCCGCCGCTCCAGGCCGCCCAATCCATCAGCCAGCGCAGCAGTGGCTCGCGACCGGCGCCCATGCCTATGCTGAGGAGACTTGAGACCAGCAACAACGCCAGGACTGGCCCGGCGATGCAAATGAAGACCGTCAGCAGCTGGGCGCCGACCGCACGTCGCATGAACCTGACCGTGTCATGGGCCGAGAGCGCGCGGCACAGCGCCAGGAACAATGCGCCGCCAAGGCAGAGCGCCAAGCCGGCCGGGAGCGTGGTCGGTGCGCGCTCTGCGATGAGTCCCGCGCGCCCGGCGATAACCAGGCCGGGGAGTGTGAAGATGATCCCATCAATTGCCAGGAAAGCGAGCGCCAGGATCGGCGGATCGATGAGGCGGGAGCGCGACCGGGCGGCGCGTTTCAGGGGGCTGGTGTCGACGGCCTGGAGGAAGGACCCTTCCATCGGCGTGTATCTCCCTCAGCACAATTCCGGAGGCGCAGAAAACGGGCGGCACTCTCAGGCCCGGACATTTCGTTTTGTTACAGTCATTTGCCCATAGAGTCGATGTGCCGGAACATCTAGGCGGGGTCCCCCCTCTCGTAATCTTATACTATGGTGTAATGGGCTGAGGAATTGGTCTCAGCTCCCCTCGCGACGGCTGCCGGAACCGCGTAAGGTGCCCCCAGCAGCAGACCACACACGATTGTCGCACCGCCCGACCGAAGGTTCGAACGGGAGAGCGACACAGGAAAATACGTCGATGGGCCCCCGTTCCTTCGCCTCTCTCCGGCACGTTTGCTCCGCCGCGCGAAATCGGACGCACGGCGCCGACGGCACGGAAATTTTTGGCCGCACTTGCTCGAACTGCAGAAGGCGAACGGGCCCTGCGGCGTAAGATAATCGTGATGCCGAGAGCCTGTCCGTGCGCTTTCGTCCGTCACGTCGTTTGCTGGAGAGTCGCGCGTCTCTGGTTGAGGGATGACGATTAGAGAACGGAGAGCAGCTTGAGCGCTTCCTCGTCTTTGCCATCGATCCGTGAACTGCTGGCCGCGGTGTTCCGCAGCGCGCGCCTGCTCCTGGTGGCGTTGCTGGTGCCGCCGATCATCGCGGTCGCGCTCGCCTATGTGCTGCCGCCGGTGTATCAGGCCGACGCCAAGGTGCTGATCAAGCCGGGCCGCGAGTTCATACCCGTCACCAACATGGGCCAGAGCGATTTCGGCGGACCTTCGTCCAGCATGGCCGAGGTGGTGAAGTCCGAAACCGAGATCCTGAACAGCAAGGACCTGGCGCAGGAGACGCTCTCCAAGCTGACCGTGGGTGCGGTCTATCCGGATCTCGCCGCCGGCCCGGACCAGAGCGGGGCGATGCTTGACCGTGCAATCACCCAATTCGGCCGGCAGCTCCGCGTTGACCCGGTCGAGCTCTCGAATGTGGTCGAGGTCTCGTTCCAGGACAAGAACCCCGATGTCGCCAAGGCCGTGCTCAGTCAACTGCTCAGCAGCTTTGAAGCCCGCCACGTAACTCTCTACAGCACGGGGTTGACTGCGCCGATCGAGGCGCAGATCGCCGAGAAGCAGAAGGAGCTGCAGGAGCTCGACGCCAAGCGCGTCACCTACCAGAACGCCAACGGCGCCTTTTCCATTCCGGACCAGCGGGCCAGCCTGATCCAGCAGCGGGCACAGGTCTCGGCCCAGCTTCAGGACGCGCAGATCAAGGAGGGCGCACTCCAGGAGCAGATCACCTTCCTCAAGAAGAGCCGGGCCAACACGCCGCAAAGCGCCCAGCTGCAGAGTGAGACGGATCCGGCCTCGACCACGTCCAGCAATGCGTTGCAGCAGTTGATGGCGCTGCAGCAGAAGGAGCAGGAGCTCTTGCAGCACTATCAGCCGACGGCACCCGCTGTCGTGCAGATCCGCGCCCAGATCGCCCAGGCGGAGCAGTTCGTGAGGCAGGCCCAGTCGCAGGACAGCCGCAAAGTGCTGACCGGCGCCAACCCCCTGCTTGCCACCATCGATCAGCAGCTGCTGGCGGCGCAATCCGAGCTGACGCCGATCGATTCCCAGATCGCGGGGTACAAGGGCCAGCTCGCGTCGATCGACGACCAATTGAAGAAGCTGCAGGAGAGCGAGCTCCAGGTCGATGACCTGCAACGCCAGATCGAGAGCCTGACCGCCGACCTGCAGACGCTCCGCACCGATCTCGAGCAGTCTCGGCTGGCGCAGAACATGGACCAGGCCAAGGTTTCCAGCGTTACTGTCATCGACGCGCCGCGCGTCGATACGAAGCCGGTCTTCCCGAAGAAGCTCTATTTTGGCCTTGGCGGTCTCGTGCTCGGGATTGCCCTCGCCGGGATGATCGTTCTGCTGTCGCTCACCCTCAGCAACACCATCATCACGGTCGAGGGGGCGGAGCGGATCTTCGGCAAGCCGGTGGTCGCGGCGCTGCCCAATCTGAAGAGCCAGCCCGCTCAGTAGCGGCTGGCGCGCGCAAAAGGGGTCACGCGTGGACATCGCCTGGTATCTCCGACGTGTCCGCCGCATGTCCGCGGCCGAGGTCGTCTGGCGCGCGCGCGCGATTGCGATCCAGCAAGCCTGGCGCTTCCGCCGGCCACGCTCCGCCCCAGGAGCCATCAGCTTCGCCGGTGGACTGGTCGATGCGAACCTCACGGTCGATCCAGCGGCGCGGCGCCGATTGATTGCGGCGGCCGATGCGGTCTGCGCCGGACGCTGGCGCGTGCTGGGGCGCGATTTCGATACTTCGCCCGCCGATCCCGACTGGCATCGCGACCGCCTCGCCGACCTGCGATTCGACCCCGCCTGCTACTGTTTCGACGTGCCGTATCGCGATCCGAAGCGCGTCGGCAACGTGAAGGCCCTTTGGGAGCCGTCGCGGCTGCACCACGTGACTCTCCTGGCGGCCGCCTTCCGGGTCTCCGGTGACGGGCGCTATGCACATCATGCCGCCGATCACTTGCGTTCGTGGTGGCGCGCCAACCCGCCGCTACGCGGCATTCATTGGCTGAGCGGGATCGAGCTCGGCATGCGCCTGATCGCCTGGACCTGGAGCCGCCGCCTGCTCGCGGACTGGCCCGACGCCGCAGCCCTCTTCGAGAACAATCCGGATTTCGCATTGCAGCTCGAAGAGCACGAGCGCTGGCTCGCCGCGCTTCACAGCCGCGGCTCCTCAGCCAACAATCATTTGATCGCGGAAGCGGCGGGACTCTTCATTGCCACGACGGCGTTCGGGGGTTCGCCGGATCGCGCACGTTCGGATCGCGCGCGTCTGGCACGCAGCATTCTCGAGCGAGAGATTGCGGCACAGACTTTCGCCGACGGGCTCAACCGCGAACTTGCCTTCGGCTATCACGGCTATGTCCTCGGGCTCTTCTTGCTCGCCGCGGTCGAGGCCGAAGCCGCCGGCCGGCCGATGTCAGACGGCTATTGGGCCGCGATGACGCGGATGGCCGACGCGCTCGCCGCCAATCTCTCGGCGACGCGCGCAGGCGAGCTCGAAGCACCGCGCCAGGGCGACGGCGATGATGCAGTGGCCCTTCTGCTGGATGCGCCGGAAGCCGGACCGTGGTCGCCGCTGCTCGAGCTTTGCGGCGCAGTCGTCGGTGCGCCGGGCTGGTGGCCGGCGCCGCGCGGCAGGTCCGTGTTGGCGGCGCTGGTGGCGCCGCGCTCGGCCGGGCGACGTTCCTCCGCGCCACGCCCCCGGGTTCGCCCCGACCGTTTCCCCGAAGCCGGCGTGACCTTCCTGCGCAACCGAACGCTCGCCTGCCGCATCGACCACGGGCCCCTGGGCTTCCTCGCGACGTCGGCCCATGGTCACGCCGACGCTCTCTCCTTCGAGCTCTGGGTCAATGGCCAACCGGTGCTCGTCGATCCCGGCACCTATTGCTACCAGGGCGACCCGTTGTGGCGGCGCTACTTCCGCTCGACGCTCGCGCACAACACGCTGGAGATCGGCGGGGCCGACCAAGCCGTGCAAGCGGGAACGTTTCTCTGGTCGGGCAATCCCAGATCCTGGATCGTCGATGAGCGCGAGGTCGATGACACCGGCGAGATCATCCTCGCCCATGACGGTTATCGTCGGCTCAGCGGCGCACCGGTCCACCACCGGAGCTTCCGCCTCGATCGCCGCGATGGTCGTCTCGCCGTCGTCGACTGGGTCGAAGCGGCGATGCCAGTCGCGGTGCGGCTCGCCTTTCATCTTCATCCTGCGGTCGACGTGGTGCTCGAGGGTGGCACTGCGCATCTCCGCTGGCGCGAGGGTCGCGCCGCGCTCAAACTTCCCGCCTTGCTCAGCTGGAGCCTGCATCGCGGCGAGGAAAATCCCCCGCTCGGCTGGTATTCACCGGAATTCGGCGAGAAAACGCCGGCAACGGCCCTGGTCGGCGCCGGCTTGCTCGATCCGGGAGAGCGACTGGAAGCCACATTACGGCCGGATACCGCGGGATCGATCGTTGTTGAGACTCGTAGTGTCGAAGATCGGAACATCAAGGAACTCAGTGCATGAGCACCTTCCGTGACCACAACCGCGTGCTGATCGTGGTGCAGAACCTGCCGGTGCCGTTCGACCGGCGGGTTTGGCTCGAAGCCACCACCCTGGCGGCCAGCGGCTATCGGGTCAGCGTGATCTGCCCGAAAATGCGCGGCTTCAACGCCTCGCGCGAGACGCTGGAGGATATCGAGATCTTCCGCTATCCGCTGCCGATCGACGCCCAGGGCAAGCTCGGATTCGTGCTGGAGTTCGCTTGGTGCCTGATGCTGACGGCCTGGCTCAGCCTGAAAGTTCAGATCGCCGGGCGCGGCTTCGATATCCTTCATATCTGCAACCCACCGGAGACCTATTTTCCACTCGCCTGGTTCTGGCGCGCCTTCGGCAAGAAGTTCATTTTCGACCATCACGACCTCTCGCCGGAAATGTTCGCCGCGAAGTTCGATCGCCCGGCGACGCGCGCGGACGGTGGCACGCTGTTCCGCGCGCTGCTGTTCCTCGAGCGGATGACCTTCAAGGCGGCACAGGTCGTGATCACCACGAACGAGAGTCACAAGCGCATTGCAGTCGCGCGCGGCGGCAAGCGGCCGGAAGATGTGTTCATCGTCCGCTCCGGTCCGGATCTCTCGCGCTTCAAGGCCTATCCGCGCGACGACAAATGGCGCGGCGGCAAGCCTTATCTGATCGCCTATCTCGGCGAGATCTGCAAGCAGGACGGCGTCGACCACCTGGTGCGCGCCGTGAAGATCCTGCGCGACGAGCTGGGACGCAAAGACGTCCATTGCATCTTCATGGGTGGCGGGCCGCACCAGAAGGCGATCGCAGAATATGCAGTCGAGATGGGCGTCACCGACATCTGCCACTTCACCGGGAGGGTCAGCGACGAGGACCTCTGCCGCGTGCTGTCCTCGGCCGATCTCGGCATCGATCCCGATCCCAAGAACGCGTGGTCCGATCAGAGCACGATGAACAAGGTGATCGAGTACATGTATTTCGGCCTGCCGGTGCTCGCCTATGACCTGCACGAAACCAGGGTCTCCGCCGGCGATGCCGGGATGTTCGTGACCGCCAACGACGAACGGGCGCTCGCCGAAGGCATCGTCACGCTGCTGGACGATCCCGAGCGGCGACGGAGCATGGCCGAATTCGGCCAGAAGCGCGTGCGCGAGGCGCTGGCCTGGAGCTACTCGGTGCCGCCGCTGCTGGCCGCGTATCGCACCGTACTGGGCGGCCGCGAAGCTATCCCCGCCGGATTCTCTTCCGAGGCGATGCCGTGATTCCACTGCGCCTCTCCTTCGGACAATGGTCGCCGGTGATCCGGCGGCTGGAAGGTGAGCTCGGGAAAGGCGCCGTTGCACTCACCTTCGACGACGGGCCGGAGCCGTCGAGCACGCCGGCACTGATCGCGGCGCTCAAAGCCGCCGGCGCCAAGGGGAGCTTCTTCCTCTGCGGGGTCCGGGCCGAGCGTCATCCGGAGTTGGTCCAGGCGCTGGTGGCGGAAGGCCACGACATCTATGCCCATGGCTGGGATCACCGTCGATATGCCGATGGCGAGGCCGAGGATGCAACCGCGGCGATGGCCCGCACCGAGGCGCTGTTGCAGCGCCACCGTCCGACGCCCGGGACCTATCTTCTGCGCCTGCCCTATAATGCCGGGCTCCGCTCGCCCGCCATGCATCGCGCGCTGCGGCAATTTCATCCGGACGCGCAATTCGCCTGGTGGAGTCACGCCGTCGCCGACTATTCGATCGCGGCCGAGGAGCGGCCCGAGGCCGAGATCCGTCAGGCCTGTTCGGACGCCGTCGCCCGAGTGGCGGCCCGCCCCGATCTCGAAGGCGGCATCCTGCTGCTGCACGATGCGGCAATCACCGAGCCGCTCGGCCCTGCCGCGCTGACGACGCGCATCCTGCTGCCGGAGCTCCTGCAGAGGCTGAAACTGCGCGGCCTCCGCGGCATCGCTCTGCCGCCCCGTACAACGGCGACGGCCCTCGCGCGATTCGCCTTCCGCTCGCCCGAGCCCTACACGGTGCGACCGGAATTCACCGCGCGGCCGCGCGCCAGCACGCCGTCAGCCGCTGCAGAAATGGCGTGAAATCGAGCGTCTCGCGGAAGCGGGCGAGCGCGTTGGCACCGAGCCGATGCCGCAATTCCGGATCGCCGATCATCCGCTCCAGGGCTCGTGCCAGCGCCTGATCGTCGCCGACCGGCACGATCAGCCCTTGTTCGCCGTCGTTCAGGATGTCGGGTATCGATCCGACCGGAGTCGCGATCACGGGCACGCCCCAGGCGAAGGCCTCGACGATCGCCATCGGCAGGCCCTCGGCTTCGGAGGGCAGGACCAGCGCTGCGGCGCGGGCGAGGCGCTGATGCGCCTCCCGCTCCTCCAGCCAGCCGGGGAAGCTGACGCGGGCGGACAAGCCAAGGCGTTCGGCCTCGGCGCGTAAAGGCGCGGCATCGCCGTCGCCGGCGATCTCGGCACGCCATTCGAGGTTGGAGCGGGCGAGAGTTGCCAGCGCCTTCAACAGCACGGGCACGCCCTTGCGCGTGCCGAGCCTTCCCAGGAACAGGATCAACGGCGGGCTCGCCTCCGGCGCCCGCGGCGGGCGCGAGGCGCTGGCATTGGCGAGAACAAGGATCCGTGACGCGGGGATGCCGAAGCTCGCCGTAACGAAATCGCGCCACACGGTGCCGAGCACGATGACGGTGCGCGCATCGTGAAACATCCGGTCTATGCTGCGCCGCTGCCGCGCGCCCACCCCGCGATAGTATTCATGGAACAAGGCGCCATGGAGATGGATCACGGTCGCATGGCCAAGCCGGACCGCGAGCCAAGTGAGTGCGATCTTCCGCAGCGTGCTGCCCTTGGAGGCGAGATTGACATGGCAGACGCATCGTCCGGCCGCCAGCCGCGACCAGACCAGCCTGAGGGCCGCGAAGGCGCAGTAGGCCGGCGCGAAGACGATGCTGCCCGGGCCGCGCGTCGTCAGGAAGCGCACGTCGAGATCGGGAGCCGCATCCGAGACGCGCCGCCGGATCTCGTCCATCAACCGGTCGATGCCGCCCATGCCGCCGGGGCCGAGCGGCGTCAGCACGAGCACGGTCAGCCGCCGCCGACCGGAGCGCGCGCGATCCGCAGCGCTCATGCGCGGGCGAGGTGGCTGATGAAGGGCGGAGCCTTGCCGCTCGCCAGCCGATAGGGCGATTCGCGGACCTCGATGCGGAGACCGATCGAGCGCGGCGCCTTGAGATAGAAGTTGTGCCGCACGGCCTCGACGGTGCGCTCCGAAAAGCGCGCATTCGGCACCACGACCAGAAGGGCGGTGTTGAGCGATTCCTGCACCAGCTGGACCGAAGCGGCGCCGAGCACGCCATGCGGCAATTGATCGAGCGTGTAGATGCGCGATCCATCGGCCAGCACGAAATAGTCGGTCGTCCGGCCCTGGATGCCGGCGAAATCCTGCAGGCCGAGCGTCACGCGCTCGAAGTCGAGTTCCGTCATGCCCTCCGGCAGCAGCGCCACGTCCTCGGTATCGTACCGCCGAAGCGGCTGCAGCCGATTCCAGAACCCAGTGCCGACGATACGATGGCGACCGTCCGAGCCGGGCACGAGCTCCGCATAGCCGTAGGGAAAAACGAAGCGATAGGCGCCGTCTTCCAGCGAATAGGCGGCGCAGACACGTTCGGCCATGCCGTAGTAGTCGAGCAGTGCCGCATCGAAGCACGCGCGCACGCGCTGGCGGATCCCTGGGCGCAGAGTCTCCGAGGAGGTGATGACGAGCTTCAGCCGGACCTTCGACCGCTGCTCATCGGCGAGATGCGCGAGCAGCTCGAGGCTGCTCGGGTAGGCCAGCAGCACGTCCGGCGCAAAACCGGCGAGAGCCTCCTCGAAATGGCGATAGTTCGCCGCATTGAGGTGATTGGAGGAGAACACCAGGCGCCGCGTGCCATAGGTGCGCCAGAACGGCGGGTGGTTGTCGTTCGGATCCTTGACCGCGTCGCCGCGCAGCACCGCGATCCGGCAGCGCGTGAGATCGACGCCGCACTTCGCCGCCAGATGGTCGATCATCGCCTGCTCCATGGTGAGCGAGCGAAGCGAGCGGATCAATTGCAAGGGGATGCCGGTCGAGCCGCCGGTGGCCGCATGGGCGGCGGGAAGCCAGGTGCTGTGCCGGAAATCGTCGACGCTGTCCTGCAGCGCCTCCTTGGTCAGGATCGGCTGGTCGGAGAGCGGCCGTGCGAGATCGATTTCGGCATATCCGGGTAGCGCCTCGGCCCAGCGGCGGCTGCGCTGGAGCAGGTTGTCGGCGAGGGCCCGGCGCTCGCCGAGCGAGGCGCCTTCGGTCTCGGCCAGGAGGCGGCGGAAGCCGGGATAGAAAAAGGGGTTCCGCCGAATAGCCCGATCGGCCAGCGGAATGCCTTTAACGAACGCGCTCATACGCCCCACCCTGTTGGGCGCCACCCCCCGTGGCACGCAACGGTCCAATCTGCCGCCCCATAATCTGGCGGGAGCGCTTGCTCGCGCAACCGCGCGCGCCGTCGCAGCGGTCGCAAATCGGGCAAAAGCTCACACCCGCACGATATTGCTGACGAAGACCGGCGCCTTGCCGTTCGGGAGGCGATAAGGCACGTCCCGGACATCGAACTCGATGCGCACCGACCGCGGGGCCTTCTGGTAGAAGTTGCGGCGGATGGCATCCAGGGTGTCGCCGCTGTATTGGTGGCTGGGGACGACGATGATCTGAACGAGGTCATGGTCCTGCTGCAGGAATTGCACGGTGGCGACGCCGACAACACCGCGCGGAATCTGCCCCAGGGCATAGACCCGCGATCCATTCGCCAGCTGCAGAACGTCGGATGCCCGGCCTTCTATCCCGAGGAACGGCTCCAGGCCGAGCGTGATGCGATCGATTCGGGCAGGGTCGGAGTCGGGCGGAGCGAGAGCGATGTCGCCGGTGTCGTAGCGAATCAACGGCTGGGCCTTGTTCCACAGCGCCGAACCGATGATCCGCATCTTGTTGCTCTCGCCTTCGGACAAGAGCTCGGTCGCGGCATAAGGGAAGACGAACCAATAGACGCCGTCTTCCAGCGAATAGGCGGCGGAGACTCGTTCTGCCATGCCATAGTGATCGAGCAGCTCGGCTCCGAGCACCGTGCGAGTCTTTTGCCGGAGTCCCGGACGCAGCGTCTCCGATGAGGTCATCACCAGCGCGAACCTGAGCTTCGAGCCGCGATCCTCGGCGAGGCTGGTCAGGAGCTCGAGACTGCTCGGATAGGCAAACAGCACGTCGGGACGGAAGGCGGTGAGCTCGGCCTCGAATTGCGCGAAATTGGCGGCGTTGAGATGACTCGAGGAGAGCACGAGGCGCCGCGACCCGAACTGCCGCCAGAACGGCCCGGTCTGGTCGTTCGGGTCCTTGATGATGTCGCCGCGCAGCACGGCGACCCGGCAGCGCACCAGATCGACGCCGGCCTTGGCCGCCAGCCAGTCGATGGTCGCCTGCTCGACCACCACCGAGCGCGGGGAGCGCATCAGCTGCAGCGGCCGCCCGGAGGATCCGCCGGTCGAGGCCGGCACCCCGGCCATGCCGTGGCTCCAGAAGTCGTGCCCGCGCGCCTGCAGCACCTCCTTGGCGAGGATCGGGAAGCCGCTGACCGAGCTCCCGTTGGCGCGGTCGCGATAGCCGGGAAGCGCCGCCGCCCAGGAGACGGCGCGCTCCAGCAGGATGTCGCGCAAAGCCCTGCGATCGGTCTCGGAGGACGATGCCACTTCATCGAGGAGCCGGCGGAATCGCGCATAGAACAGCGGATTGCGCCGGATCAGGTCCTCGGCGAAGGGCAGCCGCTTCAGGAACTCGCGCATGGTCCCGGGTTCGAAAGCCTCCTAGCGCACATTCGGCTTGTTCGCATTGGGCACATAGATGATGTCGCCTGGCAGCAAGGGCACGTCCATGCCGGGATTCTTGCCCTCCAGCGCCTGCTGCAGGTCCAAGGTCACCACCAGCTGCTGGCCATTGGCGGCGTGACGTACCACCGTGACCTTGGTCATGTCTGCCTCGGGCAGCGCACCGCCGGCCTTGGCGATCATCTGCAGCGCGGTCGCGTCGCCGACCAGGGGGAACTCGGCCGGCGTCCTGACCGAGCCCTGCACCGCAACGGTGTTCGAGCCGAAGCTCTTCACCAGGACGGCAAGATCCGGGTTCTTCAACTCCTTGGTGTATTGCTGCTTCAGGGCGTTGCCGGCGTCGCTCGGCGTCATGCCGGCAATCTGGAAGTCACCGACCAGAGGCAACTGGATCTTGCCGTCCGGCCGGACCGGAATATTGGTGGCGTTATACTCGGGCGTATAGAAGAACGTGATGTCGAGCACGTCGCCCGGCTGAATCCGGTAGCCCTCCGCCTTGACCCGTTGGTATTCGGCGTTGAACGGCACGAAAGGGTTTTCCCTCGGCTTGGACTCGCAGCCCGCCAGCCCAATCGTGAGCAGAGCGAGCGCAACCATGAACACGTGCTTCATCCAACTTCCCGCTTTGATGGCTGACGAGTGATACTCCGGCGGCCCGGAAACCCGTCGAGGCCGCCGTCGGCTGCTTCAGACCCAGGTCGCCGTGATATGTGTTCGTGAGAGGCCGCAGCGCGCGCCAGCGTTCCGGAAATGCGCCGTCTCGCCATGGTTAACAGCCACGCGCCACTCGAGACTCCGGTTCTCCTCATGGACATTCTCGAATCTATCCGCAGGCGTTGGTCCGGGCAACGACCTTGCCTTGGCGGGCGTTTACAAAGCGTGTAACCGAGCAGCCGATGCATTCACATTGCACTATGGTGCGAGAAAGCGTGTGCGCAGCGCCCCTGGTAACGGCCAGTTTCCTTGACGCCCCCCGGGGCCTCCGATAGAACGAACGGGTCACTGACGCTTCCGGAAATTCCGCGCGTGCCGGCTTCAATGCGCCAAATCGGGACTTCGGCTTCGGTTCGTCGAGCGCAGGCATGTTCCTGTTCCTGAAACAGATTCCCGCCGCGGAACGGCTCATCAAGCGCAACCCGTTTTTCTACCGCCAGTTCAGGGAACTGCTCGAGCGGGTCGAGGCTGCGGGCCTCGAGGCACGCAGCGCCCTGCGCGATCGGCTGCGCGCGCGCGTCATCAACCGCGCGGCGCGGCTTCCCGGCTATCGCGACTACGACTTCTCGCGTCCCTTTGCCGAGCTTCCTCTGCTGTCGAAGTCGCGCCTGCAGCAGGAGGCGCGGAGCTTCCAGCGGCGCAGCATGGCACCTCAGGTCGATGTCGCGACCAGCGGCACCACCGGTCAGCCGCTGCGGTTGAAGCGCTCGGTGCAGTCGCTCGCGGTCGAGCAGGCGATGTTCGACTGGATGGCGGCCAAGGCTGGCGTCGACTTTGGCGCCTCCAAGATCGCCGTCCTGCGCGGCGACGAGGTGAAGGACCCGAACGACCCGACGCCGCCCTATTGGATCGAGATCGGCCGGCGCAAGGTCGTGTTCTCCTCGATGCATCTCAACAGCCGCACCTTCCCTGAATACGAGCGCAAGCTGCAGGAGTTCCAGCCCGACATCCTGATGGCCTATCCGAGCAGCCTCGACCTCCTCACGCATCTGGCCGAGCCGCGCAACGCCGCGATCCAGTTCAAGCTGGCGATCACCTCCTCGGAGACCCTGGCGCCGGGCTTGAGAAGCCGCGTGCGCCGCGTGTTCGGGGCCGATCTGCTCGACTACTACGGCCAGACCGAGCGCAGCTGCGCCGCCTATTCGCTGGAAGACGGCGTCTATCGCTTCATATTCCCCTATGCCTATCCGGAGCTGATCGCCGGACCGGACGGGCGCTGCAGCATCGTCGGCACGCCGTTCTGGAACGCGGCCCAGCCGCTGGTCCGCTACGACATCGGCGACATCGCCGTGCTGCCCGAAGGCAACGCCGACGCGACCCAGCGCGAGCGCATCTCGCTGGGGCTCGATCCCTTCCTCGGCATCGAGGGCCGGCGCTCCGACTGCCTGAAGCTCTCCGACGGATCGCGCGTCTTCGGCCTCGACCGCATTCCTTCGGGCGTCGATGGCGCGGTCTCGGTGCAGATCGTGCAGCTTGCGTTGGCCTCGGTGCTGATGGTGGTGGTGCCGAGCGCCCGCTATTCCGAAGAGACGCTCACCGTCCTGCGCCGCAAGTTCTACTTGAAGGTGCCGCAGAGCGTCGATCTCAGGATCGACGTGCGCGATTCCCCCTATCGACTCTCCAGTGGCAAGGCGCCTGTCTTTATCAGCCAGGTGCAGGAACCGGTCGCCGGCTGAGCATATTGTGTTAGCCAAGTGGGCCCGAATTTGTGCAGCGCGGTAGACGCGGGCGACCGCCGGCCATAGACTGGCGTATTGCGCTGCCCCTTCAGCTCCTCCAAGGAGAGACATGATCGTGGCGACCTCCGAGAACTCCACGAACGCTCCCGTTATCCCCGTCATTCTCGCCGGCGGTGCCGGGAACCGGCTCTGGCCGCTGTCGCGACAGGAGTATCCGAAGCAGCTGATCCCGCTCCTGGGCGACAAGTCGTTGGTCCAGCAGACCGCCTTGCGCTTCGCCGATCGCAGCCGCTTCGAGGCGCCGCTGGTGATCGCGAGCGACGCCATCCGCTTCGCCGTCGCCGAGCAGCTGCGCGCGGTCGGCGTCACGCCGATGGCCCTGGTGCTGGAGCCGATCGGGCGCGGCACCGCACCCGCGGTCGCGACCGCGGCGCTGCTGGCGCTGGAGCGGCATCCGGACGCGGTGATCGTGGTGGCCCCTTCCGATCATGCGATCAGGGACGTCGCCGCGTTGAACGAGTCGGTTGCGACGGCGGTTGCCGCCGCGCGCCAGGGCCTGCTCGTCACCTTCTCGATCCCGCCCTCGCGACCCGAGACCGGCTATGGCTACATGGAGCATGGCGCCGCGGTGCCGGGGATCAGCGGCGCCTTCCGGGTCTCTTCCTTCGTCGAGAAGCCGGTCGCGGCTCGCGCTGCAGAGATGATTGCAGGTGGGCGGCACTATTGGAACAGCGGTATGTTCATCCTCGGCGCCGGACAGTTCCTGGCCGAGCTCGAGCGTTTCCAACCCGAGATCCTGCAGGCGACCAGGGACGCCTTGGCGCGCCGCCAGGCCGATCTCGACTTCCTGCGGCTCGACGCCGAGGCATTTGCCAAGAGCCCGGCGGACTCGATCGACTATGCGGTCATGGAGCGCACCGAGCGCGCGGCCACCGTGCCGCTCGACGCCGGCTGGTCCGATGTGGGCGCCTGGTCGGAGCTCTGGGCGATCTCCGAGCGCGATGCCGAGGGCAATGCGACGCGGGGCGACGTCTTGGCCGAGCAGTCGAAGAACTGCCTGGTGGTCAGCGACCGGCAGCTGACGACGCTGGTCGGCGTCGAGAATCTCGCGGTCGTCGTCACCGAGGACGCGGTCCTGGTTTCCGATCTCGCGAAGGCCCAGGACGTGAAGCGGGTGGTCGAGCGGCTGAAGCAGGCGAACCGCAGCGAGGTCGTGCTGCACAAGGTGGTGCACCGGCCCTGGGGCTACTATCAGGGCGTCCATGAGGGCGAGGGCTTCCAGGTGAAGCGCCTCACGGTGAAGCCCGGCGGCCGCCTCTCGCTGCAGAAGCATTTCAAGCGCTCGGAGCACTGGACCGTGGTGCAGGGCGTCGCGCGCGTCACCCGCGACCACGAGACCTTCCTGCTGAAGGCCAACGAATCGACCTATATTCCGCTCGGCGCCGTCCACCGGCTGGAGAATCCCGGCGACACCGAGATGACCTTGATCGAGGTGCAATGCGGCAGCTATCTCGGCGAGGACGACATCATTCGCCTCGACGATGCCTATGGCCGGACGGCCGAGACGGAACCAAAGCTCTCTCCGGTAAAGTAGCTCTGCAGCACTCGGCCTCGCTGCGGTGTGATTTCATAATGGTGTGCGTTCGCGCGTTTTGTGGCGCCCCGCGGACTCACACGCTTTGCATCTAGTCTCCCGTAGTCTACTGAAATAGTTACACTTTATGGCCGTTCCACGGCCTTGCGGCGGCTGGATCGCGATTTGCCAAGGGGCCCGTGCGAGGATAAATGTTAACGCAGGGTCAGCCGGGTTCGGCAGAAGAATCCCTGTCGCTCGGTCGTTTGGATGCGGGAATCCATGCGGCAGCGCCGAGCGAAGCCGCACGAAGGGAAAGGCGACATGAGCGGTCAGAGCAAGCGCGTCCTGGTGACCGGCGGCGCTGGGTTTCTGGGCTCGCATTTGTGCGAGCGGCTGCTGGAGCAGGGCGCCGAGGTGCTGTGCGTCGATAATTTCTTCACCGGGCGACGTTCCAACGTGGC
>DATKMF010000095.1:0-9130 GCA_035542015.1 Candidatus Cybelea sp.
GGTAACCTCGATGTCTGCGGTGACGAATTACACAATCTCGCACCTTCCGGCCTGCGCCTGGCACGGCGCTGTGACTGGGATCACTGAAGCGTCCGGCCTGGTTCCCGTAGGATGAACGCAATCAGCCGGCGACGCGCCTAACGCTCGCCCGACAACGAAACCGAATTGAGAAAGATCGACCCGTGATGACCCCCCGCCAGATCGAGCTGGTCAAGACCAGCTTCGCCAAGATCGCGCCCTACAAGGAGCAGGCCGCCGAGCTGCTCTATTGCCGCCTGTTCGAGCTCGACCCGTCGCTCCGCCTGCTCTTCCCCTCGGACATGACCGAGCAGAAGCAGAAGGTGATGACCATGCTGGCGGTGATGGTCTCCAATCTCGACAAGGTGGACACTCTCCTTCCGTCGGTGCGCGAGCTCGGCCGCCGGCATCGCGGCTATGGCGTGCTGCAGCGGCACTATGCCGTCGTCGGCCAGGCCCTGCTCTGGGCACTCGAGATCGGCCTCGGCAGCACCTGGACCCGCGAGCATGCGGAGGCCTGGCAGGCGATCTACGAGATCATCTCGGCCGCCATGATGGAAGGCGCCAACACGCCGGACTCCGCGCGCAAGGCAACGGCGCGCGCCGCCGCCTAGTCCGGATAGCAGAGCTCCGGCGCGCCGCCCTTCTCCACGAAGACGATCGCGTTCTGATCGAAGGCGCGGGCCAGATCGAGGCCCGCTGCCTTCCCGATACCGAACACCACGCATTCGACCTCGGCCGTCCAGTGGCCGGTCGGATCGCGGCCTTCGCCCAGTGCGTGGTCGTAGCCGCGGCGCTGGAGCAGCGCGACCAGGCGCCGATGGCGCGCGCGGTTCTCCGCATCGGGCAGCACCACGCTGCGCGGATTGTAGGCGGTGACGACCACGGCCGTCGCGGCACCGCGCCGCTCCAGCACGCGATCGAACTCCGGATTTGGGCGGCCGATGTTGAGCACGATCTCGCCGCCGGGGCCGAGGTCGGGATCGAGCAGCACATAGTCGGTCGCGCGATAGGCTTCGATCAGCCGCTCGTCCAGCATTGCAATCCTCGCTTCATCAGCCTTCACTCCAGCGGGTTCAGAGGAGCACGCCACATGCCCGAGGCCAATCCCACGCAGCGCCCGCCGCTGCCGCCCTTCACCGCCGAGACCGCCGCCCAGAAGGCGCGGATGGCGGAGGATGCGTGGAACTCCTGCGATCCCCAGCGCGTCTCCCTCGCCTATACCGAGGACAGCCGCTGGCGCAACCGCGCCGAGTTCTTCCAGGGCCGCGCCGCGATCGTCGCCTTCCTCACGCGCAAATGGGCCCGCGAGCTCGACTACCGCCTGATCAAGGAGGTCTGGGCCTTCCATCAGAACCGCATCGCCGTGCGCTTCCAATACGAATACCGCGACGATTCCGGCAACTGGTTCCGCGCCCACGGCAACGAGCAATGGGAGTTCGACGAGAACGGCCTGATGCGCCGCCGCGAGGCCAGCATCAACGACCTGCCGATCAAGGAAGCCGACCGCAAGTTCCGCTGGCCGCAGGGCCCGCGACCGAAGGACTTCCCGGGACTGACGGAGCTGGGGCTGTGATCGCGTTCCTCTGCGTTACGGGCGGCCTTCGGGTTTCGTAGGCGCCGCCGCATTCCTTCGCCGCCTGCGCCAGGAGGGCGGCGGTGAGCTTGATGCTCCGCGTCGCGGCGCGATGCGCCATCCGATCCAGCAGCCGCAGCCGGACCACCTTTTGCGCGATACCGATCTCGGCGACATCGCGCAGATACTTCTCACGCGTCACCGCGTGGAGGTCGCGCCAGCGCTGCGCCGGCGGCTGCGAGCCGGCCGGCTCATAGGTGTAGACCTGCTGGCGGCTGACCTCGATGCCGAAATTCGCCTTGACGTCCTCCGCCACTTGGGAGGGGGTGTCAAAGCATGCCAAGCCCCTCACGATGAACGTCTTTATCTCGTCGGTGAGGGTCGGCATCGATTCTCGTCCTGTAAAGGTCCGGTCAAGGTTGCCGGCACGTCGGGCCGTCCAGCGCACCACGCGGGCGGTGGCGCGCGCCATCGGACGCCTGCAATTTTGCTGAACTGGAACGGCAGCGCTGCGCCGGAAGTACAAGACCCCGGCGGAGTCAAAGCGGGCATTTCAGGCTGAGCGAGAAGTAGTATAGTTCATCTTTTGTTCCAGAGCAAGCGCAAGTACGGGAACTTCTGGGGCGCCGCGGCCACGCGATCGCAATTTCAGAGGTTATGATGGGCCCGTTGAGATCAGGCGACGAAGCGCTGGCGCACCGCTACCGCGCGCGCCTGGAATCCTGGCAGGTCGTCCCGCTCGATCCCGATATCGCCGAAAGCGCGGCGCGCCTGCGGGCGACGCTTCGGCTGAAGATCGCAGACGCCGTGCAGGCCGCCAGCGCGCTCGCAATCAATGCGGCGGCGCTCGTCACCCATGACCGGGACTTCTCGCGCCTGAAGTCGCTCCGCGTGATCCAATAAGCCAGGAGAACACCGCCATGAAGACCCGCCGCGCCGAATCTGTCCCCGTAAATCCATGTCCCCTCGGTCAACTCCGCAGGAGGCAATGCGTTGCCGCTGAGAGGTCGTCTTGCTACGCCGCTCCAGGCGCCGCCGGTGTGGCGATGGATGCGGTCGTATCGGCCTTCGGGCGCTGTTCCGGCACCGGCGTGGCATCGGCGAAGTAGCGGGCCATTTCCGCGATATTCGTCGCGCGGTCGCCGATGCGCTCGATATCGCGCGCAATGAAAAGAACCTGCACCGTCGCGGTAATGTGCCTGGGATCTTCGATCATAGAGGTCAGCAGGTTGCGAAACAGGTTGCTGTACATCTCGTCGAGGCGCTGGTCGCGGTTCCAGACATCCTGCGCTTTGGCTCCATCGGTCGCGGAAAATGCCTCCATGGCGTCGTTGACCATGAGGCTGGCAAAGTCCGCCAGAGGCGCAAGCGCACGCACCTTCACGTGTTGATCCTCGCGCAGGCTGCCGATGAGACGCTCCGCCGCGTTTTCCGCATGGTCGCAGATGCGCTCCAGCTCATTGGCAATCCGCAGGCAGGCCAGGGTCTCGCGAAGATCGATCGCGACCGGGTGTTTCAGTGCAAGCAGGCGCACAACCAGGTCGTCGATCGCGTGCTCCTGATGGTCGGCCTCCGGCTCACGCTGGATGACGCGCTCCGCAAGCGTTGCGTCGGCGTGTTCCATCGCCTCGACGATCGCCACCAGTTGCCCCTGGGTGAATTTGCCCATCTCTTCGACGAGATATTTCAGCCGCCGCAACTCCTCGTCAAAGGAACGGATCATATGCTCCGTCATGACCGTCGCTCTTTCCTGACAGCTCGCACCAACGCTCGAATACCGCAATATCGGCGTGGCGCCTTTGATCCGGGTCAAAGACGGCTCGGAGCATCGATTGTGATCGATAGATGACTTTGATGCAGCGCAAGGCGTTGGCAGCGCCGACGCTCCACAAGCCCACAAGCGCGAACTTGGCCGGGGAACGGAAGCATGCCGACCCATCCTCAAGTGGCAAATTCAGCCGGGCGAAGCGGTACCTCGGCTGAGGCCAGCGCCGCGCTTCCCGCGGGAGGCAGCTCGGGTACAGATGGAAGCGTGCAGCCTGCCCATCACCCGACCGTAATCATCCGCGATCTGGACTTCTATTACGGCGCCGACCAGGCGCTCCACGGCGTCAGCATGCCGCTTTATGACAGGGCTGTGACGGCGGTCATCGGGCCCTCGGGCTGCGGAAAATCGACACTGCTGCGTGTGGTCAACCGCATCTATGCGCTCTATCCGGAGCAACGTGCGACGGGCGAGGTGATCGTCGGCGGAAGAAATGTGCTCAATCCCGGTACCGACCTGGACGACCTCCGCGCACATATCGGCATGGTGTTCCAGAAGCCCACGCCCTTCCCCATGTCCGTCTACGAGAACATCGCGTTCGTCCTGCGGCTGGCGCACGCCGCCTCCCACGCCGATATGAGGGACCGGGTCGAAAAGGTGCTTCGGCAGGCGGGGCTTTGGGACGAGGTCAAGGATATCCTGCACGACAGCGCGCTCAATCTTTCCGGCGGACAGCAGCAGAGGCTCTGCATCGCCAGGGCGATCGCGGCGCAGCCGGACGTGCTGCTGCTCGACGAGCCCTGCTCGGCGCTCGACCCGCTCTCGACGAGCAAGATCGAAGACCTGATGGACGAGTTGAAGCGCGACCATTGCGTCGCGATCGTGACCCACAACATCGAGCAGGCCGCGCGCGTGTCCGATTTCGCGGCCTTCATGTATCTCGGCAAGCTCGTGGAGTTCGGGCCGACCGAGCAGGTCTTCACCCACCCGGCCGATCAGCGCACGCAGGAATTCGTGACCGGCCGGTTCGGCTGACGAGCACGCGCCGACGCCCATTCCTGCGGATGGGCAAAGACAGCACAGCGTAGCCCCGCATCAGGACCGATGTTAGGCTCCTCGGAAATACGAGGAACCTGCCATGATCAAACGCCGCGCCGAATGTTCCTGTGGCCAGTTCGCTGTCGTCTGCGAGGGCGAGCCCGTCCGCGTTTCCGTCTGTCACTGCCTCGACTGCAAGCGCCGCAGCGGCAGCGCCTTCAGCAACAACGCGCGCTTTGCGGAGGGCAAGGTCTCCTTCGAAGGGCGCGCCAAGGAATATACCCGCGTCGCCGATTCCGGCAGCCGCGTCACCTACAGCTTCTGCCCCGATTGCGGCACCACCGTGCACTACAAGATCGACGCGCAGCCGGGATTGATCGCGATTCCGGTCGGCGCCTTCGCCGACCTCAATTTCCCGCCCCCGTTCCTCTCCTACTATCACCAAAGCCGGCGCTATCCCTGGGTCGGGATCGGCGCCGAGCCGCTGGAGCGGTTCGATTGAACCTAGCTAGCCCGCGCGCCGGGCGCGGCGCGGCGCACATCAAGAAGCTGCTGGCGTTTCCGCAGAGTGCGGATTGACAACTTCTGTACGGTACCGTACAGTTTCCGTGGAGGTGCTCCATGAGTGCGGTGCGGCGCAAAGGTGCGGAAGACGCTCGGGCTCAGCTGCCCGATCTGCTCGATGCGGCGGAGAAGGGTGAGGCCACGATCATCACCAAGCATGGTCGGCCCGTCGCGGCTCTGACACCGATCGCCATCTACAATTCGGCGCGACCGCAGCAGCCGCTGATGCCACTTGCGGGCTCGGGACGAGGTCTATGGGGCAAGAGCAGCCGGCGAACGCTGCGCAAAATGCGCGACGAATGGACCCGCTAGGACCCGACCTGCCGGAAGGCGCGCTCGTCCTGGTGGATTCCGCGCCGATCATATATGTGCTCGAAGCGCATCCGAGATTCGGTCGGCGCTTTCAACCGTTCTTCGAAGCCCATTCCGCCGGACATCTGCGCTTTGCGGTCACTACGATTGCGATAGCCGAAGTCCTTACAGGTCCGCTGCAGGCTGGTGACGAAGCGGTGGCGCGACGCTATCGCGCGGTCCTCGAATCCTGGCAGGTGATCCCGCTCGACCTGGATATCGCGGAGAGTGCCGCTCGATTGCGAGCCTCGGTCAAGCTCAAGATGGCGGATGCGGTACAAGCCGCAAGCGCCCTCGCCATCAATGCGGCCGCGCTCATCACGCACGACCGCGACTTCTCGCGCATCCGATCGCTACGGGTAATCCAGTAGCTGAATGGTCGGCTTCAAAGCTCGGCGGCGCGTTGACCAACACCACCTCGCACGCCTCCACGCCGGCGTTCCTGAACTGGCGCGCGAGAGCGGTTGTCGAAGCCGCAGGCGTCGCCTGGACCCGGCGCACGCACCTGGTCGCCGAGTCAGGGGGCGGACCCTGACGCCCGAGCGCGGGCCTGCGCTTCAGGTGGGGTTTCGAGCTGCTGTCGAGGGCGCGAGGGGTATTGCCGGACCGCCGAGCCACCGCGCCACGAAGCGCGGATAGATCGGCCGCAGCTTGACCAGAAAATCCCAGGCCATCAGCAGGGCGCCCAGGGCGAATACCACATCTCCGGGAAAGCGCATCCACTGCCAGAATGTGGTGGTGTCGTAGAAGGCAGAGCTCCGGGCGTAGGCGTAACCGTGCTCGTAGACGGCCGCCAGCTGCGCCCACCCGATCGGGAAGAAGTTGAAGACGATCCAGAGCGCCAAGCCGCCGTTATAGAGCCAGAATGCCCAACGTCCGAGCGCCTCGCCGAACCGAGCCGTCTCGCCCGCCACATATCGCAGGCAGAAGTAGATCAGCCCGAGGCCGAGCAGACCGAACGCGCCGAACAGAGCCGTATGCGCGTGGTTCAGCGTGAGGAATGTTCCGTGCTCGTAGTAGTTCACCAGCGGTGCGTTCAGGACCCCGCCGCCGAAGACACCGGCGCCGACAAAGTTCCAGAACGCGGCACCGATGATATAGAGGTAGGCGAGGCCGTAGTTGAAGCTCTGCCGGTGCTTGATCATCTGATGATTCCGGATCGCATCCAGGACCAGCAATGCCAGCGGCAGCACCTCGATAAATGAGAAGATGGAACCAACTGGAATCCAGAGATCCGGCCCGCCGGCCCAATAGAGGTGGTGGCCGGTACCGAGCACGCCGCCGAGGAAGATCAGGATAAGCTCGAAATAGACCGCGCGCTCGGCCAGCTTGCGGGAGACCAGGCCGATCGCCATCAGCAGATAGGCACTCATGGCGGCCGCGAAGAACTCGAACGACTGCTCGACCCAGAGATGGACGACCCACCAGCGCCAGAAATCGGTAATGGTGAACGACTTCTCGACACCGGTCAGCGGGATCATTCCAAAAGCGTAGAGCAGCGCGATGTTGATGGTCGAGGCCCAGAGCAGATTCTCGAGGCGGATCTGGCCGGTCCAGAACTGGCGCGTCGCCTGCCGCAGCTGGGTCCACGTCGGCCAGAGCGCGCGAAACACCAGCAGGCTCCAGATGATCAGTCCGGAGAAGAAGCCGATCTGCCAGAAACGCCCCAGCTGAATATAGGACAGACCCTGATTGCCGAACCAGAACCAGCCGGCGTCAATGACACCCATGACGCCGAAGTAGTCGCCGGCGAGAGCGCCGACCACGACGGCGACGGTGACATAGAACAGGATGTCGACCAGCAGGCCCTGATGTTTCGCTTCCTGACCGCTGATGGCCGGCGCCAGGAATAAAGCGGCGCCGATCCAGGAAAGTCCGATCCAGACGATCGGCGTCTGGGTATGGACATCGCGCAGGAAGGCGAACGGCAGGTATTTGTCCACCGGCAAGCCGTAGAAATCCGCGCGTTCGGAGTAGTAGTGGGCCATGATCGAGCCCACCAGGATCTGCAGCAGAAACACCGCGGCGACCACCAGAAAGTACTTGCCGGTCTTCCGCTGGCTGGGGGTCAGCCGCTGGAAGTTGGCCAGGACCGGATCCATCGGTGCGTGATCAGGGGAATTGAGCCAGCGCTCATAGATGAACAGCACGGCGCCGATGGCGAGAAAGGTGAAGCCGATGCTCGCCCACGTCCAGAGGAAGGTGCCGGTCGACGGTGCGTTTCCGACCATCGGCTCGAACGGCCAGTTCTGGGTCCAGGAGGTTTGGCTGCCGGGTCGCCGGGCGACCGTCGTCAGCGACGAATAGATCAGAAAATCGGCTGTCTGGGCGGCGCTGGTCTCGTCCAGGCTGGAGGCGTGAGTCCAGCCCTTGACGAATTCGTCGTGCAGCAATTGGCTGCTGATCTGTCCGCGCAGGGTCGCGATGGCGGCGGCGAGGGCGGGCGGAATCAGTACCTGTTTTGCCGTGAGATCGATGCCCTGGAGCTGCGCCTGCATCTCGGAATGCGCAAGCCACTGTTGTTCGGCCGGCAGCGTCTCATAGGGTTTGCCGAATTTGCTGGTCGCGATGTTCGCCTGGGTCAAGGTCGCCAGCGCCACGAGATTCGCGGCGGTGTAGTCCTCGCCGAAATACGAACCCATGCCATAAAGGCTGCCATAGTCCATGAGATCGGCGCGCTGAAAGCCCTCCTTGCCGGCAGCGATGTCGGTATCCGTCATTACCACCGTCCCATCGGCGGTGACGTACCGATCCGGTTGCGGCGGCGCCGTGCGATAGGTCTCGACGGTCGCCCAGGCGAGGCCGGCGAATGTGCCGATTGCCACCAGCAGGAGCACCCACTTTAGGACGCCGCTGACCGCATCCTCTCCGGACCGGTCGTCTGAGATTGTCGCAGTGGTCATGCCGAGTCTCCCCGGTTCTGCCTGGATCGCAACCCGGCAGGCTCAGCCCGCGGGTCGAATGGCTACGGATCGAAGGTCACACCTGAGCAGATTGCTCAACTGCCAGCCCATTAATATATCGCTGGACGATATGTCGTCTAGGGAGATGAACCCGGGCACGACGACCGGGAATGAATGTCGCATTGCGCGCTAAAAACTCGGCGGCGTGTTCACCGACACCACCTCGCACTCCTCCGCGCCGGCGTTCCGGAACCGGTGCGGGGTGCGGCTGTCGAAGTAGTAGGCGTCGCCGGGGCCGAGCACGCGGACCTGGTCGCCGACGGTCACTTCCAATTTCCCGCGGATGATGACGCCGCCTTCTTCGGCGTCGTGGGTCAGCATCTGCTCTCCGGTGTCGGAGCCCGCGCGGTAGTGCTCGTGCAGGATCTGCATCGCCTTCCCCGAGAGGTCGCGGCCGACCTGGCGGTAGGAGACGGCGCCGCCGGCGAGCTCCACCAGCTCGGTCGCGGCGAAGAAGATCTGCGGCCGCGGCTTGAGATCCGCGGCGAAGAACTCGGCGAGGGAGATCGGGAAGCCGTCGAGCAGCTTCTTCAGGAGGCCGACCGAGGGCGAGGAGCGGTTCTGCTCGATCATGGAGATGATCGCGTTGGAGACGCCGGCCTTCTTCGCCAGCTCGCGCTGCGACAGGTCGTGGGATTCCCGCAAGGCCTTGAGCCGCGCGCCGAGATCGAAACCTTCCACCTTGTCCATGCGAGTGCCCCACCCTAACCCTCGCCCGGATCGGGGGAGGGGAATATTGGCGTGTTCACTGCGCTCAATATATTGAACGACGCTGTCAAGAATCAAGCACTTAGCGGGCTAAAATCCGTCATCCAGATTCAACTTGTTGATTTTCTTGAGCGTGATATGGTGCCG
>DATKMF010000096.1:0-46010 GCA_035542015.1 Candidatus Cybelea sp.
CAGCAGAAGCGAAGTCCGATCGTGCACGCAGCTCTTGCCGCGCGTTGGTTTTCAGGACGCTTGCCGGTCCGCCCGATGCATCTCGAATCCCGACCGGAACTTATACCGGGCTTATACAGAAGCGAAAAACCACCTGGCCCCCACGGATGCGCGGAAGCGCTTCAGCATCAAAGGCTTGCTGCACCTTGACGGCCCCGAAAAACGGCGGGGGCCGTAAAGGTGCCGGGGCCCGATAGGCTGCCGCGCGACGAGCCTCGGATTTCCTCCCCGCTTCCCAGCGGATACTCTCCCGGTCTTCACCCTCCATCGAGGCCAGCATGCACGCTCTCGTCGTCTTCGCCCATCCGCGCCGCGACAGCTTCACCGGCGCGGTGCCCGATCGCTTCACCGCCGGGCTCGGCGAAAGCGGCGAGCACGGGGTGGAGATCGCCGATCTCTATCGCGAGGACTTCGAGTGCCGGTTCCAGGCGGAGGATTATGCGCAGTTCAGCGGCGAGGCGATGCCGGCGGCGATCCTGGCCGAGCAGGCGCGGGTCGATCGCGTCCTATACGTTCGAGCCGGGCGTCTCGCGCGGCCGGTTGCGCGACCGGCCGGTGCAGCTGATCGGCATCGCCGCGCTCACGAGATCTTCGATCCAACGCTCGCCTACACATGTTTGCCCGCACATGATTGTATGCATGGCGGGAACCGGTAATCGCGGCGCGCGCGCGAGTGGCGATCGTCACAGATTCTTCAGACGCCGATCGGCGTTTCGCCTTGTCCGCAGGCGGCACCGCGGTTACGCTTCCTGACGGCTCGCGCGGCCGCAGGACCAGAGAATCAGAGATCGACAATCCGAATCCTGAACCGCAAAGGGGGATACCATGCGCGTTGGAAGTCTGTTGGCCGGAGCCTTGGCCGGGATTGGGCTCAACCTTTCGCTGGCGGGCGGTGCCCAGGCGACCACCGTCTTGATCGATGGCGGCGGTGCCAGTGGCTGGGGCTGCACCACCTGTTCCGGCGGGCTCTCGAACAATGTGAACGTCGGCAACACGGTCACGCTGGTCAACTACAACAAATCCGGCCCGCTGCAGCTGACGCTCGGTCCCGGCACGTACAATATCACCAACGCCTCGACCTCTGTCGGCAACTATTCGGCGTTCCGCTTCGACGGCGGATCGGCCGACTGGGCCTGGAACTACGTGATCGCCAGCGACAACGGCAACGGCACCGCCAACATCATCAAGGCGGCCGGCCTCGGCGGCGTGCTGCCGAGCCAGACGGCGTGGCAGAACGCGACCGGGTTGACCAGCTATTATTACGACAACGGCCTGCAGACCGTCGCCACCAACATCGCGGCGGTGGACTACCTGGACACCTTCACGCTCTCGACGGCGACCGTGGTCGACTTCTTCGTCATCGACTACTACCTGCCGGACAATGCCGGCGGCATCGCGCTCAACATCACGAAGGTCGCCGCGACGCCGATCCCGGCGGCGCTGCCCCTGTTCGCTACGGCACTCGCCGCCTTCGGCTTCGCCGCCAGGCGGCGGCGCGCTCCAGCCGCCTGATCGCGCACCGACGAAAGCTTCGGGCCGAATGCTTCGGGCCACGACGGAGAATGCTCCGCCGTGGCCCCTCTTGATCTGCGGCGCGCGGTTCCCCATCCTTCTCCTCACCGCGCCCAGCAGGAGCCGCCGCCATGGCCACCACGCCCTCCGCATCGGAAATCACCTTCGGCACGCCGGCGCCGGCCTTCTCCCTTCCCGCGACCGACGGCAAGCGCTACAGCCTCGATGACCTCGCCGGGGCGAAGGGCACGGTCGTGGTCTTCATCTGCAATCATTGCCCTTATGTGAAGGCGGTGATCGATCGGCTGGTGGCGGACGCGAAGGTTCTGATGGCCGAGGGCATCGGGTTCGCCGCGATCTGCTCCAACGACGCGCGGAGCCATCCGGAGGACTCCTTCCCGAACATGGTGCGCTTCGCCGAGGCCCACGGCTTCCCCTTCCCTTATCTCCATGACGAGAGCCAGGCGATTGCGCGCGCCTATGGCGCGGTCTGCACCCCGGACTTCTTCGGCTTCGATGCCGCGCGCAAGCTGCAGTATCGCGGGCGGCTGGACGAAGGCCGCACCAGCCCGCCGCGCCGCGGTGCCAAGCGCGAGCTGGTCGAGGCGATGCGCGCCATCGCCGCAGGCCGCGCGGTCGGCGACCAGACGCCGTCGGTCGGCTGCTCGATCAAGTGGAAGGCGGCGTGAGAAGACCTAAGGTCGGATTCTGGGACGGCATAGTCGACGTCGTCGCCGGGTTTCTGATCGAGCTTCCGTTCGTCTTGCTGTTTGGCGGCCGAGCGCTCTTGGAAGAACCGCCGCTGGTCGCCGCCGCATGGATCATCGGCTTCGCCCTGGTCTTCTTCATCGTGATCCGCATCAACAGGGGTGACACCAAGGCGCTGGCTGACCTTGCGCGTGCGGATCGCGCCGCACGGGAACGCCGCAGCTTCGAACGCAAGAGGGCATCGTTACCACGCCATTCTCGCGCCATATCCATGGAACCATAACGACATAGGAGCATCTCATGGCTCAACCGAATGCCAAGGCGTCCGGGCAATTCGCAATCGGCGGCGACATCGCGGTCCACCGGCTCGGCTTCGGCGCGATGCGGCTCACCGGCAAGGGGATCTGGGGGCCGCCGGCGGATCGCGGCGAGGCGATCCGGGTGCTGAAGCGGCTGCCGGAGCTCGGCGTCGATTTCATCGACACCGCGGAGAGCTACGGCCCCTATGTCAGCGAGGAGCTGATCGGCGAGGCGCTGCATCCCTACAACGGCATGCTGGTCGCGACCAAGGGCGGCCTGACGCGCAGCGGGCCGGATGGCTGGGAGCTGCTCGGGCGTCCCGAATATCTGCGCCAGGGCGTGATGATGAGCCTGCGCCGCCTGAAGCTGGAGCGGATCGGTCTCTGGCAGCTGCACCGCATCGACCCCAAGGTGCCGCGCGACGAGCAGTTCGGCGTGATCGCCGAGATGTTGAAGGAAGGGCTGATCCGGCATGTCGGCTTGAGCCAGGTCTCGGTCGCGGAGATCGAGGCCGCGCGCAAGTTCTTCCCGGTGGCCACGGTGCAGAACCGCTACAACCTCGCCGACCGCGCCGACGAGGCGGTGCTGGCGCATTGCGAAAAGGCGAAGATCGGCTTCATCCCCTGGTATCCGCTGGCCGCCGGCGATCTCGCGAAACCGGGCGGCACCCTCGACAGCGTCGCCAAGGCGCATGGCGCGACACCGGGCCAGATCGCGCTCGCCTGGATGCTCAAACGCAGCCCGGTGATGCTGCCGATCCCCGGCACCGGCCGCGTCGCGCATCTCGAGGAGAATGTCGCGGCGGCGGAGATCAAGCTCACCGACGCGGAGTTCGCCAAGCTCGACGGGGCGCGATAGGGCCGCGCTTGCGCATCCTCCCTCTCCGTCAGCTTCATTGCTTCCAGGCGTCCTTCGTAAGCGCATCCGTTGGAAGCTAGGCTTTCCGGTGTGAGTCCCGTGACGATCGTCACCGCGACTGCAGGCGATCATCATCGCGCGATTGATTCCGGCGCCGAATGCGGGTTGGCTTCACCTCGGGTTCCAGACCATCGGACATATCGGCATGTGCTTGCTGCGCCGCTCCCGCTTGCGGCCGGCGCGACCCATTGCTGTGGCCAACCCTGGATGAGGAGCGAGGACGATGGCGGCGACATTGACGGCGAGCGCAAATCCCGTGGGCGTGTGGGGTGCCGGCGACACCAGCGACACCACCATCAGCTGGAGCACGGGCGATGCGAAAGTGCTGGCCCGAGTCTACCTCACGACCGCGATCGGTGCGGTCAAGTCGAAGGAGACCCTGTTCGACGGCGATCCCGCCAAGGGCAGCGCCAGCGGCAGCAAACCCCTGAGCGTCCAGCTCGGCTACACCTACACGCTCACGCTGCGCCAGGTCTCCAACAACGCGACCCTGGCGACGCTGACCGTCACCGTCTACGACATGCGGCAGATCATGATCGACAACGCCGCGGCCGCGGCGGCGCTGCAGAACCGGCTCAATCCGCCGCAGGCGATCTTCGGGCTGGTCATCGTGGTCGGAGTCGACACGGCGCGGCTGTCCTTCAATACCGTGCAGCCCACCATCCCGATCGTGATCTGCACCGTGCCGGATGGGACGACGGCCGCGACATCCTTTCCGGTGCTCGCCGGTATGAAGACGGAACACACGATCGTCCTGGGATCAAACCAACCGCTGGCGCAGCTGACCAGGTTTGGGGTGAGCATCACCGCGGCCGGCCACAATTCCCGGGGGAAGCAGATGAGCGCGGTGGTCAACAGCAGCTTCACCACCGGCAGCCGCACGGCGAGCATCAGCCTTAACCAGGTGGAGATGCTGCAGGGCTCCGGCGACTTCACCTTCAATTTCGGTGCCGGCGATGCGGACGCGCTGACCGATCTCGGCGAGCCCTGGCCGGTCTTGCAGGCCAACTTCGACGAGAACGACCCGCCGCACTGGATCAAGGAATCGATCGCCATCCCCATGGCGCCACGCAATCTCTGGATCTGCGCCGTCGGCGTGCAGGGCTACTTCTCCCTGAACATGGGGTTGGACCAGTACGGGACCAGGCCGGGCTACGGCGACGGCCCGCTCACCGGCTACGTGCACGACGAGCACAAGAACGAGGCCTGGGCCACCCAGGTCGTCAACATCGCCGGTGGCGGCACACAGGTGCTCGACCTCATGACTGGGCCCCACGACATCGCGTTCGATGTGCGCGGCGGCGTCGGCGCGACGGTCACGCCGGGCACCGCGCCCGGCTTCAAGTTCCACACGGTGCTCGGCAACAGCGCCGATGCGGTCGCGCATTTCCTCGAGGGCGGGAAGAAGATGATGATCGTTCCGCCCGGCGCGAAGCGGGGCCTCGTGCTGGTGCGCGGCGCCGACGGCGCAATCCATCGCCGGATCGCGCCTGGCGCGAAGAGCCGGCTCGGCGTGGACGAGGGCTGGGTCGCGCTGACCCCGGCGACCGCGGGTCCGGTCACGATCGTGGCGACCGGCGAGGATCGCCTCGCTTGCTTCACGCTCGATGAGAAAGGTGCGGTGCTGCGCGCGGATGCCAGGGGCGAGCACCCGGCGCGCGCATGGCATGCGCTCGGCGGCCGCTTCGCCGGCGTGGTCATGGCCGCGGTTTCGGGCCGCGCGATCGAGCTCGTCGCACAGGACAAGGAGGGCGCCATCTTCCACCGCAGCGTCGCGGCGGAAGGCGGCAGCTCGGCCGGCGAGTGGCAGCGCATCGGCGAAGGCAAGCCCGGCGAGCTCGCCTGCCTCTCGCTCGGCGCGCATGGAACCGCCGTCTTTGCGCTCGACCGCAAGGGTGAGGTCATCCACCAGCACCACCAGAAGGGCAAGTGGCACGGCACCTGGCACGCGATCCCCGGCGCAACCGGCGATCAGCTCGGCGTCTCCTGGATCGAGGGCGAGGGCGTCGGCCTGGCGCTGGTCGATGCGGAAGAGCGTCTGCACACGCTGATATGGCGTCGCTATCCCGAGGGCGAACCGGAGCGCTGGACAGCGCAAGGCGACCTGCAGGCCTGGCTGGTGCAGCCGGAGGAGCAACCCGCTGTCGCAGCAGAAGGGCCGATGGCTGCGGTGGCGTGAGGCCGGCGCGGCGCGGCTGCAAGTTGCCGAAGGTGCGGTTGACGGCGCCTGTCGATATGGCATTTTGGTCCGCAGGACGGCCGGCGCTGAGCGTCGGCGATCGGGGTCGGGGTACGGTTTCAGGGGGCGGATCCGCGGGGGTCCGCTGAAGCCGGGTTGCACGGGGCTGGGGCGGATGTCGGACGATCTCATCGACCGGATCTATGAAGCAGCCTTCGTGCCCGAGTTGTGGTCGAACGTGCTCGAAATGGCGGGCGATCTCTCCGGCTCGGCCAACGGTGCGCTCTTCGTCTTCAACGAGAACGCGCCGATCCGCGGCAAGTTCAGCGATGCCTCCGCGGAAAGCGCCCGAGCGCTGAAGGACATACGCCCGCTGTTCGACAAGTTCGTCGCCGACCCCGAGAGCTGGAAGATCTCCACCGGCGTCATGCGCATGTATGACGTGCGGCCGGCGAGCTTCGTCCATGTCGAAGACTTCATGACGCCGGAGGAGATCGAGAACGACCCCCAGCGCATCGCGGCGCGGGCGGTCGGGATCGGCGTCAATCTCTGCACCGCGATCCCGGTGCCGAACGGCGACCTCGTGACCGTGGTGTTTCAGCGCTGGCTGAAGGACGGGCCGTACGACCAGGCGGCGATCGACCGCATGGACGCGCTTCGGCCTCACTTCGCACGCGCCGGCATGATGGCGTCCCGGCTGCACCTGGAGCGCGTGCAAGCCGCCGTCGCGGCGCTCGAAGCCATCGGACTGGCCGCCGGGGTGCTCTCCACTTCGGGACGCGTGCAGGCGGTGAACCCGCTCCTGGAAGACATGCGATCGACCTTCATCGCAGCCGCGCATGGCCGCATCGCGCTCGCCAATGCCGCCGCCAATGCGCTGTTCCAGGATGCGATCGCCCACAACCGCGAGAACCGGGTGACCCGCTCGATCCCCGTGCCGGCCAGCGATGGCCAGGCGCCGCTCGTGGTCCATCTCCTGCCGCTGCGGCGCGCGGCACACGACATCTTTTCCGGTTCCGAGATGCTGGTCGCGGCGACCCCGGTCAGCGCCAGCGGGATCGTGCCGTCGCCCTCGGTGCTGGCGGGCCTGTTCGATCTGACCCCCGCCGAGGCGCGCCTCGCCGCTTCCCTCTCGCAGGGTCGCGCCCTGCGGGATGCGGCCGAGGATTCGAACATCACCTTCAAGACCGGCCGGACCTATCTCGAGCGCATCTTCGCCAAGACCGGAACCCATCAGCAGAGCGAGCTCGTCGCCTTGCTGAAGAGCGCAGAAGGCATCGCCAGGCGGCGTGAATGAAACAGCGCCTCACGGCAGCGGGCCTGAACAGCCGGCGGACGCAGCCGAACCAGAGCCTGGTCAATTGACGCGGACGGCAGCGGAAACGCCGTCTTCCCCCGCGATTGTTTGCCCCCGCTATTGTTTACCGGGCGCGAACGCGCCATCTTCCGGCCGGACTCTGGCGAAAGTCTCCGCGAGGAGCCAGATTGAAGAGAGTCAAAACAGGGATTCGCAGGATGAGCACGAACTTGGCGACCTCGGAAAACGCGGCCAGTGAAGCGCGCCGTGTCGTGGCGGTGATCCGCGGCGTGCCGACGTCGGACGGCGCCGGGGTTAAGCTCACGCGGGTGATCGGCCAGCGCGCCCTGCCCGACCTCGATCCCTTCCTGATGCTGGATGAGTTCGGCTCCGAGAAGGGCGCCGATTACATCGCCGGCTTCCCCGACCATCCGCATCGCGGCTTCGAGACCGTGACCTACATGCTCGACGGCCGCATGCGCCACGGCGACAACAAGGGGCATTCCGGCCTGCTGGTCTCGGGCTCGGTGCAATGGATGACCGCGGGGCGCGGCATCGTCCATTCCGAGATGCCGGAGCAGGAGGACGGGCTGATGCGCGGGTTCCAGCTCTGGGTCAACCTGCCGGCCAGGGACAAGATGTGCGAACCGCGCTACCAGGAATACGCGCCGGAGAAGATCCCCGTGGCGCGGCCGGCAGCGGGCGTCACGGTGAAGGTGATCGCGGGGGAGGTCGCAGGCGTAAAGGGCCCGGTCGGCGGCGTCGCCACCGATCCCACCTATCTCGACATCGCGCTGGAGAAGGGCGCCACGTTCTCGCATCCCCTGCCGAAGGACTACAACGCCTTCGCCTATGTGTTCGAGGGCGCGGGAATGGTGGGGATCAAGGAGATCGAGAAGGGCCATCTCGCGGTGCTGTCGCAAGGCGAGCGCTTCGAAGTCACCGCGGATGACCAGGCGGCCCGGATGATCCTGGTCGCGGGACGGCCGCTGCGCGAGCCGGTCGCGAAATACGGGCCCTTCGTGATGAACACGCCGGAGGAGATCCAGCAGGCGATCGCGGATTATCAGGCGGGAAGGCTGTAATCACGTGAAGTGGTGGCGCTTGCGCCAGAGCTCGAGGGCGGCGAGGGCGAGGAGGCCGAGCGCGAGCGGCACCAGGTAATAGATCGCGCGGAAGGCCACCAGCGCGCCGATGGTCGGGGCGGCGAGGTCGCGGCCCGGGGCCGTGAGGAAGAGGATGCTTGATTCGAAGACGCCGAGGCCGCCGGGCACGCTGCTCGCGGTCGCCAGCAGGAACGACACCATGCCGATCGCGAGGATGCCCGGATAGGTGGCGTGAAGCTCCGCCGGCAGCATCGTCCAAGCCGCGGCGGCGAGGCAGCAGAGGTCGAGCACGGAGCAGACCACCTGCGGCAGGATGTAGCGGAAAGGCGGCGGCTCGACGTGATAGCCGAAGACATCGATCTTCCGCCGCAGCGTGAGCGCGATCAGAGTCAACCCGACCACCAGGCCGAAGGCGCCGACGCCGCGGATCAGATCCTGCGGCAGACGGACCACATGATCGGCCAACGCCGGATGCAGCAGCAGCGAGGCGGCGACCTGCAAGGTGATCGCGAGCGCCAGCGTGCCGGTGAACGAGGCCTGCTCGCGCGCCACGTCGCCGAGGGTGACGCCGAACAGCGAGTAGAATCGGTAGCGCAACCCCGCCCCGACCGCGAAGGAATAGCCGGTCGAATGGCTGACCGACTGCGCGAGGAAGGAACCGAAGGCCGCGCGGTGATAGGGCAACGGGCGGCCGGCGGTCTTGAGCGCGAAATACTCCTGGCCGGAGATCGCCAGGAAGCTGCCGAAGGTGAAGAGCGCTGACCAGGCGATCTTCTCGATGCTGAGATCGTTGAGCGCGGCCAGAACTGAATGGAAGTTGACGTGCCGCAACGCGGCGCGCAGGCCCCAGCCCGCGATGCCCACGATCACCACCGACAAGAGCAGCGAAGCCGGAGTCTTCAGCCGCTGCCACCAGCTCCGCCGTTCCGCCGTCATTGCATCCTGAACCCGAGATCCCGCGAATGCCTCTCAGTGGCCGGCCTCCGAAAGGCTGCCGTCAGGAGGCACCATAGCGGTCGGCGAGCGGGGATCAAGCGTGATGGGACAGAGAGCGGTAAGTCGGGATCGCTATGGTGCGCGCCATCGCTTTGAACAGACAGTGATTCCGATGCCGGGCCATCGACGCCGCGACAACAGCTGGACAGCGCTCCACCTCACCGAACATCCCGAGGCCGACTGCGAGACCGTCTCGCAATTCATCCGCGATCGATTCGCCCGGGACCATGACGCGCATCTGACGCATTTGATGCCGCGCCTGTTCTCGATCGCGGCCAGCGACGGCGAGATGATCGCCGCCTTCGGGCTGCGCGAGGCGGCGGCGCCGCTGTTCATGGAATGCTATCTCGACGAACCGGTCGAAGACCGCATCTCGCGGCTCTCCGGCCGGCGCGTGCGCCGCGAGGCGATCATCGAGGTCGGCAATATGGCGGCCAGGCTCGGCGGGGCCCGTGCGATGATCACGGCGCTGACCGCGCATCTCCATGCGGCGGGCTTTGAGTGGGTCACCTTCACCGGCGTCGCCACGTTGCGCGCCGCATTTCGCCGGCTTGGCCTGCATCCGATCGAGATTGCCGCGGCACGGCCGGAGCGACTGAGCGAGACCGAGCGCCAATCCTGGGGACGCTATTTCGAGAGCAAGCCGATCGTGATGGCGGGATACGTGCCTCATGGCTATCAGGTGCTGATCGGCAGGGCGATGCAGCACCGCACGCCGCACAGCGGCGGCGGCGAAATCCAGGCCGCGCCATGAGCCCGCTTCTCGCAGCGTTGCAGCGCCAGGCCGAGACGCGGCCGAGCGCACCGGCGCTGATCGACGGCAGCAGTACGTTGTCCTATGGCGCGCTCTTCGAGCGCATCGCGACAGTTGCCGCCGTGCTGTTCGCGGAGCGCGGGACGCGTTGCGGCCTGATGCTGGACAATGGTATCGGCTGGGCGGCCATCGATCTCGCCGCCGGGCTCGCCGGCACGGTCCTGGTGCCGATCCCCGGCTTCTTCAGCGACCGCCAGCTCGCGCATGTGATCGCGGTCTCGGGCATCGAACTTCTCATCACCGACGACCCCGCGCGGATCGAACGGGTCGAGGCGCCGGCGATCGCCGAGCGCATTGCAATCACCGAGACGATCGGCCAGCGCGCCACGTGCCTGCGCTTCGACCGGACCGACGCCGGCGCGGCCGCGCGGCTGCCGGGCGCCACGCGCAAGATCACCTTCACCTCGGGGACGACCGGCACGCCGAAGGGCGTGTGTCTCTCGGACGCCGCAACCGACCGCGTGGCCGCCTCCTTGCTCACGGCGAGCCTGGGCTCGCCCGACGACCGGCATCTCTGCCTGCTCCCGCTCGCGACCTTGCTGGAGAACATCGCCGGTATTGAGGTGCCGGTCCTTGCCGGTGCCGCCACCACGCTCCTGCCCCTGCGCCAGGTCGGGCTCATCGGCTCCTCGTCGCTCGATCCTTTCGCCATGCTGGCGGCGATCGAGAAATATGCGGCGACCACGATCGTGACCGTGCCGCAGGCGCTGGCGGGGCTACTCATGGCGATCGCGCGCAACGGCCGGCGCCCCGCGTCGCTGCGCCTGGTCGCCGTCGGAGGGGCGCCGCTGGCGGCTTCCGTGCTGAAACAGGCGGAGGCGCTCGGCTTGCCGGTCTATCAGGGATACGGACTCTCGGAACTGGCTTCGGTCGCGGCCTTCAACGGTCCGGCCGCCAATAAGCCGGGCAGCGTCGGCCGTCTTCTGCCCCATGCGGAGCTCGCCTTTGCCGCGGATGGCGAGATCCTGCTGCGCGGCGCCGTGTTCGAAGGCTATCTCGGCGAGGACCCAATGCCGCGACGCGCGGACCGGTTCTGGCCGACCGGTGATCTTGGTCATCTTGATGCCGACGGTTACCTCCATCTCGACGGACGCAAGAAGAATATGTTCATCACCGCCTTCGGGCGGAATGTCTCACCGGAATGGATCGAATGCGAGCTGACCGCCGAGCCCTCGATCGCACAGGCGGCGGTGTTCGGCGAGGCGCGGCCTCGCAATGCCGCGATCATTGTCCCGCGCGGCCTGCCCGAAGCTGCGACGATCACCGCCGATATTGGCAAGGCGAATGAAAGGCTGCCCGATTATGCACGGGTCCACCGCTGGCTGATCGCCGAAAACGCCTTCTCGCCGGCGAACGGCATGGCGACGGCGAACGGACGCTTGCGGCGCGACGCCATCCTCGAGACCTATCGCACCCGCTTGGACCGCTTGTATGAGGAAGAGACCGCCGATGTTCTATGACGACCTGCTCGAAGCCACGGTGCCGGACCGCCAGGCGTTGCTGGCGGCGCCGATCATCCAGGCCGCGCTCGCGGGCCGCGTCACCCTCGAGCAGTATCTCCGGTTTCTCAAGGAAGCCTATCATCACGTACGGCACACGGTGCCGCTGCTGATGATCTGCGCCGCGCGGCTGCCCGAGCGGCTCGACTGGCTGCGCAAGGCATCGGTCGATTACATCGAGGAGGAGATCGGCCACGAGCAGTGGATCCTCGACGACATCGCGGCTTGCGGCGGCGATGCCGATTCGGTGCGCCGCTCGGAACCGGGCATGGCAACCGAGGTGATGGTCGGATATGCGTTCGATACCGTGCAACGCCGCAACCCGCTCGGTTTCTTCGGCATGGCCCATGTGCTCGAAGGGACCAGCGTCGCGCTCGCCAGCCGGGCCGCCGGCACACTCAAGGAATCGCTGCAGCTGCCCGCCGGTGCCTTCACCTATCTCACCTCGCATGGCGAGCTTGACATCGGTCATACCGAGAACTTTGCGCGGTTGATGAACCGGCTGGAGGACGGGGATGATCGCAGAGATGTGATCCGCTCGGCCAAGACATTCTTCCGCCTCTATGGCGACATCTTCCGGGCGATCGCTTGAAGGACGGAACGCGCAGATGACTTCGTCCCAACGTCATATCCTGATCACCGGCGCGACCGGCGGCATCGGCGCCGAGACGGCGCTCGCCCTCGCCGGCCCCGATACGCGCTTGACGCTGGTCGCGCGCGATCCGGGACGACTCTTCGCCCTTGGCGAACGACTGCGCGCCACGACGGCATCGGTCGAGCCGATTCCAGCGGATCTCGCCGCTCCCGGCGCCGCCGCTGAAGTCGTTGCGGAAGCCGAGGCAGCCAATGGGCCGATCGACGTGCTGGTGAACTGTGCCGGCACCAACGACTTCCGGCGTTTCGCCGAAATGGCACCGGCCAGGATCGAGCAGCTGGTGCTCACCAATTTCCTGGCGCCGATGATGTTGACCCGCGCCGCCTTGCCGACGATGCTGGCACGTGGTCAGGGCCGGGTCGTCAACATCGGCTCGGTGATGGGCGGCGTTGGCTTTGCGGGATTCGCGGTCTATTGCGCGACCAAGTTCGGCTTGCGCGGATTCTCCGAGGCGCTGCGGCGCGAGCTCCGAGGCAGCGGCGTCTCCGTGGTTCACGTGGCGCCGCGCTACACGCGAACCGCGCTCAACACCGCCGCGATGGACCGCATGGCGCAGGCGGTCGGCATGAAGATCGACGATCCCAAAGCCGTGGCGCGGATCGTGGCGGCGGCGGTCCAGGGGCGGCAGGCCGAGCATACGATCGGCGGGGCGGAACGGCTGCTGACGCGGGTCAACGCACTCTTTCCGCGGCTCATCGATTTTGCCCTGGCCTCGCTCAACCGACGCATGCTGCGGCACGTCGCGGCGCCCGAGCGGCGCGAGATGGCCGAGACGAGAAGCTGAGAGGAGATCCGAGATGAAGACCGCCACCGTCCTTACGATTGCATTGCTGCTGAGTGCCGGCCAGGCGCAGGCCGCGGCCAACGACATGCAATCCGCCATCATCGATCTCGGCCATGCCTGGGCGAAAGTCTATTACCAGACGCCGGAGTCGCAGCAGGAGGCGGCCTATCCCCCGGTGGTCGCGCAGGCCGACGCGATCGCCAAGCAATATCCCACGGCGGCCGAACCGCTAATCTGGGAGGCAATCATCCTGAGCTCCTATGCCAAGGCGAAGGGCGGGATGGGCGCGCTCGATCTCGCGACCCGCGCGCGCGACGCGGCGTTGGCTGCGGCGAAGATCGACGACAAGGCGCTCAATGCGGGTGCCTATACCTCGCTCGGCGTGCTCTATTACAAGGTTCCGGGCTGGCCGTTCGGGTTCGGCAGCGACAACAAGGCGAAGGAATATCTCGACAAGGCCGTGGCGATTGCCCCGACCGACGTCGATGTCAACTACTTCTACGGCGACTTCATGATCGAGCAGGGCGACAAGAAGCGGGCGCGGATCTTCCTGGAAAAGGCCCTGCAGGCGCCGGCCCGGCCGGATCGCGCGGATGCCGATGCCGGCCGCAAGCTCGAGATCCAGGCCGACCTCGCCAAGGTCGGCGGCTAACGGTCCGCTTCGCTGCTCTACCTGAAGCTGCGAAATGCCCGCCTCCGAGGGTGCCGGAATCGGCGTCATTCTTGTCCGCGATCACGACATCCGGGGGATGTCCTTCGTGCATGGAACCTTCGCACGATGCGGAGCGCAGGCCGAGCATCTGCTAAAGGCGATTTTTCTGAGGCAATTAGTCTTCCAGGTCTCGAATTTTGACGCATGTTTTGCGTGAATTGGAAGGCGACTTTCGGATGCCAGACAAGACTATTTTCCTGGGTCGGCAACGCCCCCTAACAGCTTGTTAACAGAATCAGGCTTAGGTTGAAGCCGCTGCGAAATCGATCTGTATACAAGTATGAGGCGAGTCCCGATGCAGGCAGCGGAAGAAGGCCGGCCGATCACCCTCATCGTCGATGACGAGCCCGGGATCCGCAATTTCGTCCAGCATGTTGCCGAGGCGGTGGGCCTGCAGGCAGTCGGGGCCGCCAGCGGCGGCGCAGCGCTCGAGCTGCTGAAGACGGTAACCCCCTCGATCATTGTCATGGACATGCAGATGCCGAACGGCGACGGCATCCAGCTGATCCAGGGCCTGGCGGGCCTCGGCATCAAGGCGAAGATCGTGATTCTCTCGGGCACCGACAACCGGCTGCTCGAGGTGAGCGCCAGCATCGCGCGCCAACGCGGGCTCGACATCGGCGCCGTGCTGTCGAAGCCGATCCGCTTCGAGGAGTTGCGCAAGACGCTGGCGGCGCTCTATGGCGCATCGATGCCGTTTTCCGCGGAAACCCTCAAGGCGGTGATCGCCGACGATATCCCGATCCTGCACTATCAGCCAAAGATCCGCCTCGTCGATGCGAGCTTCGTCGGCGTCGAGGCGCTGCTCCGCTGCCGAGATGCGGCCGACCGGTCGGTGTCGCCCGAGCTGGTGATCGAGATCGCCGAGCGCTCCGGCCTCGCCACCGAGCTCAACCACCGGATCTTCCGACAGGCGATCGCGCAGCGGCGCGCCTGGAGCGATGCCGGCAAGGAACTCGACGTCGCGATCAATCTCTCGGCCGCCGGCTCGTTCGACCGCGAGCTGCCCGACCGCCTGGCGGCACTCTGCTCCGAGCACAAAGTGCCGAACCACGCCATTACCCTGGAGATGACGGAGAGCAGCGTCGAGAACGACAAGCTCGTCGCCATGGAGACCATGGCGCGGTTGCGCCTGCTCGGCTTTCGCCTCTCGATCGATGACTTCGGCACCGGCCATTCCTCGCTGGTGCGGCTGCGACATATGCCGTTCACCGAGCTGAAGATCGACAAATCCTTCGTGATCAATCTCAGGGGCTCGAACGACAATGCGGTGATCGTGCGCTCGCTGGCGCAGCTTGCGCAGAATCTCGAGATGCGCTGCGTGATCGAAGGGGTCGAGGACGCAGAGGCGCTGCAATTCGCCCGCGGGCTCGGCTGCGACGAAGCGCAAGGTTACCATATCGCCCGGCCGATGCCGGCCGCGGAGATCCGCGAGTTCGAGCTCACCTGGCGCTGGCGCCGAGGCACGATGGGCGGCGCCGGCGAGCCGGGAGGCGACCCGCAACGCAACGGCACAACGCGAAGCCGCGAAACCGCCGAACGGGGCTAGTCATCCCGCCTTGCGCTCGCCGCTTCGGGCGCCGCCGCCACGCATGAGCGCGCGGCTTTCGCGGTCGAGCGACTGCAGCAGCGCATAGACCCGGCGCTTCGCGTCGTGGAACGCGGCGATCGGGGCGCCGCTGCGCCGCGTGATCTCCGAGATGCGCGACATCGCGCGCATCGCCTCGTCGATCGAACCATAGGCTTTGCCGGCGACGGCACCCAGCATGGCGGCGCCGAGCAGCACGGGCTCGGGCGTCGCCGGCAGCGCCACGGCGAGGCCCGTCGTGTCGGCCATGATCTGCCGCACCAGCGGGCTCCTGGCAGCGCCGCCGCTGATCACCATCAGCCCGCAATGGATCTCCTTCGCCCGCATCGCATCGACCACGTCGGCCAGGCCATAGGCGAGGCCGCAGAGGCCGGCGACATAGAGCGCCTCCAGGCTCTCGACCGTGCGTTCGAGGTCGAGGCCGGCGATGATGGCGCGGGCATCCGGATCGGCGAAGGGCGAGCGGTTGCCGAGGAACTCGGGCAGCACATGGATGTCGCGCGCCAGCCGCGCCGTCTCGGACAATGACGGGCTGCGCGCGATCGCCCGGCGTTCCAGATATTCGAGAATGCCGAGATGCGCCGCGTCGGCCGCCGCCGCCGCCTCGGGATAGGCCGGATGCGAGCGCACCAGATGGTCGATCCCCGCCCCCGCCGCCGACTGGCCGCCCTCGTTGAGCCAGCGGCCGGGCAGCATCGCCGAGAAATACGGTCCCCAGACGCCGGGCACGAAGCGCGGCTCCGCCGTCGAGGCCATGATACAGGCGGAGGTGCCCATGATGTAGGCGAGGCGATCGAGCGCCTCGGCCGGCTGGTCCTTCGCGTCCTCGGCCGCACCGCCGATCGTGCCGATGGCCCCGGCATGAGCATCGATCAGCGAGGCGCCCACCGGCGTGCCCGCTTTGAGTCCGAGCTCACCCGCGGCGACAGCGGTGAGGCCGCCGCCCAAAGCGGTCGCCGGCTCGACGATGCGGGAGCCGATCCGAGCATAGCCGTCGGCGGCGAGCTCGGGGAGGCCGATCGCGCGGAAATAGCTCTCGCTCCATTTCTTCTCATGGGCGAGATAGGTCCATTTGCAGGTGACGGTGCAGACCGAGCGGGCATCGTCGTTGGTCGCGCGATAGGTCAAGTAGTCGGCGAGGTCGTAATACTGCCGGGCGGCGCGGTAGCTCTCCGGCAGATGCTCCTTCAGCCAGAGGATCTTCGGCGTCTCCATCTCGGGCGAGATGATGCCGCCGACATAGCGCAGCACGGCATGGCCGCTGCGGTTGATCCGCTCGGCCTGCGCGATCGCGCGGTGATCCATCCAGACGATGACATTGCGGTTGGGATCGCCGGAGCGGCTGACGGTGAGCGGCGCAGCATTCTCGCCGAGCACGACCAGCGAGCAGGTCGCGTCGAAGCCGATGCCGCCGATCGCTTCGGGCGCCAACTTGGCTTCAGCCATCGCCGCCTTGATCGCAGTGGCACAGGCATTCCAGATGTCCTCGGAGGACTGCTCGACGATGTCGCCCGGCTCATGCCAGAGCGCGATCGGGTGCCGTGCCGTCGCCAGCAGGTTCCCGCTTCCATCGAAGACGCCAGCCCGCGCGCTCGCCGTGCCCACATCGACGCCGAGATAGGCACGCTTCGCCTCTCCGCCCACGCCAGCCTTCCTGCGCTAGTGGTACCGTCCCGCTTGAACGGCAGGTTCTTACCAGCAGGTATACCCGCCGTCGGCGAGCACGATGCTGCCGGTCATCAGGCTCGCCGCATCGGAGGCGAGAAAGAGGACGACCGAACCGATCTCCTCGACCTCGCCAAGGCGCCCCATCGGGGTGCCGCCGATCCAGGCATCATACATGGCGGGCTTGGATTTGACGAAGGCATTCAGCGGCGTGGCGATGTAGGTCGGCGCGACGGCATTGACCCGGACGTTGCGGGCACCCCATTCGGCGGCCAGCGACTTGGTCAAGTGGTGCACCCCCGCCTTGGAGGCGTTGTAGTAGCTCTGCTCCTGGGGCTTGTTGACGATGAAGCCAGACATCGAGCCGACATTGACGATCGAGCCCGATTTGCGCTGCAGCATGTGACGGCCGAAGGCGCGACAGCACCAGAAGGTGCCGTTCAGGTTGACGTCGAGCACATTCAGCCAGTGCTCGTCGGTCACGGTCTCGGCCGGAGTCTCGCTGCGGGCGATGCCGGCATTGTTGACCAGGATGTCGATCTTGCCATGGCGCTTGACCACGTCATCCGCAACTTGGGTGACCTGCGTCGGCTTGGTCACATCCATGAGGACGGTCTCGACCTCGTGGCCCTTGGCCTTCATCTCCTTCTGACCCTCGGCCGCCACTTTCATATCATTATCGGCGATGATCACCTTGGCGCCGGCTTCTGCGAGGGCCTCGACACAGGCGAGCCCGATGGCGCGGCCGCCCCCGGTCACCAGGGCAACGCGGCCGTTCAGCTTGAATTTTTCCAGGTACATGGCGGCCCTCTCTCGGCAGGTGTTGAGACGTTTTGGCGCTCGTCAACTCATCCAGTTGCCGCCGTCCACATTGAGGGTCTGGGCGACGACGTAGTCGGAATCGGCGGAGGCGAGGAAGACGGCGGCACCGGCGTGGTCCTCGGGGCGACCCATGCGGCCGAATGGAACCGCTTCGCCGACCAGCTGCTTCTTCTCTCCGATCGGGCGTTTCTCATAGCGGGCGAACAGCGCATCGACTTCGTCCCACATCGGCGTGTCGACGACGCCCGGCGCGATGCCGTTGACGTTGATGCGGTGCTTGATGAGGTCGAGCCCCGCCGATTGCGTCAGGCTGATCACCGCCGCCTTGGTGGCGCAATAGACCGAGACCAGCGCCTCACCGCGTCGCCCTGCCTGGGACGCGATGTTGATGATCTTGCCGCGACGGTCGCGCGTCGTCGCATTCTGGGCGATCATGCGCCTGGCGGCGGCCTGCAGGGTGAAGAACAGGCCTTTGGTGTTGACGGCGAAGAGCAAGTCCCAGCTCTTCTCGGTGACCTCGACGATAGGCGCCAGGTCGAAGACCGCAGCGTTGTTGACCAGGATGTCGATGCCGCCGAACCGCTGCACGACGGCCGCCATCATGGCGTCGATCGAGGCCTGCTTGGTGACGTCGAGCCCGACGGCCATCGCATTGGCGCCGAGCGCCTTGGCGGTCGCGTCGGCTTCGGAGAGATCGGCGACCGCGACCTTTGCCCCCTCGGCGAGATAGCGCTCGGCGATGGCGCGGCCGATGCCGCGCGCGCCGCCGGTGATGACCGCAATCTTGCCCCCAAGTTTCATGGCCGGAGTTTCATTGCCTGGGCGTCACCGAATGGCGCGGCCGGCTTCGTCGAAGCGGTGGAGGTGCTGGGGCGTGGGCATCAGGCGCACCTTGTCCTTGGAGTGGATGCCGAGCTCGCCCGTGCCGCGCGCGGTCAGCAAGCCGATGCCGGGCACGTCGACGTAGAGGAAGGTGTCGCTGCCGAGGTGCTCGGCGACACTGACCGTGCCATCCCAGCCCTCGCCGCCACGGGTGACAACGATATGCTCCGGCCGGATGCCGATGCAGGCAGCGCCCGCCTCCTTGGCGGCAGGGCCGGTGATGAAGTTCATCTTCGGGGAGCCGATGAAGCCGGCGACGAACTGGTTGACCGGGCGCTCGTAGAGCTCCAGCGGCGAGCCGTATTGCTCGATGCGGCCGGCATTCAGGACCACGATCTTGTCGGCCATGGTCATGGCCTCGACCTGGTCGTGGGTGACGTAGACCGCGGTCGTGGCGAGATCGCGCTGCAGGTGCGTCACCTCGAGCCGCATCTGCACGCGGAGCGCCGCGTCGAGGTTAGACAGGGGCTCGTCGAACAAGAAGGCCTTGGGCTCGCGTACGATGGCCCGACCGATGGCGACGCGCTGGCGCTGACCGCCCGAGAGCTCGCGCGGCTTCCGGTCGAGATAAGGCGTCAGGTTGAGGATGGACGCGGCGTGCTCGACCTTCTTGTCGATCTCGGGCCTGGCCGTGCCCGCCATCTTGAGGCCGAACCCGATATTGCCCCGCACGCTCATGTGCGGATAGAGCGCATAGGATTGGAACACCATGGAGAGACCCCGCTTGGCCGGCGGCACATTGGTGACATCAACGCCGTCGATCATCACCTTGCCCGCCGTGACGTCCTCCAGGCCGGCGATCAGGCGTAACAGCGTGGTCTTGCCGCAGCCGGAGGGGCCGACGAAGACCACGAACGAGCGGTCGGCGATCTCCAGGCTCGCGTCCGGGATGATGTCGTTGGAGCCGAACGACTTCTTCACGTGCTCCAGCGTGATACTGCCCATCTTCTTCCCCTACTTCACCGCGCCGAACGTGAGGCCGCGCACCAGTTGCTTCTGGCTGAACCAGCCGAGCACCAGGATCGGCGCGATCGCCATGGTGGATGCCGCCGACAGTTTGGCCCAGAACAACCCCTCGGGCGCAGAGAAGGAGGCAATGAAGGCGGTCAACGGCGCCGCATGCGAGCTCGACAGGTTCAAGGTCCAGAAGGCCTCGTTCCAGGCCAGGATCACGTTCAGGAGCAGGGTCGAGGCGATGCCCGGCAGCGACATCGGCGTCAGCACGAAGAGAAGCTCCTTGCCGATGGTGGCGCCGTCCATGCGCGCCGCCTCGAGGATGTCCTTCGGGATCTCCTTGAAATAGGTGAACAGCATCCAGACCACGATCGGCAGGTTGCCGAGGCCGAGCACGATGATCAGGCCGATCCGGCTGTCGAGCAGACCGGTGTCGCGATAGAGGAGGTAGATCGGCACCAGCACCCCGACCGGCGGCATCATCTTGGTGGAGAGCATCCAGAGCAGGGTGTCCTTGGTGCGCTTGGACGGAGCGAACGCCATGGCCCAGGCGGCCGGGATGGCGATCACGAGGGCGATCAGCGTGGAACCGCCGGCAGTGATGATCGAGTTCGCCGCATGCAGGAAGTAGTTGCTGCGGCTCTGCACCTCGCCGTAGTTCTCGGTGGTCCAGTGAAAGAACAGAAATACCGGCGGCGTCGAGAAGGCCTGCAGCTCGGTCTTGAAGCTGGTCTCGATCATCCAGAGGATCGGGAAGAAGATGATGAAGCCGACGAGCCAGGCGGCCGCCGTGTTGGTCGCGATCTTCGCCGGTGTCGTTCGCCGCGCCATGGTTCAGGCCTCCAGGTTCTTGCCGACGATCCTGACCAGGAAGAAGGCCAGGATGTTGGCGATGACGACGGCGACGAGGCCGCCCGCCGAAGCACTGCCGACATCGAACTGCAGCAGGGCCTCGGAATAGATCAGGAAGGCGATGTTGGTCGTCTGCAGGCCCGGCCCGCCGCCGGTGGTGACGAAGATCTCGGCGAATACGGTGAGGAGAAAGATGGTCTCGATCAGGATCACCACCGTGATCGGCCGGGCGAGATGCGGCACCGTGATGTAGACGAACGACGACAGGGCGCTGGCCCCGTCCATCTCCGCCGCCTCCTTCTGCTCCTCGTCCAGCGACTGCAATGCGGTCAGCAGGATCAGCGTCGCGAAAGGCAGCCATTGCCAGGCGACGATGAGGATGACGGCCAGCATGGGCGCGTCGGTGAACCAGTCGATCGGCCGGAAGCCGAGCGAGGTCGCGATCCAGGCGAACAGGCCGGAGACCGGGTGCATCAGCAGGTTCTTCCACACCAGGGCCGAAACCGTCGGCATGATGAAGAACGGCGCGATCACCATCAGGCGCACGAAGTTGCGCCCGACGATCGTCTGGTTCATCAGCAACGCCACGAAGGTGCCGATGACGACCGTGATCGCCAGGACCGAGCCCACCAGGATCAGCGTGTTGACCAGCGAGGCCAGGAAGGCGGGATCGGTGAGGAAATAGTAGAAGTTGTCGAGGCCGGCGAAGCGTTCCTCGCCCGGATTGAGCAGGTTGTAGTTCTGCAGCGAGAAATAGATGGTCATTGCCAGTGGCACGATCATCCACACCAGCAGCAGCGAAACTGCTGGCGAGATGAGCGCACGCCCCATCGTGCGGGTCTGCTGGGTGGCCATGGCTACCTCCGGCGTCTCAATCTCCGGCGTTCGATGCGCGAAACGTCCGAGCGGCAAAGGGAGGCGGCCATCCGATCGACGATCCTTACGGGAGCGAGACCGGATGGCCGTGAGTTGCCGGGCGGGAGAACAGCCCGGCCCACGATGACCTCGGACAAGCCCTACTTGATGTAGCCCGCGCGCTTCATCTCACGCTCGACCGCAGACTGTGCGGCAGCCAGGGCGGCGTCAACCGAGGTGGCTCCGGAGAGCGCCGCGGAGAACTGCTGGCCGACCGTCGTGCCGAGCCCCTGGAACTCGGGGATGGCGGCGTATTGCACGCCGACATAAGGCACCGGCTTCACCGTCGGATGGCTGGGATCTGCCGAGTTGATGGAGTCGATGGTGGGCTTGGCGAACGGCGCCGCCTTCAGATAGTCAGGGTTGCTGTAGAGCGAGGTGCGCGTCCCCGGCGGCACGGCGGCCCAACCTTCCTTCGAAGCGACGAGCTCAGTGTAGTGCTTGCTGGTCGCCCAGGAGACGAACTTCTCGGCGGCATCGACCTTCTGCGAGCCCGACGGGATGGCGAGGCTCCAGGCCCAGAGCCAGTTGGCGTTCTTGCCGAGGCCCTTGTTCGGAGCGAGGGCGAAGCCGACCTTGTCCGCGACCTTGGACTGCTTCGGATCCGAAACGAAGGAAGCGGCGACGGTGGCGTCGATCCACATCGCGCACTTGCCGGAGTTGAACAGCGACAGGTTCTCGTTGAAGCCGTTGGAGCTGGCGCCCGGAGGGCCGGCTTCCTTCATCAGGTTGACGTAGGTCGTGAGCGTGTCCTTCCACTCCGGCGTGTTGAACTGCGGCTCCCACTTCTCATCGAACCAGCGGGCGCCGAAGGAGTTCGACATCGCGGTCAGGAAGGCCATGTTCTCGCCCCAGCCGGCCTTGCCGCGGAGGCAGATGCCGTAGACGTCGTTCGACTTGTCGGTGAGCTTCTTGGCGGCGTCGATGATGAAGTCCCAGGTCGGCGAATCCGGCATGGTGAGCCCGGCCTTCTGGAACAGGTCGGTGCGATACATGACCATCGAGCTCTCGCCGTAGAACGGCGCGGCATAGAGCTTGCCATCGACCGAGAGCGCGTCGCGGATCTTCGGCAGGAGATCATCGACGTCGTAGTCAGGGCCGAGATTGTCGAGCGACACCAGCCAGCCCTTCTTGGCCCAGATCGGCACTTCATAGGTGCCGATGGTGAGGATGTCGTACTGGCCGCCTTTGGTGGCGATGTCGGTCGTCACCTTCTGGCGGAGCACGTTCTCTTCGAGCGTGACCCAGTTCAACTTGATGTCCGGGTTCGCCGACGTGAAATCGTCGGTCAGCTTCTGCATGCGGATCATGTCGCCGTTGTTGACGGTGGCGATGGTGAGCGTGGTCTCGGCAAAGGCGGGAAATGCGGCAAGCAGTGCGGCCGCGCTGAGCGCGGCGCCGATCAACGGTTTCATTTTATCCTCCCACGTATCGCTGTGAGCTTTTGCCCCAGCAATGAACATACGCTCACACCATGGCGCACCACTGTCAATGGAGATTCGATGGTGCGCCGCAGCAAAAGACCGCAGACGGGGGCGGCATGCCCTGTTCGTTGCGCAACCACGTCGATCAAGATTGAGCGTCAGGTGTGGCTGGAGGTCGGCGCTGCAGACAATCGTTCGCGGGGCCAGCATCTGCCGGCGGCACTATCGCCCTCAGCCCTTCAGCAGCGCCTGTGCGGTGGCTTCGTCGGTGATGAGGCCGTTGATGACTCGGCCCTTCAGGGCGGCGCGGATCGGGACAACCTTGGAAGGGCCGACGGCGGCGCCGACGGTCAAGGCCTTGGCCGGGATCGGCAGGGGCACGCTGGTCAGGCGCTTGTTGGTGCCGCCGGGAAGCACATGGCCGTCGGCATCCATGGCCCAGGCGGTGACCTCGCCGACCGCGCCCATGCGGAGCATCTCCAGGAGCTCCTCGCGGCTGATGAATCCGTCGAGGAAGACCTGGGCATTGAGATCGAACTGGCCGATGCCGACCAGGCGGAGATCGGCCTTCTCGGCCAGCGCCCGCACCCGGGAGACCGGTGCGATCTTCATCACCTGCTGGCGCTCGGCATCCGAGGCAAGGAACACCGGCAGCGGCATCGGATAGTGCCGGGCCTTGGTCAGGTCGGCGAGCCGGGCCAGCGTGTCATAGAAGCTGGCCGAGCCGTCCGGCGAGATGTTGCCCACCAGCGAGACCACCTGATGGTTGGGGCAGTCCATCGGCGCGATCTGCTCGACCGCGGCGCGCATGGTGCGGCCGGTGCCAATGGCGATGATCGCCGGCTTCTCGGCGCGCAGCGTCGCCTCCAACAAAGCCGCCGCGCGTTCGGCGACGCCGGCGACCGCGGTGGGTGCCGCGGCGTCGGTCGGCACCACCTCGCAGAACCGCAGGCCGTATTTTTCGGTCAACCGCGCCGCCAGCTCCATGCAGGCGGCGATCGGATGCTCCAGGCGGAAGGTGATCAGGCGCTCGGAGAGGCAGAGTGAGACCAGACGCTGCGCCGTGGCGCGCGAAACCTTGAGCTTCTTCGCAATCTCGTCCTGGGTGTTGCCGGCGATGTAATAGAGCCAGCCGGCGCGGGCGGCGTCGTCGAGACGCGATCGTTCGTTGTCGGAGACGGCCACCGGACCCTAGCCCAAAAGACGAAGCTTCAGATCCGCCATCTTATCGAAGACTGCCACCGCCCCGGAAGCGCCGAGAAGCGCCCGGCCCTCGCGGTCGCGATAGTGGCTGCCGCCGATGAAGCCCCAGACCGTCATGCCGGCGGCGTGGGCGGCCGCCACGCCGGAGACGCTGTCCTCGATCACCAGGCAGTGCTCCGGGGCGACCCCCATGACCATGGCGGCGTGCAGGAACAGATCCGGCGCCGGCTTGCCCTGTCGCACCTGCTGGGCGGTGAAGACGCGACCCTCGAAATAGGGCTCAAGCTTGGCCAAGCTGAGCGAAAGCCGGACCCGCTCCGGGTCGCTCGAGGAGGCGAGACAATAGGGGACCTTCAAGGATCGCAGCAGCTCGACGATGCCCGGCATGGCACGCAGCGAGGCAGTGAAGACGCGGCGGATCTCGGCTTCCAACGTCGCCCGGAAATCCGCCGGCACGGGCTGGCTGCGCCAGATCTGATACTGGTCGGCCACCGCCTGGAAGCTGCGGCCGAGAAAGCGCTCATAGACCTCGGCGAGGTCGAGCTCGATCTCGTGCCGGCGCAGCAGCGCCAGCAGGCAGCCGCAGGCGAGAATCTCGCTGTCCACCACCACGCCGTCGAAGTCGAAGATGACGAGATCGAACTCGGCCATGGATCCCATCGGTGTGGAGGCGCCGGGTAGAAATCCCCATTGCGTCACAGATGCGAAAGTAGATCATATGCTCGGCCGGCGAGCAATCGTTCAACATACGGGCAAGCGCCCGCAGCCGATCAGGCGATGCCGAGGTGGCGCAGGATGGGCAGCCGTTCGGCCTTGAACTGCTCGGAGCGCTTGGCGAGCTCTGCGAGATTCTCGGCCTCGGTATCGAGCCGCTTGCCCTCGACCACCAGGCGGATGCCCTGGGGGCCGAGATTCTGCCAGACCAGACGGGCGGGATCGAACTTGCGTTGCAGCGCCAGGAGCATGAGCGCCTCGACGCGCGAGACCGGCACGCCGGAGCCGATGACCGGCGAGGCGAGGTAGCTGATCTCCCCGCTTACCAGGGCGCGCTGCAGCAGGGACGCATTGAAGCGGTCGGTCTGGCGCTTCCGCTCCGCTTCCGAAGCTTCGGGCAGGGCGGGCGCGACGTCCCCGGTCGAGACCAGGATCATCGCTGCCTGCATCAGCGCCGGCTGGTCGATCTTCTGCGCCGCGAGGGCGGTCGCAAGATCGGCCAGCGTGCGCGGCCCGGCCTCCAGTGCATCCAGGATCGGCCCGTACACCTCCGGCCGCAATTTGCACACGCCGACCGGGAACGGCACTTCCAAGGCGACCGACGCCTTCGGCTTCATCAGGGCGAGACGCGTGGCGCCGATGACGGAGCCGCGCCGCGCCGGCGAGATGCCGACCGCGCCCTTGACGAAGATGTCGCGGCGGAACTGCTGGTTCACCAGATAGTCGCGCATCTGCTGGCGCCGGATCGGATCGGCGATCTCATTGAGCAGCTTCTGCCCGTCGGGCGGCAGCGCGACGTTGTCCATGTGGTCGCCGAGATGGGAGGAGACGGCGAAGCTGAGCTTCGCCTCCCCGAGCTCGCGCGCGACCTCGCTGAAGTAGAACGGGGTCCAATGGCGATTGAGGTATTCATGCGCCAGGTAGGCGCGCGACATGCCCTTGATCCGGTCGAGCCGCTGCCCGACGCGCGGATTGTCACTGAAGTAGCCGGCCTTGGCGCCGCGCAGCCGCTCGGCCATGGCGAGCGCCTTCTCGATGCGCTGCTCGGAGCGCTCCTCGGGGCTGGCGCCGAATTCCGAGAGCAGCTGGCGAAGCGGCATCGCCGCCGCCCAGCCCGGCAGGGTGTTGTAGCTGATATAGACGGCGCCGCCGACCTTGAGCTTGGCGGCGGCGATGTCGACGATGGCGCGCCGGCTCTCCGGGCTGATCCAGGAGTAGATGCCGTGGAGGCAGACATAGTCGAACGGTGGCGTCTCGAGCTCCAGGAACTCCTGGAAGGACCGGTCGAGGCAGCGGATGTTCGAAAGCCCGCCGGACGCGGCGAGCTGCGCCGCACCGGCCGCATGCGAGGGGTTGAAGTCGGTCGCCCAGAAATCGCCGTTGGGATTGGCGGCGGCCAGGATGTTGACCGAGACCCCTTGCCCCGCTCCCAGCTCGCAATAGCTGAACGGACGGTCGAGCGCCGGGCCTTCGTAGCCGCCGAGCGCAAGCGCGAGATTGAGCAACGCGGGCGTCAGCTCGCGGTAGAAGCCGTGCGTGTAGCCGATGTCTTGTACGTAGCCTTCGTGCCAATCCGCCATCGCCGTCGCTTTCCCCTTGCCTCCAGCCTTCAGCGCTCGCGCATGCCGCCGGCGAAATAGTCGGTCAGCGGCCCGACCAGATATTCGAGCACGGTGCGCGGCTTCACCGGAATGCTGACGATGGCCGGCATGCCGGGCACCACGCTGATCCCCGGCATCGCCGCCAGATCGTCGGTGATGACCGCCCTGATCTCGTAATGGCCGCGCGGATCGGCCTGGGTTGCGACCCGGTCGGCCGAGACCTCGGTGATGGTGCCGTGCAGCATGCCAGTCGAGCGCTGGTCGTAGGCGGTCAGGCGGATCTCGGTCGTCAAGCCGGTCCGCACGTCGGCGATGTCCTCGGGCCTGACCATGGCCACGATCACCAGCGGCTCGCCGGCGGGCACGATCTCCAGGATGCGCTGTCCCGGCGAGATCACGCCGCCGACCGTATTGGCCGTCATGTTGAGCGCTGTGCCGGCGACCGGCGCCGTGATGACGGTGCGGGCCATCACGTCCTCCGAGGCATGCAGCCGCTCCACCATGGCGTTGATGCGGTCCGCAGTGTCGCTGAGGCTCTGGGAGACTTCCGAGAGCCGCTCCTTCTGCAGCTGCAGGATCTGCAGCTGGGCCTCGCCGATCGCCTGCTGGGTGCCGGCCTTGCTGCTCTTGTAGGCGCCGCTCTGGCCGCCCAACGCCGCGGCGGCACGCTGCAGCTCCAGGATCCGCGTCTTCGGCACATAGCCCTTGTCGTAGAGCTTGAGGGCGCTGTCGAGCTCGTCCTGGATCAGCTTCAGCTGCTCGTCCTGCGCCTGCTGCTGGACCGCGGCGCCGCCGATCTGCTGCGTGAGCTGCTTGATGCGCTGGTTGAGGACGGAGACCTGGCCGTCCAGCGTGCGCTTGCGCTCCTCGAACAGGTTGCGCTGGCCGTCCATCATCTCGGCCACGTCGGCATCGCCAGCGACGGACGTGAGCTCCGCCGGAAAGGTGATGGTGTCCTTGCCGTCGCGCTCCGCCTCGAGCCGTGCCTGCAAGGCGAGCAGCGAGAGGTACTGCGAGCGAACCAGCGCCACGGCGGCGCGCGCCTGGGTATCGTCGAGCCGCAGCAGCACCTGGCCCGCCGCGACCTTGTCGCCGTTCTTCACCAGGATCTCCTTGAGGATGCCGCCGTCGAGATGCTGCACCACCTTGTTCTCGCCGGTGACCGCGAGCGTGCCCGGCGCGGTCACCGCGCTCGCCAGCGGCGCGGTCGCCGCCCAGCCGCCGATCACGCCGAAGAACAGCAGCATGACGCCTGCGCCGATCCAGATCACCGGCCAAGGGCTGGTCGGCACGGCGCGCGTACCCGCCGCGCCGTAAGGGCGCGGGCGATCGACTGCGGTCGAGGACGGGGCGGTGGGAGTGAGGCTCATTTGGTGTTGCCCGCCCCCTGGTTCGCGATCCGCATCTGGTTCTCAGGCGTGCCCAGAGCCGCGAGAAACTCGGTCCGCGGGCTCAAGCGTTCGACCATACCGTCGCGCATCAGCATCACCTTGTCCACGGCGGAGAGCACGCCGGAGCGGTGCGAGATGACGATCGTCGTGGTGCCGAGCTCCTTGGCCTGGTTCAACACGCCGAGCAGCGCCCGCTCGCCGTCGGAATCGAGATTGGAGTTGGGCTCGTCCAGCACCAGCAGCCGAGGATTGCCGAGGATGGCGCGCGCGAGGCCGACGCGCTGGCGGGTGCCGCCCGAGAGCGCCGTGCCTGCGATGCCGATCTCCGTGTCGTAGCCATCGGGCAGGCGCAGGATGAGATCATGGACGCCCGCGCGCTGTGCCGCCTCGATCACCTGCTCGGGGCTGGCGTCGCTGAAGCGCGCGATATTGTCGCGCACGGTGCCTTCGAACAGCTCGACCTCCTGCGGGAGGTAGCCGACATGGCGGCCGAAATCGCTGCGCTCCCAGTTGAAGACCTCGGCGCTGTCGAGCCGCACGCTGCCCGCCCGCGGCCGCCACACGCCGACCAGAAGCCGCGCCAGGGTGGATTTGCCGGCGCCGCTCGGCCCGACGACGGCGAGGCGCTCGCCCGGTTGCAGCACGAAGCTCACATTGTTTAGGGTCGGCTTGGCGGCGCCGCGCGGGATGAAGCCGACCGCCTCGACGGTCAACAGGCCACGCGGTGCCGGCAGGCGCATTGGATCGGAGAGCGGTTCGACCGCAAGCAGCCCGTTGATGCGCTTGATGGCGCCACGCGCGGCGACGAACGAACGCCAGCCGGCCACCAGCTGCTCGACCGGTGAGATGGTGCGGGCGAGCAGCAGCGAGGCGGCGTAGATGACGCCGGCCGTCACCTCTCCTTCGATCGCCATCCAGGCGCCGATGCCGATGATGGCGCTCTGCAGCGAGAGCCGGAAGAACTTGATCATGCCCTGAAGATAGGCGCCGAGCTCGCTGGCGTGGGTCTGCTGCCGCAGCATCTCCTCGCGGCTCAATCCCCAGCGGCGGAGGAACCCGGGCAGCATGCCCATCGCCTGAATCACCTCGGCGTTGCGCAGGCTCGCGTCGGTGAAGCTGTAGTTCTTGCGCGCCGCCTCCTCCGAGCGCCTGAGATACTTCGAGGTGACGAACTCGTTGGCGAAGGCGAGCGCGATCATGATCGCCATGGCGATGCAGGCGACCAGGCCCAGCAGCGGGTGCAGGAGGAAGCAGGCGATCAGGTAGATCGGCAGCCAGGGAAGATCGAAGATCGCCGAGGCACCCGTCTGGGTGAGGAAGCTGCGGAAGGTGTCGAGGTCGCGGACCATGCCGGGACGCTCGCCGATCTGGTTGCTGATCTCGATCTGGCGCCTCAGGATCTCGCCGGCCAGCACCACGTCGAGATGGTTGGAGAGCCGCACCAGCAGATGGTTGCGCGCGGCCTCCAGCATGCTGAGGGTTATCATCGCCAGCACCGCGGCCATCGAGATCATCAGCAGCGTCGGAATGTGGCCGCTGTTCATGACCCGGTTGTAGACCTGCAGCATGTAGATGGTCGGCGTCAGGTAGAGGAGATTGATACCGAGGCTGAAGAGCGTCGCCGCCAGCAGATGCGGCCGGCTGGACTTGAGCGCGAGACGGATCGCGGTGGCGCGGGGCTGGGAACTCATGATCCGCCCTTCTGCCGCGCGGCCTGGCGCGCGATCGTTCCGGAGATGTAATCGGACGCGTGGGCCGTGCCGTTGCGCCGGTCGTATTCGGTGAGGGCGAGGCCGGCGAGATCGTGGGAGCCGAGCACGGCATCGAGGATGGCGGCGAGCTTCAGCAGCTTGGCGTCCGAGAGTTTGTCGAAGTGCATGAAGTCGCGGACGAACACGGCGTCGGCCCAGAGGATCTGCCGGAAGCCGGCGCCGGGGTCGCTCGGCGCGTTGAACGGCTTGAAGAAGCGACGGCTCATGCCGAGGAAGGTATGGAACTGGTACCCCGCCGCACGCAGGTGTCGATCGATGTCGCCGAACAGCGGCTGATCCCGATAGAGCGGCACGAACTCGACCTCGGTGATCACGACCAATGCGGATTCGAGCGCACGCCGCGCGCCCCTGAAGACGTCGAGCTCGCCGCCCTGGATGTCGATCTTGATGAGATCGATGTCCCCGAGCCCTTCGAGATGCGCGAGATCGTCGAGCCGCCTGGTCTCGATACCGCTGTGCTGCGCCACCGGGACCACCAATTCCGGAAGGAAGGAGAACTTCTCCAGGAGCGGGGTGTTCGGCGCGTAGAGCGAGCCGGTCATCGCCATGTTGGTCTCGTGGAAGGTCCGGACGCTGCCGTCGCCGATGAAATAGGGATAGTACCGCCCGGCACCGGCGCCGCGGTTCAGCTTCTCGCATTCCGCGGCGTTGGGCTCGAAACCGACCACGCGCGCCCGGCCGGCTGAAATCAGCGGGCGATAGGGTTCCCGCTCCGAGCCCAGCGCCATGGCGCCGATATCGACGATGTTGACCGTCTCGAAGTCAGGCAGGAGCGCCAGCGGTCGATCCGTCACGACCCGCCTCGCCTGCTTCTGCCAATAGGCGGGATTGAGATTGTCTGCGGCCGCATGGAGCAGACGCGGGGAAACAGTGCCGGTCGCAACGCCGGCGCGCCGGCGCGCGAGCAGGCGCCGCCGCTCGGCTTCCGCGCCGGCCAACCCGGTCTCGTGCAGCGCGTCCTGGGCCTCGAGATCGGGTGTTGCGAACACGCCGGCATAGCTGCCGAGCCGGATCCGCGCCTCCAGGACCGCTGCTTGGCGCCAGATGCTCGCGTCGCCGCCGGGACTGACGGTTTCGCTCCGCGCGTCGGGCGCCAGGAAGGCGAGGCCGTCGTCCGCCGCGTTCCAGAGCGAGGCCGCTTCCATGCGCTTCAGCACGGCGACGGCGAGGCCGCGGCGGCCGAGATCGGCGGCGGCCCGGACGAGCGAGGCGGCATGCACGAAATCCGGATGCGCCTCGGCGAGCTGCAGCAGCGACTGGAAGGCATGCTGCAAGGCGGCGAGCCTCTCGCCCGGTCGCCGTGCCGCGTCCTGGGCCAGGCACCAGGCGGAGAGCGCACGCCCATATTCGGGCTCGGTGCGCATACGCTCCGACCAGCGCGGCATCGCCGCCTGTGCATAAGGCTTGTCGCGGAGCGTCTGCTGCCAGAGATCCGGCGCCATCGCGCGCGCATCGAACGCGGGCGGCGCGTCGCAGAGCAGACCGCGCACGACGAGCTTCGCGGCGCGGTCCGGCTTGCAGCAGAAGAGATTGAGCAGGAAGGGATCGGCATCCGTCTCGCCGTCGAACGGCGCCAGCAGGCCGAGCCCAGGCACCAGTCGGTAGGCGCGATAGCCGAGCGCCGCGAACTGATCCTTCAGCGCGAGATTGAGATGATTGCCGTGCTTCACCTCGAACATGACGAGCGGCGAGGCGCGTTCGAAGAACCTGGCGCCGCCGCGGATCACGTTCGGCTCCTCGCCCTCGGCATCGAGCTTCAGGAAGTCGATCGCGGGCCAGCCGTTCTCCGCGGCCCAGAGATCGAGCGTCGTCAAGGCCACGGTCTCGGCGCCGGTGACGCCGGGCTCTCCGGCCTGCAGCGTGTTCAACTCGGATTGCGCACCGGTACCGAGCCGCGCTTCCCCGCTATGGTCCGAGAGTGCGGCGCGGATCAGCGCCACATTGGCAAAGCTGTTCGCCGCGATGCTGCGCGCCAGCAGATCGGCGGTGCCGCGGGCCGGCTCGAAGCTCCAGACCCGCCCTTCCCCGCCGACCGCGCGGGCGGCCGGCAAGGAGTAGACGCCGCAATTGGCACCGATATCGACCACGCGATCGCCTGGGCGCAGGATCGCCCGCACAAAGGGCGCCTCGTCCTCGAACCAGTCCTCCCGCTCGAGGAGCACGTTCGGCGTGATCAGGGAGAGATCGTCCGGCACGCAGATCTCGACATCCCCCCTGATCCGGAGTTGCAGCACGCTCGGTTCCGTTGCGGATGTTCCACACCAGTCGCACCACATCGTGCGAAGTGCCGCCTCGAACTTGCTGGCGAAACCCACGGCGTCGCAGAGCGGCGAGGCACGCATCTGCTCGCGCAGTCCCGCCCGGAGCGCGGCCAAGCCCGGCAGGTCGGCGGCGAGTGCCGCAGCCGCCGAGACGAAGCCGGCCTCGCTCTCGGCCACGAGGTGACGGAGGCTGAGCGCCGTGTCGATCGTGGCCCCGACGCGCGCGGCATGACGGTCGCCGCGGAGCGTCACCGTCGGCACGCCCATCCAGGCGGCTTCGCAGGTCGTCGTGGTGCCGTTATAGGGGACGGTGTCGAGGGCGATGTCGATGCGGTGATAGACTTCGAGATGGCCCTTGAGCATCGGCTCCCAACCGAGCAGCGTGATGCGCTCGGCGGCGATGCCGGCCTCGGCGGCGATCTTCAGCACGCGCTCGCGGGTCTCGGCGTCGTTGTAGGAGAGCGATTTCAGCACGAGGCGCGAGCCCGGCACGGCGCCGAGCACGCGCGACCAGAGCCGCAGTGTCGCGTCGGTGACCTTATTGATCTTGTTGAAGCTGCCGAAGGTGACATGGCCATTCGCCAGCGCGGGCAGCGGTCCCACGTCCGGCGTCTTCGGCGGCGCTTCGTAGCAGAGGAAGGGCGCCGGCAGGCGCTGGAGCCGCTCGATCGAGAGGGTCTCCGCGCCCATGGGATCGGTGACGTCGTCCACCATGCGCCAGTCGATCGCGGCGAGGCCGGTACTGTGGGGATAGCCGAGCCAGGTCGCCTGGACCGGCGCGGGCTTACGCGCGAAGACGCGCAGCCGGTTCTTGGCGGTGTGGCCGGCGAGATCGATCAGGATGTCGATGCCGTCGGCGCGGATCATGTCGTGGATACGCTCGTCCGGCAGGCCCACGGTCACGCGCCAATGATCGGCACGGCCTTTGAGGAAGTCGGTGTAGAGGTCCTGGTTGACCACGTCGGAATAGCAGAACAGCTCGAGCCGCGCCGTGTCATGGCGGTCGAACAGCGGCTTCAGGAAGAAGGCGACCGAATGGGCGCAGAAATCCGCCGAGATGAAGCCGACGCGGATGCGCCGCTCGGGATCGCGCGTGTTCGGATGATCGCTCGCCGCCTGGCCGCGATAGCGCTCGCCCCAGGCGCGATGCTCACGGAGGACATCCGCCGCCGGGAGGCGATCGGAATAGTTCAAGGAGAACAGCAGATTCGACCAGGCGAGATGAAGCTCGGGCTGCAGCCGAACCACCTCCCGCGCCGCGGCGATCGACTCCTCGAGCCGCCGCTGCGCGCCGAGCGCCGAGGCGAGATTGGCATGGGCTTCGGCAAGCTTGGGCTCCAGCGCGATCGCTTGCTTGCAGGCGTCGACCGCACCGGCGAGGTCACCGGCGGCGATGCAGGCCGCGGAGAGATTGACGTAGAGGGCGGCACTCGGCGGCCCGATCTCCAGCGCCTTCTTGAAGAGCGGGATCGCCTGGTCGTCCTTGCGCCGCGCCGCATAGACCGAGGCGAGATTGCTGTGGGCATTCCGGTTCTTCGGGTCGAGCGCGATCGCCTTGCGGCAAGCAGCCTCGGCCTCATCGAGGCGACCCAGGTCGCAATAGGCGGAAGCGAGATTGGCATGCGCCGCCGACCAGTCGGGCTTGAGCGCGACGGCCTTCTCGAAGCAGTCCACCGCTTCCGGCAGGCGCCTCAGCCGCTTCAACGCGGTGCCGAGATTGAGCACGGCTTCGGGATGTTCGGGAAAGTGCTCGACCGTGCGGCGGAACGCCGCTTCCGCCGCGGCTATCTCGCCGCGTTCGAACAGCGCCGCTCCCGCCGCCACTTCCGCATCGGCGCTGACCTTGATGGGGCGGCGGCCCTTCTTAGCCGCCTCGCACCAGGTGCGCCACATCTCACGATAGGCGGCCTCCACCTCGCGGGCGAAACCGGGCGCATCGGTCAGCGGCGAGGCGGCCATCGCGGGTCGGAGGCCGGCGCTGAGCGCCTGGATGCGGGCGGGATCACGCGCCAGTGCGACCGCCTTCTCGACATATTCCACCTCGTTCTCGGCAACGAGGGCGTCGAGCCCGACGTGATGCAGCAGCGCGGCGCTGACCCGGGCAACATGCCGGTCGCCGCGCAGCGCCACCAACGGCACGCCCATCCAGAGCGCCTCGCAGGTGGTCGTGGTGCCGTTGTACGGGAAGGGATCGAGCGCGATGTCGACCCGGCCGTACATGGCGAGATGGTCGGAGATCAGCGGCTGACGGCCGAGGAGATCGAGCCGCTCGGGGACGATGCCCTCGGCCGAGAAACGCCGACGGTAGAGCTCCGCCGTCGCGGGATCGTTGAACGAGTTGCACTTCAGCAGAAGCCGCGAGCCAGGGACAGCATTGAGGATGCGCGCCCAGGCGGCGACCACCGAGTCGGTCATCTTGGCCAGCACGTTGAACGACCCGAAGGTGACGAAGCCCTTCTCCAGCACCGGGCGTCGCGCCACGTCGCCGGCGAAGTCCGACGGGCGATAGCAGAGGAAGGAGCGCGGCAGGCGCACCAGCTTCTCCGAATGGAAGCGGTCGCTTTCGCCCGGCGGATCGACCAGCGCATCGGTCAGGCGATAGTCGATCGCCTTGAGGCCGGTGGTGTTGGGATAGCCGCAATAGGTGACCTGGATCGGCGCCGGGCGCTGCGCCATCATCGCCAGCCGATTCTCCGCGGTGTGGCCGGCGAGGTCCACCAGGATGTCGATGCGATCGGTACGGATCAACCCGGCGAGCTCCGGATCGGCAAGGAACGAACAGGCGCGCCACTGGTCGGCCCGCGCCTGCAGCCGCCGGGAAAGCGAATCCGAGCGCTTGTTGAGCGCGTAGCACACCACCTCGACTGCGTTGCGGTCGTGCAGCTCCAGGAGGTTCTCGATGAAATAGGCGACCGAGTGGCCGACGAAATCGGGCGAGAGATAACCGATCCGAAGCCGTCGATTCGGCTCCACGCTGTTCGCGTAGGGCTTGGGCGGCGGCGCCTTGGCCTCGACCCGCTCGCCGAAGCGGCGGTGCTCGGCATAGAGCTCTTCCGCCGTTACGTCAGGCAGCGAGTTCAAGGTGAAGAGCAGATTGGAGTGGGCGGTCAGGTAGTCCGGCGAGATCGCCATCGCCTCGCGGAAATGCGTGATCGCCTCTTCGATCTGGCCCTGCTCGCGCAGCAGGTTGCCGAGATTGTTGATCGCGAAGTCGTAATCGGGCTTCAGGGCTGCCGCCTTGCGATAGGCCTCCGCCGCCTCGCCCAGCAGGCCCTGAACCTTCAAGGCGGCGCCAAGATTGACGTAATGCTTGGGATTGTCGGGCTCCAGCTCCACGGCGCGACGCTGGCAGGCGACCGCCTCCTCGGCCCGGCCGATCGAGGAATAGGCGGTGCCGAGATTGCCCTGGGCCGCCACCAGATCGGGATCGAGACGGACGGCGACCTCGAAAGCCTCGACGGCTTCCGGGAGTTTGCCGAGATCGTAGTAGATGCTGCCGAACTGGCAGCGCAGGACGGCATCATTGGGCGCCCGCTCGACGGCATCGCGATAGAGCGCAATGATCTCGTCGAACCGATGCCGGCTGCGGAGCACCGCCGCGAGGCCACCGATCGCCTGCATGGTGCGGGGGTCGAGCGGCTTGCCGTCCTCGGGCTGCGGCAGCAGCGCGAGGGCACGCCGCAGCTCCGGCTCCGCGCCGTCGAGGTCGCCGATATCGTGAAGGCTCAATCCGAGATTGAGCCTTGCATCGCCATAACCGGCGTCGCGTTCCGCCGCCTCGCGGAATAACGGCGCGGCCTCCGGCGAACGCTTCAAGTCGCGGAGCGCGGCGCCGTAGTTGTTGAGGATCGCCGGTGTCCGGCTCTGCCGCAGCGCAGCTTGATAGAACGGCAGGGCGTCGGCGAGCCGGCCCGCCAGGTGCAGCCGGGTCGCTTCCCGGACCGCGTCCTTGTCCCCTAGGCTGTCCTTCTCCGCACGAGACGCGGCCGGCGGAGCGCCGGCCTTCTCCCGGGCTCGCTTCTTCGCAGTTTTGCCCCGTTGCCCCATGCCCGAGCCCGATCCGGTCCCACTAACCCATTGTTTACATTGGTACTGCCGCCGAGGCCAGAGTCTGAAGCCGGCCCGGGCGGAGAGCAAGCAAGAATTAACCACGAAGGTATTAACGCAACGCGAAGAACAGTGCTGGACCGCCGCTCGTCCTCGCGTTCATCCGCGCAAAAGGCAAGGGGCGGCCCGTAGGCCGCCCCCGAGTGTTGGCATCCGGCAAACCGGCGTCAGGCCACCAGATCGCCACCGCCGCCGGTGGTGAAGGTATGGCCGGTACCGACGACCTTGATGACCGCATCGTCGGTCGTGAGGGTCTGAGCCGACGAGTTGTCCACCACGACATAGGTGTCGCCGCCGAACTCGAAGGAAACGACCTTCGAGTTGGCCCCGACGGCGGTATGGGCCGCGAGATCGAGCGCATCCTTCAAGGTGGCCGGATCCAGGAAGTCGATGACGGCCTGGATGTCCTGGTAGCTCCCGGCGCCCTTCGAGATCGCCGAGACGTCGATCGTGTCGTTGGCATCGTCGAAGGTGTTGATGCTGACCGTGTGCGCCAGGATCGTGCTCTCGCTGCTGACGTCGGTGGCCTTGTAGCCCGACTTGAAGATCGCCGAGTCGTTGCCGCCGTTGTCGAACTCGATGCTGGCACTGCCGAGCCCGCCTCCGACCGTGAATGTCGTGCCGTTGGTGGGCGTGGCGGAGGTGATGTGCTCGATGCTGGTGAGCGTCGTGCTGCGGAGATCGATCGTGTTGCTGTTGATCGACAGTGTGTCGTCGCCGCTGCCGCCGATCACCGAGCCGCCCGAGGCTAGGTCGTTGGTATCCACGGTGAAGGTCGTGCCGACCGTGTTGTGGCTCTGCAGGATCTCGATGCTGGTGAGCGAAGTAGAAGTGAGATCGATGCCGGTCGTGTGGGTCAGCAACGTATCCGTGCCGCTGCCGCCGATGACCGAGCCACCGGAGGCGAGGTCGGCCGCATCGACCGTGAAGACGGCGCCCGCGGTGCTGTCGCTCTTCAAGATCTCGATGCTGGTGAGCGAGGTCGAGCTGAGATCGAGCTGAGTACCGTGGGTCAGCACCGTGTCGTTGCCGCTGCTGCCGATGATCGTGCCGCCGCTGGCGAGGTCCGCCTGGTCGACCGTGAAAGTGGTCGCCAGGGAGGATGCCGTCTTCAGGATCTCCACGCTGCTGAGCGAGGTATGCGAGAGATCGAAGGCGGTGCCGAGGATCGTCAGCGTGTCGTTCTTCCCGGTGCCAAGCACCGAGCCGCCGGTGGCGAGATCGGCCGCGTCCACCGTGAACGTGGTTGCCGTCGTGACCCCGGCTTTCAGGATATCCAACGAAGTGTCGGTGGTGGAGGTCAGGTCGAAGCTCGCGCTCTTGATGACGAGAGTATCGACGCCGGAGCCACCGTCGATTTCGAGACTCTTCTGCTGAAGAGCGGCCAGAGTGAAGGTGGTCCCGACCGTCGAGGCTGTCGACAACGCCTCGATGCTTGTCAACGTGGTGTTGGAGAGATTGAGAGCGGTGCCCGCGGCCTCGACCGTGTCGGTCCCGCTGCCGCCGGTGATGCTGCCGCCGAAGATGAGGTCGGACTGCGTCAGGACGAAAGTAGTACCGACGGTATTGGTGGTGGCGAAGGCTTCGACGCCGGTCACGAGGACGTTGCTGAGATCAAGCAGTGTCCCGCCGGTTTGGAGCGTGTCCGCGCCGGCGCCGCCGAAGATCGTGCCCCCGGCACCAAGACTGTCGATGATCGACTGACTGACAGTGATAGTCGTGTCGTTGTCCGTGCCGGCACCGATCTTCTCGATACCGCTCAGCGTGGTGCTGGTCAGATCGAGCTGGGTATCGGCGGTCTCGACCGTGTCGCCGGTGCTCGAGCTGCCGACCACAGTGCCACCGCTGGCGAGGTCGCTCTGATTGACGATGAAGGTGGTGGCGCTGGTCGTGCCCGCCTTCAGGATCTCGATGCTGTTCAGCGTGGTGCTGCTGAGGTCGAGCTGGGTGCCGTTGATGATGATGGTATCGTTGTTGGTGCCACCGATCACCGTGCCGCCGGAAGCAAGGTCGGCTTGATCGAGCTTGATCGTGTAGGGATCGGCGACACCGACCACCTTGATGATCTCGATGCTGGAGAGCGTGGTGGAGGTGAGATCCAGCACGTCATCCTGACCGATCAGCGTGTCGTTGCCGCTGCTGCCGATGACCGAGCCGCCCGAGGCGAGATCGGCCTGATCGACCGTGAACGTAGTCGCCACGGAGAGGCCGGCCTTGATGATCTCGATGCTCGAAAGAGTGGTCGAGGTGAGATCGAGCGCGTTGCCGGCCGCTGCCACGGTGTCATTGCCGCTGCTGCCGATGATCGAGCCACCGCTGGCGAGGTCGGCCTGGTCGACCTTGAAGGTGGTCGCCAGCGCCGATCCGGTTTTCAGGATCTCGACGCTGGTGAGCGAGGTGCTGCTGAGGTCGGCGCTGGTCCCTTTTACGATCAGCGTGTCGTGGCCGGCGAGACCGACGACCGACCCACCGCTGGCAAGATCGGCCTGGTCCACCGTGAAGGTGGTGTCAAGCGAGCTGCCGGCCTTGAGGATCTCGACGCTGGTGACCGAGGCGGAGGTGAGGTCGAAGCTGGTCCCCGCGATGGTGAGCGTGTCGTGGCCGCTGTTGCCCGTGACCGAGAGCCCCGCGTTGAGCTGGCTTTGGTTGATGGTGAAGGTGGTGTCGTTGGTGGTTCCCGCGGTCAGCGCCTCGATGCTGCTGAGCGTGGTGCTGGAGATGTCGATCGCGGTGCTGTTGACCACGATCGTGTCGTTGCCGCTGCTGCCGATGATCGACCCGCCGCCGGCAATGTCCGCGCCGTCGAGGGTGAAGGTCGTGTCGAGCGAGCTGCCGGCCTTCAGGATCTCGACGCTGCTCAGGGCCGTGCTGGTGAGATCGAAGGCGGTGCCGAGGATGATCAGCGTGTCGTTGGAGCTGGTCGATCCGTTGATCTGACCGTTGGTGCCGAGCGCAGCGACGTCGGCGGCGTCGAGCGTGAAGGTGGTGCCGCTGCTGCCGTTGTTGCTCGCCTGCAACCGCTCGATTGCGGTCAAGGTCGTGCTGGTGAGATCGAAGGCGGTGCCCTTGATGACCAGCGTGTCGGTGGTCGCCGTGCCGCCCGAAACATTGATGCCCGCAAGCTGCGCCGCGGTGAGGGTGACCGTGGCGCCGCTCGAGGCGGCGACGGTGACATTCTCGATGCTGCTGAGCGTGGTCGAGGTGAGATCGAGATTGCCGCTCGCCGCGATCGTGTCGCTGCCAGCGGCGCCGATGATCGAGCCACCCGACGCGATGTCGTTCTGGTCGAGGGTGAAGGTGACGCCGTTGGTGTTGTCGCTCTTCAGCACCTCAATGCTGGTGAGAGCGGTGCTGCTCAGGTCGAGCGCATTGTCGTGAGTGAGGAGAGTGTCGGTACCGCTGCTGCCGATGACCGAGCCGCCCGAGGCGAGGTCGGCTTGATCCACCGTGAACGTCGTGGCGGCACTGAGGCCGGCCTGCAGCTTCTCGACCGAGGTCAAGCTGGTGCTGGTCAGATCGATGCCGGTGTTCTTCACGATGAGGGTGTCGTTGCCGGCGTTGCCGATCACCGAACCGCCGGATTCGAGATCGTTGGCGTCCACCGTCAAAATCGTGCCGCCGGTGGCGGCATTGCCCGCCTGGATGATCTCGATGCTGCTGAGGATCGTGCTGGTCAGATCGAGCGAGGTGCCGGCCGCCACGATCGCGTCGTCGGCGTCGCCGATCACCGAGCCGCCACTGGCGAGATCCTTCTGATCGACGATGAAGTTGGTGCCCACGCCGTTGTCGCTCTGCAGGATCTCGACGCTGCTCAAGGTCGTGCTGGTGAGGTCGAGCACGGTGTCGTGGGTCAACAGCGTGTCGTTGCCGCTGCTGCCGACCACCGAGCCGCCCGAGATCAGTGCAGTGTCGTCGTCGATGGTGAAGGTGGTCGCGAGCGAGCTGCCAGCCTTCAGCACATCGACATTCGTCAAGGTGGTGCCGCTGAGGTCGAAATTCGTGCCCTTGACGATCAACGTATCCGTGCTCTTGGCATTGCCGACCACCGCGTTGATATCGCCCCCGCCGGAAACGAGCTCGGTGGCGGCAACGGTGAAGGTGGTGGTGGCGACGCCGGCCTGCAGCTTCTCGACGTCGCTGAGCGTCGCGCTGGAAACGTCGAAGGCCGACGTATTCATGATCAGCGTGTTCGTACCGCCGTTGCCGCTGACCCCGCCGGTCAGCGCCTTGAGATCGGTCGCGTCCAGGGTGAAGGTGGTGTTGATCTTGTTCGCTTCCAGGAACTCGACGCCGGTCAGGGTCGTGCTGGTGAGGTCGAGCGCGTTGTCCGCCGCGATGATCGTGTCGCTGCCATTGCTGCTGCCGATGATCGAGCCGTTGGCGGCGAGATCGAGCTGGTTGAGGGTGAAGGTCGCCGAATCCCCGGCGGTCGCCCCGGATTGCAGCTTCTCGATGCCCGTGGTCGTGGTCTTGCTCAGGTCGAAATCGGGGCCGATGACCTTCAGCGTATCGACTCCATTGTTGCCCTGGATGTTGGCGATGACGCCGCCATTCGCCTTCAGCTGGGTATCGAGCAGCGTGATGGTGCTGGCGGTGGTGAGACCCGCGCCCACGCCTTCGATGCTGGTCAGCGTGGTGCCGGTGAAGTCGATGGTGTTGCTGGTGATCAGCACCGTGTCGGTGCCCTTGCCGCCGGAAATGTCGAGGCTGGTCAGCTCGGCGCTGGTGACGATGAATGTCGTGTTGCTGTTGGTGCCCGCGGTCAGCTTCTCGATGCTGCTGACGGTCGTGCTGCTGAGGTCGAGCAGCGTGCCGGCTGCGACGATCTTGTCCCCGGTCGCCCCCGAATTGCCGATGATCGAGCCTTTGCTGGCGAGATCGTTCTGATTGAGGGTGAAGACCGTGTTGTTGGTCCCGTTGCTGTCCGCCATCAGCTTCTCGACGCTGGTGAGCGCCGTGCCGCTGAGATCGAAATCGGTGCCCTTGACGATGAGCGTGTCGCTGCCCGTGCTGCCGGCGATGCCGACGACGTCGCCGCCGCCACCCCCGGCGAGCTGGTTGTCGTTGACGGTGAAGGTCGTCGCGCTGGCCAGACCCACCTTCAGGTTGGCGATGCTGTCGAGCGTCTTGCCGGTGACATCGAAGTTGGTGGTCTTGACCACCAGCGTGTCGTTGACGCTGTTGCCGTCGAACTCGCCGATCGCCTTGAACTGCGCTTCGGTGACGGTGAAGGTCGTGTTGCCGGTGAACTGGCTGGTGAGGATCTCGATGCCGGAGATCGTCGTGCTGGTGAGGTCGAGGGTGGGGCCGGCCGCCTGGATGTCGTCGCCGGCGCTGGTCGAGCCGATGACCTGCCCACCGTTGGCGAGGTCGCTCTGATCGAGCGTGAAGGTCACGGCGTTGGTGCTGCCAGCCTGCAGCTTCTCGACGCTGGTGAGCGCGGTGCTCGAGAGGTCGAAGTTGACGCCCTTGACGATCAGCGTGTCGCTGCCGGTGCTGCCGGTGATCTGGCTGACGTCTCCCATGCCGGAAGCGAGCTGGCCCGCCTTGAAGGTGAAGGTGGTCGCCGAGGCGCTGCCGGCCTTGACGACGTCAATCAGGTCGAGCGTCGTCGAAGAGAGGTCGATGGTGGTCGATTTGACAACCAGGGTGTCCAGGGTATCCCCGACGGTGTCGCCCTCGATCTTGTTGAAGGCGTTGGCGCCGATCAGCTGGTCGCCGGTGATGGTGAGCGTGGTGGCGACGCCGCTGACGCTGGCCAGCATCTCGACGCCGGAGACGGTCGTGCTCGAGAGATCGAGCGAGCTGCCAGCCGCGTCGATCTCGTCCGCCGTGCTGCTCGAGCCGGTGACGGCGCCACCCTTGGCGAGATCGGCCTGGTCGAGCGTGAAGACGGTGCCGTCGGTGCCGTTGTCGGTCGCCATCAGCTTTTCGACGCTGCTGAGCGTGGTCTGGCTGAGATCGAAGCCGGTCCCGTTCACGGCCAGAGTATCGGTCCCGGTGCTGCCCGTGATGGCGGCGACCGGACCGGTGTTGGCTGCGAGCTGATCCTCATCCAAGGTGAACGTGGTCGCGGTCGCAACGCCGGCTTTCAGCGCCTCGACGCTGTTCAGGGAGATCGCGTGGACGTCGAAGGCGGCGTTCTTGACCACCAGGGTGTCGGTGCCGGTGCTGCCGGTGATCGCGGTCAAACCGGTGAGATCGGTCGAGTCAAGCGTGAAGGTGGTCGCGGCACTCTTGCCGGCCTGCAGCTTCTCGATGCTGGTCAGGGTCGTGCTGGTGAGATCCAGCGACGTGCCATTGATGGAGATCGTATCCGCCTTGCCACCGGCGCCTTGCACCGAGCCGCCGGAAAGGAGGTCCTTCTGGTCGAGGAAGAAGGTGGTGCCGGCCTTGCCGTCCGACTTCAGGATCTCGATGCTGCTGAGGGTGGTGCTGCGGAGATCGAAGGAGGCGCCGGCGACCGTCAGGGTGTCGTTGCCGGTGGTGCCGACCACCGAGCCGCCGGTCGTGACGAGGTCGCCCTGATCGACCGTGAAGGTCGTGTTGGCGATTGTCGCCTTCAGGATCTCCATGCTGGTGACGGTGGTCGAGGTGAGGTCCGCGCCGGTGATGTTGAACAACAGCGTATCGGTTCCCGCGAGACCATCGATCGAGGTATCGCCCGGTGCAAAAGTCAGCGTGTCGTTCTTGGCCGTACCGGTTTGCGTGGTCATCGGGGAACCCCTGTGTGTGATGTTGATGTGCGTGACGTTGAAGAGCGGGAGCAGCGCAGAGAGCAATGCGGAATGAAAGGATGTGGATGCGAAGGAGCGAGCAAAGGCAGGCTCGCGGCACGCGAAGCGCAGATCGCCTGGTCGACGCTGCGACTGTTCTCTGGCACCTTCGGCGCCTCATACCCCTGCCTGCGCGAATCGCGCGCGGGCCGGCAGACTAAACTTTAACGAGTTACGAAACAACCACCATGATGATGATCGTTTCGCGGCGCGATATTTCGCCCAAGTCCATTGAGAACCTATTAAAATTGGTCGGTCGAGGGGGTCGCTGAGCGGCGTTTCCAGATCTGCCGGCAACCGGGGCACAGAATTGTGATGTCACTGACCTGTCACTCTGAGCGGCCGCCTCAGGGACCGCCCGCGACCCTGCCGTCCATTGCGCCGGATCCGGACAGACAGTAAGAGCCATTCACAAAACCGCAGCAATTTACGGGAGTTGAAAGCAAGATGGCGGAGAAGACGGCGCTGATCACCGGGATCACCGGCCAGGACGGGGCATTCCTCGCGCGGCTGCTCCTGGACAAGGGCTACCGGGTTCACGGCGTGAAGCGCCGCTCCTCATCCTTCAATACGGGAAGGGTCGATCACCTCTACCACGACCCCCATGTGTCGGGTGAACCGTTCCAATTGCACTTCGGCGACATGACCGATGCGACCAACCTGATCCGTATTGTCCAGGAAACAAAGCCGGATGAGATTTACAACCTAGCAGCGCAGAGCCACGTCCAGGTCAGCTTCGAGACCGCGGAATATACCGCCAATGCCGATGCGCTGGGGACCCTGCGCCTGCTGGAGGCAATCCGCATCCTCGGACTGGAGAATAGGACGCGGTTCTACCAGGCCTCGACCTCCGAGCTCTACGGCAAGGTGCGGGCGGTGCCGCAGAACGAGGAGACACCGTTCTATCCGCGGAGCCCCTATGGCGCCGCCAAGCTCTACGCCTACTGGATCACCGTCAACTATCGAGAAGCTTACGGCATGTTCGCGGTCAACGGCATTCTCTTCAACCATGAGAGCCCGATCCGCGGCGAGACCTTCGTCACCCGCAAGATCACGCGCGCGGTCGCCAACATCCACTATGCACGCGAGGAGTGCCTCTACCTTGGCAATCTCGATGCCAAGCGCGACTGGGGCCATGCGCGGGACTATGTCGAAGGCATGTGGCGCATCTTGCAGCATGAGACGCCCGAGGATTTCGTGCTGGCTACCGGCGAGACCCATTCGGTGCGCCGCTTCGTCGAGCTCGCCTTCGCCGAGATCGGCATCGCCCTTGCCTGGCGCGGCGAAGGTATCGCCGAGGAGGGCTATGAACCGAAGACCGGACGCCGGCTGGTCGCCATCGATCCCCGCTATTTCCGCCCGACCGAAGTCGATATCCTTTGCGGCGATGCGGCGAAGGCGCGCCGGCTGCTCGGCTGGCAGCCCACTGTCGCTTTCGAAGCCTTGGTGAAGGAGATGGTGGCGGAGGATCTGAAGCTGATGGGCGGGCGCGGCAACTACCCTGGCTATCTGGTATGAGCCTCGCCCTCGACAAGCCTCAGACGGCATCCTTCGATCTTGCGGGCCGGCGCGTCTGGGTCGCGGGCCATCGCGGGCTCGCCGGCAGCGCCATCCTGCGCCGGCTCGAAGGGGAAGGCTGTACGCTGCTGACAGCGACCCGCGCCGAGCTCGATCTCAGAAACCAGCGCGCGACCGAAGACTGGATGGCGAAGGCGCGGCCCGAGGCCGTGTTCCTGGCGGCGGCCAAGGTCGGCGGCATTCTGGCCAACGACCGGCAGCCCGCCGATTTCATCGCCGAGAATTTGGCGATCGAGACCAATGTGATCACGGCGGCGGCCAAGACCGGCGTCGGCAAACTCCTCTTCCTCGGTTCCTCCTGCGTCTATCCCAAATTCGCGCCGCAGCCGATCAAGGAGGAGTCGCTCCTAACGGGGCCCCTCGAGCCGACCAACGAATGGTATGCGATCGCCAAGATCGCCGGTATCAAGCTCTGCCAGGCCTACCGCCGGCAGCATGGCAGCCGCTTCATCTCCTGCATGCCGACCAATCTCTATGGCCCGAACGACAATTTCGACCCCGAGACCAGCCACGTTTTGGCGGCGCTGCTGCGCAAGATCCACGCGGCGAAGGCCGCTGGAGGCAATGTGGTCGAGATCTGGGGCAGCGGCACGCCGCGCCGCGAGTTCCTGCATGTGGACGACCTCGCCGATGCCTGCGTGTTCCTGATGAAGCATTACGAGGACGCGCTGCCGATCAACATCGGGACCGGCGAGGACCTGCCGATCGCCGACCTCGCCCGCGTCATCGCCGGCGTCGTCGGCTATCGCGGCGAGTTCGTGTTCGACCGCTCCAAGCCCGACGGCACGCCCCGGAAGCAGCTCGACGTCTCGCGCATGACGGCGCTCGGCTGGAAGCCGAAGATCGCGCTCAAGGACGGCATCGCGCAGACCTATCGCGCCTATCTCGCGCGCGAGTGATCCGCCGCTACGAGACTGCGACCGCGATGTCGTGATCGACCGCGATCTTCACCCCATGGTCCGTGTAGATCGCATAGCCCGCCAGCGTCGCATTGTCTGCCGCACTCCAACCGTCGGACTTGGAGAGATGCAGCGTGTCGCCGGCGTCGCCGTCAATCTTCAGCACGTTGTCCAGCGACGCAACCCCGCCCACGTTGGTGTCCCGCACATCCATGTCGAGCACGTCCGCGAGATGCAAAGTCATTGCGTTGTTCTGGCCGTTGGTGACGTCGATCACCTCGATCCCGGCGATCTTGCCGCGATCGGAGGTGGCGGCATTGCCGTCGAGATTGCCGAAGTCGATCGCGCCGCCGAAGTCGAGGTGCAGGGTGTCGGTGCCTGAGCCGCCGTCGATGCGGAAGAAGCTGTGGTCGGAGACATGGATCTGGTCGTCGCCGGATCCGCCGATGATCACGTCGGCGCCGCCTTTCCCGAAAATAGTGTCATTGCCTTGTGCGCCGATGAGTTCGTCGCCGCCCAACGAGCCCGTGATCAGATCGGTGTGACTGTTTCCCATTGCTGCCGAGGTATCGGCCTTGCCATAGATGATTTCGACAGCGCCGTGGCCGCCGTTGGCCTGCGGCGAGGCGACCAACAGGTCGGCGAGTCCGTCGCCGTTGATATCGCCGGCTCCAGCAACCGACCATCCCAGCTGCTGATTGAGCACTTGCCCATTGATCTCGAAACCCTGCTGCGGCGACAGATTTGTCAGATCGATCGAGGCGCCGAATCCCGACGCGCCGCCATATAGGAGATAAGCGTGACCAACATCAGTGGGGGCGACGGAGTTATATTCATCGGGGGCACCGATCAGGATGTCATCGTAGCCGTCTCCGTTGAAGTCGCCCACTCCGGAGACGGACCTGCCTAGATATTGGTCATTAGGTCCAGTGATTGCGAAACCGTTCGTCCCGTTCAGGCTCGATACGTCGAGATCGGAGCCAAACGTGCCCCCATGACCAAAGACCACGAAGACCGGGCTGGAATTGCCGCCGATGAGCAAGTCGCCGTATCCGTCGCCGTTTACATCGCCGGCGGAACTGACGGT
>DATKMF010000097.1:0-8618 GCA_035542015.1 Candidatus Cybelea sp.
CGAAGTGGCGACGAGGGCGAAAAGGACGGTACGGATTTGCATGACGATTCTCCTTTGTGTTCTTGTGCGCCGTGGCGGAGCGCCGCGGCGGAGCCGGGAACGCATCGGACCTGCTCTGTGGCGCGACCCGATCACCGCTAGCTGGGAGTTGGTACGCCGCAATGCAGCATGCCCGGCGCCGCTTCGCGTAACCGTCTGCGATCTTCCCTGAGGCTGTTACCGCGCGTTACCCTATGTGATCGCCCCCGTCGTTGAAGACGTTCTGGAAAGGAAGAAGCGTGCGTCGGTCTGATTTGGAGCTGACGGAAGGCGATGGCGATTTCGCCGCGCCAGCGCTGCAGCAGGGCTTCGGCCTCAGCGGGCGGCTCGAGCCGTTGCCCGGCGAGCACGACCTCAACTTCCGGATCAGCATCGACGACGGGCGGCACTACCTTTTCAAGATCCACCCGCCGGCGCTCTCACCCGGCCGCGCGGCGCTGCAAGTCGCGGTGCTACGTCACCTCGAGCTCCAGGCGCCCGACCTGCCGATGCCGCGCCTCTTCCTCGCCCGCGACGGCGAGCCGCTCGCCGTCATCCGGGACCATGCCGGCCGCGAGCGGCGCGCGCGGCTCACCACCTGGCTCGACGGCGAAACCTGGGCGAGCCTTCGACCCAAGGCGCCGCGATCCGCCGCCGCACTCGGCCGGCTGCTCGCGCGTCTCGACCGCTGCCTGAAGAGCTTTCACCATGCCGCGGCACAGGCGCCCTATTTCTGGGACCTGGCCCATGCCGCTTACCTTCTGCCAGAGGCGGCGCTGGTCGCGGATTCCGCGCGACGGGAAGCAGCGACAGCCATCCTGCAGCGCTTCGCCACCGAGGTCGAACCGCGCCTGCGCGATCTGCCGAAGCAGGTGATCCACGGCGATGCCAACGATCGCAACGTCCTGCTCGATGCCACGGGCGGAATCGCGGGACTCATCGACTTCGGCGACATGGTCGAGACCTGGCGCGTCAACGAGCTCGCCGTAGCCGCCGCCTATGTTGCGATTGGTGCCGCGGATCCGATCGCCGCGATCCTGCCGCTGGTCGAGAGCTATGCCGCGGAGAATCCGCTCGAGGAGGTTGCCGCCGACGCGCTGTTCGATCTCATTCTCGCGCGCTATGCCGTGAGCATGGTGACGGCAGCGCGTCAGCACCGGCAGCACCCGGAGAACGACTACCTGTTGATCAGCCAGGAGGAAATCTGGCAGGCACTCTGCGCGTTCACGGCTCAGAACCGCGCGCTCGCCATCGCCCGCCTGCGCCAGGCCTGCGGTTTCGAGCCGGTCGCGGCGCGGCGCGCGATCGAGCGCTGGATCTTCGCCAATGCGCATCGCTGCAGACCGGTTCTATCGTGGTCGGAACGGAAGTTTGAGGTGCTGGCGACCGGCGCCGATCGCGACCGGCCGGGCGCGTTCCGCGATCGTCTCGGCGTGGCGCTGGCGCGTGTGCAGGGTGCTCCCGTCGGCCGCTATGGCGAGGATCGCGCGATCTATGACGACGGCGACGCAGCCGGAGACCGGCGCACGCTCCATCTCGCCGTCGATCTCTATGCAGCGGCGGGCACGCCGGTCCTGGCGCCGCTCGACGGGCGCGTCGCCATGGTCGGCAATGACCGCTCAGCGGATGGTTTCGGCGGCGTGCTGATCCTCGAGCACGAGACAGATACACCGCACCGCTTCTGGACCTTCTACGGCCACCTCTCTGCTGCGAGCGTCACCGCGGCGCATGTGGGCCGCGCCGTCGCCGCGGGCGAGGAGATCGCGCGGCTGGGCGAGCGCGACGAGAACGGCAACTGGCCGGCGCATCTGCATTTCCAGCTGCTGACCGCGCTCTGCTGGGACAAGGCCGAGGATGTCATCGGTCTCGCCGCGCCGAGTGCGTGGGAATTGTGGGAAAGCGTGTGCCCCGATCCGAGTGCCATCCTCGGCCTGCCGGTGAACGCGGCGGCACCCGTCGCGCGCAATCCCGAGACTCTGCTGAAGCTGCGCCGGCGTTCGATCGGCTCCGCGCTCAGCCTCGCCTATCGCGCGCCGTTGAAGATCGTGCGCGGCGAGGGAACCTGGCTCATCGATCACACCGGCCGGCGCTATCTCGACATGGTCAACAACGTCGCCCATGTCGGGCACGAGCATCCGCGCGTGGTCGCCGCGATCGCGGAGCAGACCGCGCGGCTCAACACCAACACGCGCTACCTGCACGACAACCTCGTCGAATATGCGCGGCGGCTCGCGCTGCATCTGCCGCCGGAGCTCTCGACCCTGTTCCTGGTCAATTCCGGCAGCGAGGCCAACGATCTGGCGCTGCGGCTGGCGATGGCCTACACGCGCGGCACCGAGGTGATGGTCCTCGACCACGCCTATCACGGCAATCTCTCGTCGCTGATCGATATCAGCCCCTACAAGTTCCACGGGCCGGGCGGGGCGGGGCGCAAGCGCCATGTCTGGGTGGCCGAGCTGCCCGATCTTTATCGCGGGCGAATCCGCCATGGCGAGGCCGATGCGGCATCGCGCTATGCCGAGCGCATCCGGGTGTTGCTGCGCGACATGGGCGGGCTCGAGCGGCGCCTCGCCGCCTTCTTCGTCGAGCCGCTGCATGGCTGCGGCGGTCAGCTGGTCATGCCGGAAGGCTATCTCGCCGCGGCCTTCGCCGCCGTGCGCGGGGTGGGCGGCGTCTGCATCGCCGACGAGGTGCAGATCGGCTTCGGCCGCGTGGGCTCCGCCTTCTGGGGCTTCGAGACCCAAGGGGTCGTCCCCGACATCGTCACCATGGGCAAACCTATCGGCAACGGCTACCCGATGGGCGCCGTCGCCTGCCGGCCCGAGATCGCCGCCGCCTTCGCCAACGGCATGGAGTATTTCAACACCTTTGGCGGCAATCCGGTCTCCGCCGCCGCCGGACTCGCCGTGCTCGATGTGATGCGCGACGCGCGCCTCATGCACAACGCCGAGGTCGTCGGTATGCGTCTCCGCGACGGCCTCACCGCGCTTGCCGCGAAACACGCGTTGATCGGCAGCGTGCGCGGGCTCGGCCTCTTCCTCGGCGTTGAGCTGGTGCGCGACCGCGAAACCCTCGAACCCGCGGCGTCAGAGGCGAGTGCGATCATCGAGGCGATGAAGGACGAGGACGTGCTCCTCTCCACCGAAGGCCCGCTGCACAATGTCCTCAAGATCAAACCGCCGCTGGTGATCTCGGCGGCGGAATGCGACCTCTTCCTGGAGAAGCTGGAGACCATACTCACTCGTCATGCCCGGGCTTGACCCGGGCACCTGGCTCCAGTCTGCATGAGGTCCGCGGGTCAAGCCCGCGGATGACGGTCATGTTGGGCGCCTTCCGTCTTCACGCTGGTCAGCACCGTGTCGATACCGACTTGGCTGCGGAGCTGGTTGGCGATCACGGCGCCGAGCTCGGCGTCGAGGCCGGGGACCTGGAGATCGACCGTCAGCTCGTCCGAGCCCGTGGCGACGCTGAAGAGCTTCGCCGGCACCATGCCGCGTTTGGCGAAGACCTCCATCAGGCGGGGCAGGGCGCCCGGGTCGGAGACGGCGCGTACGGTGAGGCAGAAGGTCGGCGTGGCATGCCGTTGGGCCGCGGATCGCGGCAGGACATCGGTGCTGGGCATTGGAAGAGACTCCGAAACTGGGAACGAAAATACCGGCGGAGAGCCCGGGCGCTTCTTAGAGCGCCCGGCCGGTAATTCGCAGAGCCCCGAGTTTCGGCTGTGGATAAGTCATGTGGATAGCTTATGCCTCGGTCCCAGGCGTGTCAAACGCCGCTTCACTGCCGGGAATCCTGCTGCGCCGTCGCGGGAAATCGCCTAAAGGAATCGCCGTTTAGATCGACCGGATTTGGAGTCGGGCGGCGGGATGGCGCAGGCGGGCGGAGCGGAACGGCCGGGCGGGCGGGACAGTGACCCGCAGCTCGCGGTCCCCCTGCTTCAGCTGGACGGCATCGTCAAACGCTTCCCGATGACCATCGCCAATGACGGCGTCAACCTTGCCGTCCGCGCCGGCGAGATTCACGCGCTGCTGGGCGAGAACGGCGCCGGCAAGTCCACGCTGGTGAAGATCATCTACGGCGTGCTGCATCCCGATGCCGGCGAGATCCGCTGGAACGGCTTGGCCGTCGCGATCGCCAATCCCGCGGCGGCGCGTGCGCTCGGCATCGGCATGGTGTTCCAGCACTTTTCTCTGTTCGAAGCCCTGACTGTCGCCGAGAACATCGCGCTGGCGATCGACGACCCGCAGCGCCGCCGCGGATTGAAGGCGAAGATCACCGAAGTGTCCGCCGCCTATGGTCTGAAGCTCGATCCCGACCAGGCGGTGCATCATCTCTCGGTCGGCGAGCGGCAGCGGGTGGAGATCGTGCGCTGCCTGCTGCAGAACCCTAAGCTGCTCATCATGGACGAGCCCACCTCGGTGCTGACGCCGCAGGAGATCGAGCATCTGTTCGCGACCCTCCGCCGCCTCAGGGCGCAAGGCTGCGCGATCCTCTATATCAGTCACAAGCTCGAGGAGATCCGCGCGCTCTGCGACCGCGCCACCGTGATGCGCCAGGGCCGGGTGGTCGCCGAATGCGATCCGCGCCAGGAGACGTCGCATCATCTCGCCGAGCTGATGATCGGCAAGGACCTCAAGCCTCCCTATCACCTGCACGAGGATGCGGCGGATGGCGCGGCGGCGCGGCTGGTGGTCGCGAATCTCTCGCTCAAGGCGGATCGCGCCTTCGGCACGGATCTGAAATCGATCTCCTTCTCGGTCGCGGCGGGCGAAGTGCTCGGCATCGCGGGGATTGCGGGCAACGGCCAGGGCGAACTGATGGCCGCCCTCTCCGGCGAGGCGATCACGGCGCCCGCGATCATCCGGATCGAAGACGCACCGGTTGGTGCGCTCGGGCCTTCGGAGCGGCGGGCGCGCGGCGCCTGTTTCGTGCCGGAGGAGCGGCATGGCCATGGCGCGGTGCCGGGCATGAGCCTCACCGAGAACGCGCTGCTCTCGGCCTGGCGCCGCAAGGCGCTGGCGCGCCACGGCGTGGTCGATCGCTCGAAGGCGCGGGGTTTCGCGGCCGAGGTGATCCGCGCCTTCGACGTGCGCAGCGAAGGGCCGGGGGCCGAGGCACGGTCGCTCTCCGGCGGCAACCTGCAGCGCTTCATCGTCGGGCGCGAGATCCTGCAGGAGCCGAAGGTGCTGGTCGTCGCACAGCCGACCTGGGGGCTCGATGCCGGCGCCGCCGCTTCGATCCGCCAGGCGCTGCTCGACCTCGCCGATCGCGGCACCGCGGTCGTGGTGATCTCGCAGGACCTGGACGAGCTGCTCGAGATCTCCGATCGCATCGCCGTGATCGCCGGCGGCCGGCTCTCATCGCCCCGACCCGCCGGCAGCGTGACGTCGGCCGAGCTTGGGCTGCTGATGGGCGGTGCTGCGCCCCAAGCGGTGGAGGCGCACGATGCCGTTCCGGCTTGAGGCGCGCGGCCGGCGATCGCTGCTCTGGGCCTGGCTCTCGCCGGTCGTCGCGGTCGCCGGAACGCTGCTGCTCTCGACACTCATCTTCGCCGCGCTCGGCAAGCCCGCCGGCGCCGCGCTCTACACCTTCGTCCTGGCGCCGGTCTCCGATCTCCGCGGTCTCTCCGAGCTCGGTGTGAAGGCGGCACCGCTGGTGCTGATCGGCACCGGCCTGGCGCTCGGCTTCCGCGCCAATGTCTGGAACATCGGCGCCGAGGGCCAGTTCATCCTGGGTGCGATCTTCGGCGGCGGTATCGGTCTTGCCGCCGGCGACAGCGAGGGCGTGTGGATCCTGCCGGCGATGATCCTCGCCGGTGCCTTCGGCGGCATGGTCTGGGCCGCGATCCCCGCGCTGCTGAAGACGCGCTTCAACGCCAGCGAGATCCTGACCAGCCTGATGCTGAACTACGTGGCGCAGCTGCTGCTGATCTATCTGGTGGTCGGGCCGTGGAAGGACCCGCAAGGCTACGGCTTCCCGCAGACGCGGCTGTTCGGCGACGCCGCCACGATGCCGATCCTGATCCACGGCACCCGCGTGCATCTGGGCGTGCTCGCGGCGGTGATCGCGGTGGCGCTGGTCTGGCTGTTGCAGGCGAAGACCCTGCTCGGCTTCAAGCTCCGCGTGCTGGGCGAGGCGCCGCGCGCCGCGTCCTACGCTGGCTTCAGTGGGCCGCGCCTCACCTGGTTTGCTCTGCTGCTCTCGGGCGCGCTCGCCGGCCTCGCCGGCATCTTCGAAGCGGCGGGACCGATCGGCCAGCTGACGCCCTCGCTCTCGCCGGGCTACGGTTACACCGCGATCATCGTCGCCTTCCTGGGCAGGCTCCATCCCTTTGGCGTGCTGCTCGGCGGTCTCGTGCTGGCGCTCTCCTATCTCGGCGGCGAGAAGGCGCAGATCGCACTCGGCCTGCCGAACGCCGTCACCGGAATCTACCAGGGCGTGCTGCTGTTCCTGCTGCTCGCGGCCGATCTGCTGGTCTCCTATCGCATCCGCCTCGTGCCCGCCCCCCAGAGCACCATTGGGAGCGTCGCCGGGGGTGTCACATGAGCGGCGCTGCGCTCTTCACCTCGGTGATGCTGTCGGTCATCTCCGCGGCGACGCCGTTGCTGCTCGCGGCGACCGGCGAACTGGTGACCGAGAAAGCCGGCGTGCTCAATCTCGGCGTCGAGGGCATGATGCTGGTCGGTGCCGTCATCGGTTTCGCGGTGACGCTCGGCTCCGGGAGTGCCACGCTCGGCATCGTCGCGGCGGCGCTGGCGGGTGCGGTCGCGGCCCTCGGCTTTGCCGTGCTCACGGTCTCGCTGCTGGCGAACCAGGTGGCGACCGGGCTGGCGCTCACCATCTTCGGCACCGGGTTCTCGGCGCTGATCGGTGCGGGTTATGTCGGCAAGCCGCTGCCGCCGCTGCCAAAGCTCGACCTGCCGGTGCTCTCGCATATCCCGGTGCTCGGCCCGATCCTGTTCGGCCAGGATGCGCTGGTCTATCTCTCCTTCGCAGCGCTCGCCGGCGTCTCCTGGTTCTTGAGCCGCAGCCATGCGGGACTGGTGCTGCGCGCGGTCGGCGATTCCCACGACGCCGCCCATGCGATCGGCTATGATGTCGTGAAGATCCGCTATTTCGCGGCGATGTTTGGCGGCGCCATGTGCGGCATCGCCGGCGCCTATCTCTCGCTCGCCTATACGCCGATGTGGGCGGAGAACATGAGCGCCGGCCGCGGCTGGATCGCGCTGGCGCTGGTCGTGTTCTCGGCCTGGAGACCGGCGCGGCTCCTGCTCGGCGCCTATCTCTTCGGCGGGATCACCATCCTGCAGCTCCACATCCAGGGGCTCGGCATCGCGATCCCCTCGCAATTCGTTTCGATGCTGCCCTATCTCGCCACCGTCGTCGTGCTGGTCGCGATCTCCAGCGACCGCAGTCGGCTCAGACTCAACACGCCCGCCTGCCTCGGCCGCGCCTTCAATGCGGCGGGGTGAGCTGAATCCTTCGAACACCGCAACAGGGAGACCGAACATGCAGATGAAACGCAGAACGTTCATGACGAGCGCCGCGGCCGGTGCGAGCCTCATCGCTTCGCCGCGCCTGATCGGGCGTGCCTTAGCGGCCGACCCCTTCAAGGCGGGCTGGATCTATGTCGGCCCGGTCGGCGACTTCGGCTGGAGCTATCAGCACGACCAGGGCCGCAAGGCGGTCGAGGCGGCACTCGGCGACCAGGTGAAGACCGCCTTCGTCGAGAGCGTGCCGGAAGGCGCGGATGCCGAGCGCGTCTTGTCCGAGCTTGCCTCCGCCGGCAACAAGATCATCTTCGCCACCTCCTTCGGCTTCTGGCAGGCGGCCTTGAAGGTGGCGAAGCAGTTTCCCGACGTGAAGTTCGAGCATGCGACCGGCTACAAGCGCGCCGACAACGTCGCCACCTACAACATCCGCTTCTACGAGGGCCGCTACATCCAGGGCGTCATCGCCGGCAAGATGTCGAAGTCCGGCACCGTCGGCTATATCGGCTCGGTGCCGATCCCCGAGGTGATCATGGGCATGAACGCCTTCATCCTCGGCATGCGCACCGTCAACCCGGCGGCCAAGATCAAAATGGTGATGATCAACGAGTGGTACGATCCCGGGAAGGAGGCCGACGCCGCGAAGGCGCTGATCGACCAGGGCGCCGACATCGTGGCCCAGCACACGGATTCGCCGGCACCGCTGCAGACCGCCCATGATCGCGGCGTCAAGGGCTTCGGCCAGGCCTCCGACATGATCAAATTCGCGCCCGACACCCAGCTCACCGCCTCGGTCGATCACTGGGACGAGTACTACGTGAGCCGCGTGAAGGCCGCGATGGACGGCTCGTGGAAGAGCGGCGACGTCTGGGGCGGGTTGAAATCGGGCATGCTGCACATGGCGCCCTATCTCAACATGCCGGACGACGTGAAGGCGCTGGCGCAAAAGACCGAGGACGGCATCAAGAGCGGCGACACCATGATCTTCATGGGCCCGATCAACGCCCAGGACGGCAGCCCGAAGGTCGCCTCCGGCCAGATGCTCGACGACGGCGCCATCGCCGGCATGGACTGGCTCGCCCAGGGCATCGAAGGCACGCTGCCGAAGTA
>DATKMF010000098.1:0-45706 GCA_035542015.1 Candidatus Cybelea sp.
AGAGGCGCGCGATGACGCCGAGGTCGTGGGTAACGATGGCCACCGCGGTCTTCAAATCGCGCGCGAGCTCGGCGATCAGCTCCAGGATCTGGGCCTGCACCGTCACGTCGAGCGCCGTGGTCGGCTCGTCGGCGAAGAGCACATCGGGCCGACACAGCAGCGCCATGGCGATCATCACCCGCTGGCGCATACCGCCGGAGAACTCGTGCGGATACATGCGGATGCGGCGCCGAGCCTCCGGGATGCGCACGCGATCCAGCATCTCGATGGCAACTTCCAGCGCCTCCGCCTGCGACTTGCCTTGATGCGCGGTCAGCACCTCGGTCAGCTGGTCGCTGACCCGCATATAGGGATTGAGCGAGGTCATCGGGTCCTGGAAGATCATCGACATCGACGAGCCGCGGATCGCGTCGAGCTCCTTCGGTGCGCGGTTCAGCAACTGCCGGCCCTCGAACAGCGCGCTGCCGGAGCAGCGGCCATTGCTGGCGAGCAGGCCCATCAGCGAGAGCAGGATCTGGCTCTTGCCCGAGCCCGACTCCCCTACGATTCCGACCACCTCGCCCTTGTTCAGCTCGAAGCTGACCCGGTCCACGGCGGTGACCCAGCCCGCCGGCAGCTTGAACTGGATCGAGAGGTCCTCGACGGCGAGGACCCGACCGCTCCCCACCTCAGGTCGCGGCTCAGCGCTCGTTCGGGTCGAAAGCATCGCGCAGTCCGTCGGTGATGTAGTTGAGGCAGAACAGCACGGCGGCCAGGAATCCGCCGGGGAGCAGCAGCAGCCGGATGTCGGTCTCGATCTTGTCGGCGCCCTCGTTGATCAGGCTGCCCCAGCTCGCGAGCGGTGGCGCCACGCCGATGCCGAGAAAGCTCAGGAAGGATTCGGTCAGGATCGCCTCCAGCACCAGGAGGCTGGAATAGACGATCACCACGTTCACCGAATTGGGCGCGATGTGCTGGGTGATGATCTGCCAGGAGTTCATGCCGCCCGCCCGCGCCGCCTCGATGAACTCCCGGTTCCGCAGCCCCACCGCCTGGCCGCGCGCGATCACCGCGGGCGTCAGCCAGAGCGTGAAGACGACGGCGACGAAGAGCGAGGCATTCGGGCTGTCGAGGGGAATGGGGCCGATGTGGACTCCGGAATCCTGCAGCACGACCTTGATCAGGATGGCGAGGAAGATGAAGGGCAGCGCCAACAGGACATCGACCGCCCGCATCATCAGATCGTCGATCCGCCCGCCGAGATAGCCGGCGGTCGCCCCGTAGATCACACTGATCAGCACGGAGACGAAGGCGGCGAAGAAACCCAGTGCCAGCGACACCTTGCCGCCATCGAGCGTGCGCAACAGCAGGTCGCGGCCGAGATCGTCCGTACCGAAGACGTGCACGCTGAGGAGGTCGATCGGCGCGGATGTGTTCTCGAAATCCGCGTCGTCGCTGGAGAACGGGAAGAACAGCGGGCCGAAATAGCAGGCGAGCACGATCAGCGCCAGGATGAAGCAGCTGATCACCGCGAGGTGATTCTTGGCGAAGCGCCGGGCCGAGGCGCGGAACGGGCTGATGCCGACCGGCATGGGCTCGGCGATGGGCGCGCCCGGCAGGCCACCCGTCGGAACCGTGGCGTCACTCATAGCTGACCTTCGGGTCGAGCAGGCCGCGCGCGATATCGGTCACCAGATTGGCGCCGATCACGATCCCGCCGTAAAGCAGCGTGACACCCATGACCAGCGGATAATCGCGGCTTTCGGCGCCCTGCACGAAATAGCGGCCGATGCCGGGAATGCTGAAGATCGTCTCCACCACGACCGAGCCGGTGATGGTGACGGCGGTCGCCGGGCCGAGATAGGCGACGACCGGCATGATGGCGCCGCGCATGGCATGCCGCAGGATGGTCTTCCGCTCGCCGATCCCTTTTGCACGCGCAGTCCGCACATAGTTGGTACGGGCGGCTTCGATCATGCTGCTGCGCATCAGCCGCGAGACATAGGCGATGTTGGGAAGTGCCAGCGTCAACACCGGCAAGACGCGGCATTGCCAGCCGTCGTTCCAGCCGGAGACCGGCAGCCAGCGCACCTCGAGGCCAAAGATGATCTGCAGGAGTGGTCCAATGACGAAGATCGGAATCGCCACGCCGGCCATGGCGATGGCACTGGCCGAGTAGTCGATCGGCCCATTGCGCCGCAGCGCGCCCGCGATGCCGAGCGCCAAGCCGACCAGGGTCGAGAGCAGCATGGCCCAGGCGCCGACCTCGAGCGAGGTCGGGAAGCCGATCCGGATCAGCTCGGCGACGTCATAGTCCCGCATCTTGAGCGACGGTCCAAGATCGAAATGCAGCACGCCCCAGAACCAGCGCCCGAACTGCATCCAGAGCGGCTCATCGAGATGGTACGAGTGCTCGACCAGCTTCATGAACTCGGGCGAGACGCGGCGGTTGCCGGAGAAGGGTCCGCCGGGCGCGACGCGCATCATGAAGAAGGTGATGACCGAGAGCGCGAACAGCGTCGGCACGCTGCCGATCGCACGACGCAGGGCGTAGATCCACACCGGGTCGTTTCCTCAGGCCGAAAACGAAACGGAGAGCGGAGGACCGCTCTCCGTCACCGCCTTCAACACCGGATCACTCCAGCGACATGAACTGCGTGCCGTGCCAGCCCGCCGGGTTATCGATCCAGCCCTTCACGTTGGACCGCACCAGCCCGCGGCTCGGCGCCGCGGCGAGGGGCGCGGTAAGGTATGAGTCGAGCAGTACCTTCTCGGCCTGCGCCAACACTTTGTATCGCTCGCCCTGGTCGGTGATCTTGACCGCCTTGTCGAGCAGGTCCTCATAATCCTTGCTCTCCCAGTTGTAGCCCGCCTCGGCGCGCGGATCCATGTAGGAGAGGAAGGTCTCCGGGCCGGCGAAATCGCCGACCAGATCGTCGCCGAACACATCCCAGCCGCCGGCGGTGAAGACGGCGAGCCAGGCGTCGCGGTCCTGGGCATTGACCTTGGCATCGACGCCGAGGGTCTGCTTCCACATCACCGCCGCAGTCTCGGCGATCTTCTTCGACGCCGCGTTGTTCGTGGACTCGATCTTCAGGCTGAGCTTGCTCATCTTGGATTCGGCGAGGCCTTCCTTCAGGAGCGCCTTCGCCTTGGCGACCCGCGCGGCCTTGTCCATGCCGCATTCCGGCACCTTCGGCGCGTCATAGCCCGGGATCGGAATCACGTAGCCGCAGTTCACCACATAGCCGCCCTTCACCACCTTGTTGACCAGCGCATCCCGGTCGATCGCCATGCTCAAGGCCTGGCGGACCTTCTGGTTGTCGAACGGCTTCTTCTTGAGATCGAAGCTGAAATACACAGTCTCGGTGCTGTTGGTGACATGCACCTGGTCACCGAACTCCTTCTTCAGCGGCTCGACCTGGTCGCTCGGGATGTCATAGGTGATATCCTGTTCGCCGGTCTTGAACAGCTTGATCGCCGTGTTGTCGTCTTCGGTGATGGTGTAGATCACCTTGTCGATCTTCACCTTGTCGGCGTTCCAGTAGGTCGGGCTCTTCACCAGGGTCACGTGCGACTGCGGCACGTTCTCGCTCATGTGATAGGCGCCGTTGGAGACGATGTTCTCCGGCTTGATGAAGTCCTTGCCGTACTTGTCGAGGCTCGGCTTGTGCAGCGGCGCCACGTAGAAGGAGTTCATCAGGTAGAGCATGTAGGGCGCGGGCTTGGTGAGCTTGATGACGACGGTCTTGTCGTCGGGCGCGCTGATCCCGAGAGTCTTGGGATCGCGCGGTCCCTTGTTGTCGGCGCTCATGTAATCGGCGGCACCGACGATCGAGATGGTCGAGGAGAAAATGTAGTTCTTCTCCGAGGCGGTCGCGGGATCGAGCGTGCGCGCGACACTGTCAACGAAGGCCTGCGCCACCAGCGGCGTGCCGTCCGACCATTTCAGCCCGTCCCGCAAATGGAAGGTATAGGTGAGCCCGTCGTCGCTGACGTCCCACTTCTCCGCGGCACCCGGCACCGGTTCGCCGTCGGCGCTGGGGGTGACCAGCCCCTCGTACATATCGTCCTGAATCCAGGCCTCGTAGGCCAGGAAGTTGACTTGCGGATCGAGCGTGCCGATGGTCGAGCCGATGCCGCGCTTCAGTACGGTCTCCGCCGCGGCAGGATTCGCCATCAGCGCGCCGAAGCTCGCCGCGGCCGCCAGCGCGACCGACAAGGCGGTCTTTCTCAGCAATGTCATGTAGCCTCTCCCTGATTTGCCGGTCCGATCACCCGGACATGTCCCTGGACGCCCGTTGATTCGGGCACCTTTGATTGCGCCAGCCTAGGCCGGGTTCGGGTGGCGAGACAAGCCGCGAGCCGGCTGTATACAGCTGAGCGGATCGATTAAGGCATTGATCCGGCGAAGGTGTCAAGCGACAGCAACCCGCCGCAATCCGCCGCCAATGCGCGCTTCCGATGAAATTGGAGATAGGCCACGCTGGTACCGGGATGGACGGACCAGCTCATCGTCAGCGGGTTGAGCATGACGCCGTGACGCTCGGCGAAGATCAAACCGTGCGGCCGCAGCCCATCGGCAAGCTCGACCGGGCGGACAAAGCGGCGCCAGTCATGCGTGCCGCGGGGGAGCCAGCGGAGCACATGCTCAGCGCCGACGATCGCCGCCGCGTAGGAGCGCAGGGTGCGATTGAGCGTTCCGATGACGAGGATTCCGCCCGGCCGGGTCAATCGCGCCAGGGCCGCGAGGAAGGCCGGCAGGTCGGCCACGTGCTCGACCACTTCGAGCGAGAGGACGATGTCGAAACTGGTCCCTTCTTCGACCAGCTGCTCCGGTAAGGCGTGGCGGTATTCGACCGCCGCACCGGTCGCATCCGCATGACGCTGCGCGATGCGGATGTTGCGCTCGGCCGCATCGATGCCGATCACTCTCGCGCCGAGACGCGATAACGGCTCCGTCACCAAGCCCGCAGCGCAGCCGATATCGGCCACAGCGAGGCCATCGAGCGGACGGGGTCGGCGCGGGTCGCGGCCGAACAGACGCGGCAGCCGTTCTGCCAAGAGGGCGATACGAGCGCGATTGAAGGCGTGCACGGTCTTGAACGCGCCGTCGGGTTTCCACCACTCTTCAGCCAGCGCGTTGAACCGTGCGATCTCCGAAGGGTCGGCGGTGGTCGCGGCCGCCGCCGCTTTGCGGACGTCTTTGCGGAGCATCAGACCGTCACCTGAACGAGATCGACAAGCGCCGGGTCCAAGGTCGGGAAGCGGAAGCGATAGCCGGCCTCCAGCGTGCGCTTGGGCTTCACCACCTGGCCGCGCAGCAGGATCGAAGAGCGCTCCGCACCAACCAGGAAGGCAACTAGCCGTTCAGGCACGCGCCAGAGCACCGGCCGCCGCAGCCGCCGGGCGAGGGCCTCGATGAACTCGCGATTGGTGACGATGCCGGGCGCCACCGCGTTGTAGCGCCCGCTGGTCTCCGGACGATCGATCACATGCAGCAAGATGCCCACCACGTCCGCGATATGGATCCAAGGCAGCGGCTGGGTGCCATTGCCGATGACGGCACCGAGGCCAAGGCAGAACGGGAGGCGAATGATCGGCAGAAACCCTCGCGTTCGGCCGATGCGCCAGAGCTTGCCGAGCAGCGATCTGCGCTCCACGCTCCCAAGCACCACGCCGATCCGCAGCTTCACATGCCGGATGCGCGCCGCATCGACGCCGTTCGCCGCGTCCTCCCAGAGCCAGACCAACTCGGCCGGAAAGTCATGCCCCATAGGCTTGGAATCCTCATCGAGCTCCGGATAGGCTTCGCGGGCCCTGAGCTCGCGCGTGCCGTAGAAGCATTTGCCGGCGGTCGAGACGAAGAGCGAAGGCGGCGTCGGCGATTCGTTGAGCGCTTTCACCAACAGCTTCGTGGTCTCGACCCGCGAGCGGATCACCTCGTCACGATAGGCGTCGTTCCAGCGCCGGCGGGGATCGAGGATGTGCTTGCCGGCGAGGTTGACCACAGCATCGCATTTCGGCAGGCCGTGCGCCGCGAGATCCTGCCAGGTGATCCGGCCCGGCCCCGCCGTGCGCGAGATCAGAGTCACGCGGTCGCCGCGGGCCCCGAGTGCCACTGCGAGCGCGCTGCCGATGAAGCCGCTGCCGCCGCCGATCACCACATGAAGCTGCCCGTCCATTCCGCGCCTCCGCCGTTGCCGCTTGACAGTGACCATATAGCTATTTAATTATATAAGCAACACGACGACGTGAGGGATCAGGGTTAACGTGACGGCGGACAAGATCTTCGAGGCGCTCTCTTCGGCACCGCGGCGGCGCATCCTCGCCTATCTCTCCAAGACCGATATGACGGCGGGCGAGATCGTCGAGCGTTTCGCCGACATGATGTCGCAACCGGCGATCTCCAAGCATCTTTCGATCCTGGAGAACGCCGGCTTGGTCTGGCGCGAGAAGCGCGGCCAGAACGTGCACTATGGCCTGAAGGAGGACGCGCTCAGCGGCGCGCTGGTGCATTTCCTGGCCGAGGTCTGTCCCCGCTCGCGCCCCTTCCGCAAGGAGAGCGCCACCGCCGCGCGACGGAAGGCGGCAACCAAGCCGGAGTGAAGGCGCCGTCATGCGTCCCAAGCTCACCGTCTGGTACAACACCAAGTGTCCGGTCTGCGATGCCGGCATCACGCGGCAGAAACGCCGGTTGATCGCGGCCGTGCGGGCGGGCGAGATCGAGTTCCGCGATATCAATCTCGAACCCGATGCCCTGGCCCGTTTCGGCGTCAGCGTCGCGGATGTTCGGCGGCGGCTGCATGCGGTCGACGCGCATGACCGGCTCTATGCCGGCATCGACTGCGCGATCGAGATATGGCGGCGGACGCCCGGCGAGCATTGGCTCGGACGGTTCGCCGGCCTTTCCGGGATTCGTCCCCTCGCCGCCTTTGCCTATGACCGCTTCGCCGACCGGCTCTATGCCTGGAACCAGCGCAATGGACGCTGGTGATCAGGAGGCCGGTCGCTCGAGCGCGATTGCCGTCGCTTCGCCCCCGCCGATGCAGAGTGCAGCGACGCCGCGCTTGAGATCGTAGCGCTGCAGCGCGTGCAGCAACGTGACGATGATGCGCGCGCCGGTGGCGCCGATCGGATGCCCGAGGGCGCAGGCGCCGCCATGCACGTTCAGCTTCTCGCGCGGGATGTCGAGATCGCGGGCGGCCGCCATGGCGACCACGGCGAAGGCCTCGTTGATCTCGAAGAGGTCGACTTCGGCGGTCTTCCAGCCGGTCTTGTCGTAGAGCTTGCGAATTGCGGGGATCGGCGCGGTGGTGTACCAGGCCGGCTCCTGGCTGTGGGTGGCGTGGCCCTTGATCTCGGCGAGGATCGGCAATCCTTCGCGCTCGGCACGGGAGCGCGTGGTCAGGATCAGCGCGGCGGCGCCGTCGGCATTGGCGGAGGCGCTGGCGGCGGTGATGGTGCCGCCGGCACGGAAGGCCGGCTTCAGGTTCGGGATTTTCTCGGGCGAGACCTTCGTCGGGTGCTCGTCATTCTCCACCACGCGCTCCTCGCCCTTCGCGGGGACCTTTACCGGCGCGATTTCGGCCTTGAAGGCGCCGTCGGCGATCGCTTTGCGGGCGCGCGTGAGGGTCTCGACGGCGAAGGCGTCCTGGTCCTTGCGGGTGAACTGGTAGGCTTCGGCCGCCATCTCGCCGAAATCGCCCATCGGGCGTCCGGGCTCGTAGGCGTCTTCGAGGCCGTCGAGCATCATGTGGTCGAAGATCCGGTCATGGCCGACGCGATAGCCGCCGCGAGCCTTCGCCAGCAGATAGGGCGCGTTGGACATCGACTCCATGCCGCCCGAGAGCATGATCTCCGCCGAACCGGCGCGAATGAGGTCATGCGCCAGCATGGTGGCCTTCATGCCGGAACCGCAAACCTTGTTGATCGTCGTGGCGCCGGTCGCATCCGGGAGACCGGCGGCACGCGCCGCCTGGCGCGCCGGCGCCTGGCCCTGCCCGGCCGGCAGCACACAGCCCATCAGCGCCTCGTCGATGTGCTGGGGTTTCAATCCGGCGCGAGCGATTGCCGCGCGAATCACATGGGCGCCGAGCTGCGGCGCTGCGAGACCGGAGAGCTCGCCCTGGAACCGGCCGAGCGGCGTGCGTGCCGCCGCAACGATGACGATCGGGTCCTCTTTGGCCATGCCACGCCTCCTTGGGCTTTCGGGCGACAATTCCTATATGGTGCGCAAGTGTAACTTTCAATACGCAAGTGACATTGGATCTGACGGGCGCGCGCTCCGCGTCCTCCATTTTATCATTTGACCTCGCGACCCATCATGACGATCACTAGCCAACCGCCCGCCTCCGCAGCAGAAAGAGCCTCCGCATGTCCCATAACCTCAAGTTCTACATCAACGGCGCCTGGGTCGAGCCGGTGAAGCCGGCGACGATCGATGTCGTCAACCCTGCGACCGAAGAGGTCTTTACCCAGATCTCCGCCGGCGCCGCTGCGGATGTGGACAAGGCCGTCGCCGCGGCGCGTGCCGCCTTCCCCGCTTTCTCGCAGACCAGCAAGGCCGAGCGGATCGCGATCCTGAAGCGGATCCTTGAAGAATACGAGAAGCGGGTCGAGGATCTTGCCCAGGCCGTCTCGGCCGAGATGGGCGCGCCGATCACGCTTGCGCGCAACTCCCAGGCGGCGACCGGCCGGGCTCATCTCCAGACCACGATCAAGGCGCTGGAGAATTTCGAGTTCGAGGAGCAGCGCGGCAGCACCCGGATCGTGCGCGAAGGCATCGGCGTCGTCGGTCTGATCACGCCCTGGAACTGGCCGTTGAACCAGATCCTCTGCAAGGTGGCACCCGCCATCGCCGCGGGTTGCACCATGGTGCTGAAGCCGACCGAGGTCGCACCGATCAACGGCATCATCTTCGCGGAAGTGATGGACGCCGCGCGCGTGCCGGCGGGCGTGTTCAACCTGGTCAATGGCGACGGTCCTTCGGTCGGCCAGGTGATGGCCGGGCATCCCGGCATCGACATGATGTCCTTCACCGGCTCGACCCGCGCCGGGATCATCGTCGCGAAGACGGCCGCCGACACGGTGAAGCGCGTCGCCCAGGAGCTCGGCGGCAAGTCGCCCAACATCGTGCTGCCCGATGCCGATTTCGAAGGCGCAGTGAAGAAGGGCGTCTATGGCTGCTTCAACAACAGCGGACAGTCCTGCAACGCGCCCACGCGCATGCTCGTGCCGCTCGACCGGCATGACGAGGCCCTGGTCATCGCCAAGGCGGCAGCGGAGAAGCACAAGGTCGGCGATCCCAGGTCCGAAGAGAGCATGCTGGGGCCGGTGGTCAGCGAAGCACAGTTCAACAAGATCCAGAAGCTGATCGAGATCGGGATCAAGGAAGGCGCCACGTTGGTGGTCGGCGGCACCGGCCGGCCCGAGGGGCTCAACCGCGGCTACTATGTGCGGCCGACCGTCTTCGGCAACGTGCGCAACGACATGACCATCGCGCGCGAGGAGATCTTCGGGCCCGTGCTCTCGATCATGCCCTATGAGAGCGAGGCACAGGCGATCGAGATTGCCAACGACACGGTCTACGGCCTCTCGGCCAATGTGGAGTCCCAGGACATCGAGCACGCGCGGCGCGTGGCGCGACGCATCCGCGCCGGCCAAGTGAAGATCAACTATCCGGCCTGGGACACGTTCGCGCCGTTCGGCGGCTACAAGCAGTCCGGCAACGGCCGCGAATACGCCGACTGGGGCATCCACGACTTCCTGGAGACCAAGGCGATTATCGGTCACGAGGCGGCATAAGCCGCCTCATTTGCGGACTAGGGGCCGTGTAAGCCGCCTCAACCGCCGAGGTACTGCCGAACCTGCGGCAATGGCGAGGCCAGAACGGCATCGGTTCTGTCAAACAGTACGACACGGCCTTCGCTGACGAAGGCCGTGCGGCCGGCGATCCGTGTGGCCTCGCTGGGATCGTGGGTCACGAGCAGGACGGTCAGGCCCTCGGCCTTCCGGAGGCGGTCGGTCAGCTCCAGCATTTCGATCCGCAGCGCCGGGCCCAAGGCGGCATAGGGTTCGTCGAGCAGCAGCAGCGGCCGGTGCCGGATCAGGCTGCGCGCCAGCGCCACGCGCTGACGCTCGCCACCGGAAAGCTGCCCCGGCAGCCGCGCCTCGAAGCCCGCCAGCCCGACCTGGCGCAACGCCAGGGCGACGTGCTCGCGATCGGCCATATTGAGCTTTAACCCCGGATTTCGGCCGAGGCCGACATTGTCGGCTACGGTAAGATGCGGGAATAAGTTGAAGTCCTGGAACAGCGAGGTCACCGGGCGTTCGCTCGGCGGCAGCGAGGTTATGTCCCGGCCATCGACCCGGATCGTACCGCCGAGCGGGCGTTCGAAGCCGCCGATCAGGGAGAGCAAGGTCGACTTGCCGGCACCAGACGGGCCGATGACACCGATGCATTCGCCCGCCTCCGCATCGAGGTCGAAGCGCATTACGAGATCCTCGTAGGTGAAGCGGAGATCGCGGATCTCAAGAGACGCCACGGAACCCCACTCCCCGCTCGATCGCCGCAAAGGTGCCGAGGCAAAGCGCCAGCAGGATGAGCGCAGTCCCGGACGCCGAATCGAGACGATAGGCGGCGATCTGCTGATAGAGCAGCAAAGTCAAATTGGTGAGGCTGGGATTCCCGAACAGCGCTATCGCCGTGAGGTCGCCCATCGCCGCCGCACTCGCGAGACCGCAGGCGAGCCCGATCGAACGGCGCAGCAGCGGCCAATCGACCACGCGGAAGCGGTTCCACCCGGAAAGGCCCAGGCCGGCGCAGAGGCGGTCATATTGCTGGTTGATGCGGGCGATCGCCGGCAGCAGCACGCCGGTCGCGAAAGGCAGCGTCAGCAGTGCGTTCATGGCGATGACACCGACCGGCGCTATGGCGAAGAGATCGACGCGTCCGGTCAGGCCAAGCGTGATCCCGGCACCGATCGCCATCGGCGAGGCAATGATCCCGGAGAGACCGGCGGCACCGATCAGCATTACGGCGCCTCTTCGCCGGCGCAGGCGGTCCACCGCCGCAGCAATTGCGTAGCCGAGCGCCGTCGCGATGATACCGGAAGGCAGGCCGAGCGCCAGGGTGACGAGGGTTGCCCTGGCAGTCGGTCCCGCGTCGAAGCGCGCGACGAGCAAGCCACGTAGGCCGTCGAACAGCAGCGCGACGATGGGCAATGCGACGAAGGCAATGGCGAGCGCGATCGTCGCAAAATCGCGCAACTGCGCCCCTCGCCCCGCGCCATCCATGCGGATGCCCGCATTGAGCACCCCGCGGCCGAAATCGAGCCGCCGGCTCACGGCCCAGGCGACGCCGACCAGGAGGAGGCAGATCAGGGTCTGCAGCAGCGCCAGTGCGCCGCCACGCGCCAGGTCGAAGTCCATGCGCAAAGCCTGGTAGATCGCAACCTCCAACGTCGTTGCGCGCGGGCCGCCCCCAAGGGTGAGGACGACGGCGAAGCTCAGGAAGCAGAGGATGAAGACAAAGGCGAAGGCCGCCGGCACGTATTGCCGCAGCAGCGGCAGCTCGATCAATCGGAAGATCTGGCGCGAGTTCATGCCGAGCTGCGCCGCGAGCCGCCAGGATTCCGCCGGCACCGTTCCCCAGGCCGGCAGCAGCAGTCGGATCGCCAGCGGCAGGTTGAAGAACACATGGGCGATCAGGATGCCGGTGAGGCCGTAGATGTTCGGCATCCAACCGCTGCCAAGTTGCGCAGCGAGGCCGGCGAGATACCCGGAGCGGCCGTAGATCGCGACAATGCCGAAGATCGCGGCGACCGAAGGCATCACCATCGGCAGGGCGCAGAACTGCAGGATCAGCTGCCGGCCCGGGAAGTCGCTCTGCCGCGCCAGCGCGCGCGCGGCCGGGATAGCACCCAAAAGTGCCAGCAGCGCCGAGAGCGTCGCCTGGAGAATGGTGAAGCCGATGACGTGGCGGAGATAGGAATCCGCCGCCAGGCTCGCGAGATCGGTGCCGCTCGCACCCCAAAGCAGCGCGACGTAGTCCGCGAGGACGGCGGCGACGATGAGCGCGGCGACGGCGAGACCGATGCGTGTCATTGGGCTCCTCGACGCCGTTACTCGGTCGTCATCAGGGCCGACATGCAGGAGCCTACTGCCCCACTGCGGAGAGCCATTCCTTGATCCAGGCCTCGCGATGCGCCGCAACCTCATCCGGAGTCAGGAGCAACGTCTTCGCCGGTTGCGGCAGTTGGCCGAAGACGGGCGGCAGGTCGCTGCCGATGTCGGTCACCGGCAACATCCAGTTGGTGGTTGGGATCGCCTTCTGGAAATCGGGCGAGATCAGGAACTGTAGGAACTGCTTGGCAAGGTCCGCGTGCTTCGACGTCGCCAACATCCCCGCGACCTCGATCTGCATATAGTTGCCTTCGGGGAAGACCAGCGCCTTGTAGCGCTGGGTGTTCTCCTCCATCACGTGATAGGCCTCGGACGTCGTGTAGGAGAGCACCAGCGGCGCTTCGCCCTTGGTGAAGAGACCGTAGGCCTCGTCCCAGCTCTTGGAGACGGTGAGGATTTTGGGTGCGATCCCCTTCCAGATTTCGCCGGCTTTGTCGCCGTAGACCGCCTTCACCCAGAGCATGAGGCCGAGGCCCGGCGTGCTGGTGCGGGGGTCTTCGAGCAGAATCTTCGGTTCGGCTCCACCCTGGGCGAGATCGGCCAGGCTCTTCGGCGGATCCTGGAGCTTCTCCGCATCCCACATGAAGGCGAACGTACCGTAGTCGAAGGGAACGAAATCCTTGTCGTCCCAGGCGATCGGCAGCTTCAGCGCGTTCAAGTCGACGCCGTGGGGCGCGATCAGCCCGGTCGACGCGGCCTCGGCGGTGAGGCTGGTGTCGAGACCGAGCACGACGTCGGCCGGCGTGTTCTTGCCTTCCAGCTTCAACCGCGAGAGCAGCGCGGCGCCATCCTCGACCCCGACCCATTCGATCTTGCAACCGCATTGCTTCTCGAAGATCGGCGTGATCTTCGGGCCGGGCCCCCAGTCGGCGGTGAAGGAGCTGTAGGTGTAGACCGTCAGCTTCGGCGTATCGGCCGCGGCCGAGGCAATACCGAGGATCGCGGCCAGAATGAGCGATGGGATGGTAAGACGCATGACGAGACCTCCTCTGCCCGAACGGAGAGGAAGCAGCGAAATGAAGGATTGGATCGCTGACTCATGTCCCTCCGCCGGTGCTAACCGGATCAGGTTCATCGGGTTGACGCGATCCATCGCATCTCTCAGCCCCAGGGCCTTTCGGCTTCGGGGCACCCCGCTGAGTACGCCCATCCTTCGTCATCAGGCGCCGCCGTGTCAAGCCCGTGACAACCGGTTCGCGGCGAGGCTTCGACAGCGAGCCCGGTTCGCGGCTACAAATAGGGGCCGATGCGGGGGACATCCCCGGGGGACATCCGATGTGGAAATGCTTTCAGCCGGTGGCGCCGGTGCTCTGTGCGGTCGTGCTCATGGAGGGTGCGCTCGGCGTCATGTCGCCCCTGATCGGCTATCGGCTCTCCACAACGGGCGCCTCGACCTTCGTGGTCGGTGCCGCAGCTTCGGCCTATTTCATCGGCTTCCTGCTGGGCACCCTCACCTGCCAGCGCATGATCGACCGGGTCGGCCACATCCGGGCCTTCGGCGTGTTCGCGGTCACCTCCTCCAATATCGCGATCCTCTACATCGTGCTGCACGAACCGCTGTTCTGGGTCGCCTTGCGCTTCTTTGCCGGCTATGCGCTGGCGGGCGCCTTCGTGGTCATCGAATCCTGGATGACCGACAAGTCCTCGGAGGAGAATCGCGGCCAGGTCTTCGCCATGTACACGACCGCAAGTTGGGCCGCTTCCGGCGTCTCGCCATTGCTGCTCAATTTCGACAAGCCGGGCGGCATCCTGCTCTTCGTCCTGGTGACGATCGGCCTCTCCGCCGCAATGATCCCACTCGCCATCACTAAAGTCGGCAATCCGGAGATCGGCGAGCACAAATATCTCTCGATCGCGAAGCTCTTCAGCATCTCCCCGACCGGCGTGGTCTGCGCCTTCGGCTCCGGCATGATGAACGGCGGGCTCTACGGATTGATGCCGGCCTACATCGACAACCACGGCTACGGCGAGAAGGAGCTGAGCCTGCTCTACTCCATCACGACCATCGCCGCCCTGGTGACGCAATATCCGATCGGTTGGGTCTCGGACAACTACGGCCGGCGCCCGGTGATCATCGGCAACATGCTGATCGCGGCGGCGACCGCGCTCGTCCTCTATTCGATGCCCGGCGCCAGCTTCAAGCAGCTGGTGGTGCTGTTCTTCATCCTGACCGCGTTCGAATCACCGCTCTATGCGCTCGCGGTCGGCCAGGTGACCGACTATGTCGAACGCCAGGATTTCGTTGCCGCTTCAAGCGGCCTGCTGTTCGCCTGGGGCCTCGGCTCGTGTTTCGGCCCGGCGACCGCCGGCCTGCTGATGCGCGAAGTGGGACCGCAGGGCCTGCTGCTGTTCGCCGCCGTCTGCTTCATCTTCGTCGGCGGCTTCGCCATCGTGCGCGTGCTGATGCGCCGTGCCAAGACGCCGAAGGAGCAGAGCGACTATGTCGCCGTACCGATGACCCAGGCGACCTACGGCGCGCCGGAGCTCGATCCGCGCAGCGAATACCGCCAGCACCCGCCCTCGCCCGCCACGATGGCGGGGTATATCGAATAGCGCGTTTCAATCAGGCGACGCGCTCGACCGGCTTGGTGCCGGGCGTGTAGAAGGCGACCGGGCGGATCTCGTAGGCGCTGGGGCCGGAATTGGCGGCCTGCAGCTCCTTGGCGATCCCGACCGCCTCATCGACGTCCTTGCAATCCACCAGGTAGAAGCCGAGCAGATGCTCCTTGGTCTCGGCAAACGGCCCATCTGTGACCGCCGCCGGGCCGCCGCTGCCCTTGCGCAGGGCCTTCGCCTGCTTGGTCGGGACCAGGCGTGCCACGGGTCCGAGCTTGCCGCGCGCGGCCAGCTTCTCGGCAATGCCGCCCAGCCGCGCCATCACAGCGTCGTCCTCGGCTTGGGACCACTTCGCGATCACGTTCTCGTCGTTGTAGCAGAGGATGGCGTAGAGCATGTTCGTCTCCGCACTAATCCAGGCGTTCAATATCCTCCGGCCGGCTGACCGTCACATTGAGATCGTTCACCAGACCGTTCGAAAGCGAATAGACCCAGCCGTGGACGCTCAATGGCTGGCCGCGCGCCCAGGCCTCCTGCACAAAGACATCGGAGGCGACGTTCTTCACCTGCCGGACCACATTCAATTCGCAGAGCCGATTGAGTCGCGCCTGCTCGTTCACGATGGCCCCGAGCTCATGCCGGTGCGCATGGTGCAGCTCGCGAATCGGGTGCAGCCAGTGATCGACCAGGCCGCGTCGCTCGCCATCGACCGCCGCCCGGACGCCGCCGCAGCCATAGTGCCCCACCACCAGCACATGCTTCACCTTGAGCACGTCCACGGCGAACTGCAGGACCGAGAGATAGTTGGCGTCCTGCGGGGGCGCAAGGTTGCCGACATTGCGGTGCACGAACATCTCGCCGGGATCGAGGTCGACGATCTCGTTGGCGGGTACCCGGCTGTCCGAGCAGCCGATCCAGAGATATTCCGGCGCCTGCTGGGCGACGAGGCGCTTGAAGAATCCAGGGTCGCCCGCGACCTTGCGCGCCGCCCAGGCGCGGTTCTTGTCCTTGAGGTGCTCCAGCATGGGGTGGCTCTTAGCCGGAACCGCCGCGGACGGCAAGGGACGGGTGTGACCCAGATCAATGCGCCGGGGAATGCCTCGGCGCACGTATTACGCACAATCGGTGTGCCGGCGTCTCCAGGCGCCGCTGCGAGAGCCTAGCCTTCATGCCTGAAGCCTCCTCTCTTCCCACGGTCGACGTGCGCGAGCTGACCCGGCGCTTCGGTGCGGTCGCGGCCGTCGACCAAGCGAGCTTTGCGATCGCCGAGGGGGAGATCTTCGGCGTGATCGGACCCAACGGCGCCGGCAAGAGCACCCTCATCAAGATGCTGACCACCCTGCTGCCGGCGAGCGCCGGGACCGCAACCATCGCCGGCTATGACATAGGCCGCCAACCAAGCGAGGTCCGGCGGCAGATCGGCTACGTCCCGCAGCTGCTCTCGGCCGATGGCTCGCTCAGCGGTTATGAGAATATGTTGCTGTCGGCAAGGCTCTACGGCATCTCAAGCCGGGAACGCAAAGATCGGATCGCCCGCGCCCTTGCCAGAATGGGCCTCTCGGAAGCCGCCCGCCACCTCGTCGGCCAGTATTCGGGCGGGATGATCCGCCGGTTGGAGATCGCCCAGAGCCTGCTGCATCGCCCGAAGGTGCTGTTCCTGGACGAGCCGACGGTCGGCCTCGATCCCGCCGCCCGCGACGCCGTCTGGGACCATGTCCTCGATCTCCGGAAGACGTACCGGACGACCATGGTCGTCACCTCGCATCATCTCGAGGAGATCAACGAGTTCTGCGACCGGATCGCCCTCATCGACCGCGGCCGGATTGTAACCATCGGCACGCCGGAAGAGCTGCGGGCGAAGGCCGGCCCCGATGCCACGCTCGATGACGTCTTCATCAAGCTCGTAGGCCGTGAAGGCGACGCCGAGCTGCACGGCGGATACGCCGACACCAAGCGCGCGCGGAGAGCCGCCCGTGAGCATGGGTGAGAGCGTCCCTGGAAGATTCTTGGTAGACTTTGCAACCCAGACCTATGCCGTGGCCGCGGCTGAGCTTCAGAAGCTGCGCCACGACCCGATCGAGCTGGTGATGCGCGCGATTCAGCCGGTGCTCTGGCTGATGCTGTTTGGCGAAGTGATGGCCGGGGTCCGCGGTGTCTCTCCCGGGAACATGCGCTATCTCGATTTTCTCTCCGCAGGAATCCTCGCCCAGAGCGTGCTCTTTGTCGCGATCTTCAACGGCATCTCGGCAATCTGGGAGCGTGATCTCGGTGTGTTGCAGCGCTACCTCGCCAGCCCTGCCCCGCGCTCAGCACTGGTCATGGGCAAGGCGCTGTCCGGGAGCATGCGGGCACTTTCCCAGGCGGTGATCGTCTATGTGCTTGCTCTTGTCCTCGGCGTGGGCGTCTCGCTCAACATCGTCGATATGATCGGCGTCCTTGCGGTGATCGTGCTCGGCGCCGCGCTGTTCTCCACCTTCTCCCTGATCGTCGCCTGTCTGGTGAAAACCCGCGAGCGGTTCATGGGCATCGGTCAGGTGCTGACCATGCCCGTCTTCTTCGCCAGCAACGCGATCTACCCGCTCTCCCTGATGCCGGGCTGGCTGCGCGCCATCTCCCATGTCAATCCATTGACGTATGAGGTCGATGCGCTTCGCGCCCTGATGCTGGTTTCCGGCACTTCGGAATACGGGCTGCGGCTCGATTTCGGCATCCTGCTTGGCGCAACGGCCTTTCTGACCGCCGTCGCGGCGCGACTCTATCCCCGAATGGGATACTAGGCAGTCGCCCGAGGCGTTTCCTGACACCGTGGTGTCAACAATCGTCCGTCCACCGCAACAATCGGATCGTGCGGCGCTGATACCACACGCATATTTCGGCCGCACCCGAAGCATCCACGCGGCGGCACTGCCTACATTCTGATCATCGCATTGCAAGGGTACGCATGATGAATAATCTATCGCCGAGCTGCATGAAGAAGAACGCGCTCGCCAGCGACGCGAGCCCACTGCGACGACCCGGGCTCACCTTGGCAACGCTCTGCTTCGCCATGCTGATCGCCCAGCTCGATACCTCGGTCGTCAATCTCGCCACGCGGCCGATCGGCGCCCAGTTCCATGCGGGCGTCAGCGCCCTGCAATGGGTGATCGATGGTTACAATTTGACTTACGCCGTCCTGCTGCTGACCGGCGGGCTGCTTGCGGATCTCTACGGCCGACGGCGCGTGTTCATGGCAGGCGCCGCGGTCTTCACGGCCGCTTCGCTGCTCTGCGCGGCAGCGCCCTCGATCTCGATCCTAATTGCTGGCCGCGTCCTGACCGGAATCGGCGCCGCCCTGATGCTGCCGGCCTCTCTGGCTGTGGTCCGCGTCGCCTGGCCCGACCGCAAGGCGCGGGCGCGGGCGCTCGGCATCTTCACCGGCACCAACGGCCTCGCCTTCATCATCGGCCCGACGGTCGGCGGCTTGCTGATCGACCAGTTCGGCTGGCGCAGCATCTTCTTCGTGGTCGTGCCCTTCGGAATCGCCGCGCTTGCCCTCTCGCCGGCCGTAGTGCCGGAATCGGCCGATCCCGACGGCCGTCATTTCGATGCGCCGGCGCAGCTGCTGGGGATCGGCGCACTGGGTGGGCTCGCGCTGGCGGCCATCGAAGCGCACGAACATGGGCTAGCGGCAGGCGTCGCCCTCGCCGTCTCCATCGCAGCCCTGATCCTCTTCCTGCGGGTCGAGGCAAAGCGCGGCGACGGCGCGCTGGTTCCGCTGGACATGTTCCGCCGCCGGGAGTTCACCGGCGCCATCACCGCGACGGCCGGCATGACCTTCGGCATGTATGGGCTGCTGTTCCTCCTGATGCTGACCTGGCAGAGCTCCGGGCGGCTCGGCGCCGTCGGCGCCGGTCTCGCGCTGGTGCCGATGGCCGCCATCTTCGTGCTGGTCTCGCCCTTTTCCGGGGCACTCGGCCACCGCGTCGGCGACCGGCTCATGACGGGCGCCGGCGTTGCGATCATCGGCTGCGGCGTGATCCTCGCCGGTCTCTCCGCCGGCCAATCCTCGCTGCTGCTGCCGGAAATCGGGCTCTGCATGGCGGGGCTCGGCATGGGACTCGCCACCGGCCCGCTGACCCATGTCGCCGTGAGTGCTGTGAGCGTCGCCCGCTCGGGAACCGCCGCGGCGCTGCTCAACGTGGCCCGCATGGTCGGCGCGACCGTGGGCGTCGCCGTGCTGGGCGCAGTCTATGCGTTTGCCGAGGGCGGCACAGAAGGTCTGCACATCGCCCTCTGCCTCGGCGGCGCGGTGCAGTTGCTGACCGCCTTTGTGGCGCTGGCGAATATTCCGTCGCGGCATAAGGCAACCGCGGCGGAATAGCCGAAGGCGGCCTCAGGACCAGACCGTCCCGTAGACCACGCGCTTGAACGGCACCGCATCACCGATCTCGGGCGCATCAAGCTCGCGGGCGTAGCGGTGGCCGGAATAGACCGCGTGGGCGATGAAGCCGGGGGCCAGGCAGTCGCCGATGCGGGTCACCGACGTGATCCCGGCCGCGACCAGCCGTTCCGGATCGGCGACCAGCTCACGATAAAGCGCCTCCTCCGGCAAACGTGATGTGACGCTCACCACGGCGCGTGCAGGTTGACGGCGCTCGGGCTCGCCGTAGTTGCTGGCAAGGAGCACTTCCTCTCCGTCGAACGACACGAGGCTGTGGGCGGTGATGACCGTGACGCCCAGACGGCGCAGCTGGGTGTTGATCGGGATGAGCTCCAGGGTGTTGGAGGTCCAGCTCGCGACGACGTCGCCGGTCGTCACCAGCGTCACGCTGCGACCTTCTCCCGCCAAGCGCTCGGCGACCAGGCTGCCCATGTAGTAGTGGTCGTCGTCGAAGACCAGGACAGGGTCGCGCGCCGGCAGGCGTCCGTCCATGACGTCGTCCGGAGAGAAGCTGTGCGCGCCGTCGAGACCGGGAACCGGTTTCCAATGGCTGCGCCCGACGCCGTCGCGGCGCCAGCGGGCACCGGTCGCCAGCACCACACGTTCGAAGCCGAAATCGAGGATCTGCTCGGCGCTGAGGTGGCTGTCGCGATAGATCTCCACGCTGTGGAGCTTCGAGAGCTGGTGGATGCGATAGTCCCGCACCCGAGCCCAGACCGCGAGACCGGGCAGTTTCGACTCCTTGTTCACCCGTCCGCCGAGCTCCGCAGTCGCCTCGGCGAGGTGGACCTCGTAGCCCCGCTGGCCGAGGGCGCGCGCAGCTTCGAGCCCGGCCGGCCCGGCGCCGACCACCAGGATTCGGTCATTGGACTGCTTCGCCGGGATGATCTCCGGGTGCCAGCCCTTGCGCCATTCCTCGCCCATGGTCGGGTTCTGGGTGCAGCGGATGGCCGACATGGTCATGTCGCCGGAGACGCAGATGTTGCAGCCGATGCATTCGCGGATGTCGTCGGGTCGCCCCTGCTCGATCTTCCTCGGCAGGAAGGGATCGGCGATTGAAGGCCTCGCCGCGCCGATGAAATCCAGCACGCCGCGCTTGATCAGCTGAACCATGCGATCGGGCGAAGTATAGCGGCCGACGCCCACAACGGGTTTGGTGGTGAGCTGCTTCACGAAGGCAATGTAATGGTCCTGATGTCCCTCCTCGGAGAAGCGCGACACGGCGGAATCGTGGCGCCAGGGACTGACATTCACGTCCCAGAGGTCGGGCAGCTCCGCCAGCAGGCCGATGACGTCGCGCGCCTCTCCATCATGCAACAGCCCGTCGGTGCCCATCTTCTCATCGACGGCAAAGCGCACGGCGACGGCACAGGTGTCGCCGATCGCCTCCTTGGTGTCCTCGATCAGCTCGCGGAGCAGCCGCACGCGATTTTCGAGCGGGCCGCCGTATTCGTCGGTGCGCCGGTTACGCCGGCGCTGCAGGAAATGCAGGGCGATGCTGAGATCGTGAGCGGCATAGACATAGACGATGTCGAAGCCGGCCCTCTTCGCCCGCAAGGCCGCTGCGCGGTGCCAGCGGCGATAGGCGCGGATGTCCTCCAGGTCCATCGCCCGCGCCTGCCAGGGATAGTAGTTGGTCATCTGATGCGACGGGCCGATGGCGGGCTCACGGCTGGAGAGGTTGGAAACCGAGGTGCCGTTATGCGTCAGCTCGATCGCTGCGAGCGCACCGTGCTTGTGCACCGCCTCGCACATCAACGCATGACCGGGGATGTCACGGTCGTCCCACAGGCGGCCCTCGATGTAAGGGCTGACGTCGCCGGAATGGTGGATCTCCACCTCCTCCGTCGAGACCACGGCCCAGCCGCCTTCCGCCTTCACGCCGCGCATGGCGGCGTGGCCCTCGGGGTTGTGATGCCCCATGCCGTTGCAATGCGGCACCTGGAAAAAGCGATTCTTCGCCGTTACCGGGCCGATTTTCACCGGCTCGAACAGCAGGTCATAACGCGGGTCGCGAAACATGATCCCTCCCTTTTGGGCCGGCAATCTAGCTTTCCGCCCCTCCGGCTGTATAGTGCGGCCCGGCTCAAACGGTGCAGGTGCGCATGGACGGAAAGGTCGAGGTCCTGGGGCAGGAATGGCTCTCGCAAGGCTTCATGAAGCTGGCGAAGTTCACGGTGCGGCATGAACGCTTCGACGGCGGGATGATCGGACCGATGACCCGGGAGATCGTGGTGCGGACATCGGCCGTCGCCGTGCTGCCCTACGATCCCGTCCGCGACAAGATCCTGCTGATCGAGCAGTTCCGCCTGGCGGCGCATCTCGCCGGCTTCCCCGCCTGGCAGCGCGAGCTCATCGCCGGGATTGCTGATCGGGATGAGGGCCTTGAGGATCTCGCTCGACGGGAGGCGATCGAGGAGGCGAACTGCACGCTCACGGATCTTGTCGAAATGTTCCGCTATCTGCCGAGCCCGGGCATGACCAACGAGGTGCTGATCTTCTATTGCGGCCGCATGGATTCCAGCCACGTGGTCGGCACCCATGGTCTCGCCGAGGAGCACGAAGACATCCGCTCGACCCTGTTCGACGTCGCGCAAGTTCCGGAGCTGCTCGCCTCGGGCAGCACCGGCAACGGCCCGTTGATCACGGCGCTGCAATGGATGCTGCTCAACCGCGATCGGATGAAGCAGCTGTGGCGCTGAGCTTGCGATGAGGAAGCTCGCCGTCGCGCGGCTCTGGTACGAGGGCAACTCGTTCTCGCCCGTGCCGGCCGGCATGCCGGACTTCGAGGCGCGGGAGTTCGTCAAGGGCGATGCGGCCAGGGCGTTCTATCGCGGCACGGCGACCGAGATCGGCGCTGCGGTCGATTTCGCCGAGCGTAGTCACGACTGGCAGGTCACCTTCCTGCTCTGCACTGCCGCACCGCCCGGCGGGCCGATGACCCGCGGCGCCTTCGCCGAGATCCGCGACACGATCCTCGACGGATTGAGCCGCGACCAGTGGGACGCGGTCTATCTCTCGTTGCACGGCGCCACCGTCACGGAGGACGATCCGACGCCGGAGCTCGACCTGCTCCGACAGGTGCGCAGCGTGATCGAGCGGACGCCGCTCGGGGTCAGCTTCGATCTCCATGCCAATCTCGGCCAGGCGATGATCGACTGCATCGACGTCGCTGTCGGCTACAAGACCTATCCGCATGTCGACATGGACGAAACGGCGGCGCGCGCGATCGCTCTCGTGACCGGCGTGGCCGAGGGCCGGCTGCATCCCGTTGGCGCTCTCACCAAAGTGCCGACGATCCTGCCGAGCTTCAACATGCGCACGGGCGAGGGGCCGATGGCAGAGCTCGCAGCGCTCGCGGCGGCATGGCGCGCGAAGCCGGGCATCCTCGACGCCTCGGTCTTCGGCGGCTTCGCTTATGGCGACTCTCCCTTTGCGGGACCAAGCGCGCTGGTCTATGCCGACGGAGATCGGGCGCTTGCCGAGCATGCGGCGCGCGATCTCGCCGACGCCATTGCCGCGCGGCGTGCAGCCTTCGCCGTCCATCTGCCCGGCCCAAGCGAGGCGATCGCGCAGGCATTGGCCTCTTCAGGCGGCAAGCCGGCGGCCATCGTCGACCCGGCGGACAACCCGCTCTCCGGCGGCATCGGCGATACGCCCGCTTTCTTCCGCGCGCTGCACGAAGCAAGACCGAACGTGCCCACGGTCTTTGCCTTCTTCTTCGACCCGGCGCTGGTGATGCGCGCCCATCGCGAGGGCGAAGGCGCGGTGCTCCATGCCACGCTTGGCGGCCGCGTCACCAATGCCTTCGGTCCGCCGGTCCGGGTCCAGGCGCGGGTGCTGAAGCTGACCGACGGGCGATTCCGCAATCAGGGCCCGATGGAGCACGATCTGCCCGTCGATCTCGGCAAGACCGCGCTGCTTGAGATCGACGGCATCCGGGTCATCGTCACCGAGCGCTGCGTCGCGCCGAACGATCCCGGCTATTTCGCGCTGCATGGGATCGATCTCGGCACGGTCGGCCTGCTCTGCGCCAAGGCGAAGAACCATTTTCGTGCGGCCTTCACCCCGCTCACGCGTTCGATCATCGATGTGGACTGCCCCGGCCCTGCCGCCGCGGATCTCCGCCGGTATAGTTTTCGGCATATCCCACAAACGCTCCGGAATTTGGATTGGCCCGTTTCCGGCCCTTGATCGAAAAAACGTGCCTGCCTAGGCTACGCCTCACCGCGATTTCACACTTCACCGCGTAAACCCGGAAGCGATCATGGATTTTCGTCAGGGATTCGTCGACACGATCGGCAATACGCCGTTGATCAAGCTGAAGAAAGCCTCGGAGCTGACCGGCTGCACGATTCTCGGCAAGGCGGAGTTTCTGAACCCGGGCGGCTCGGTGAAGGATCGCGCGGCCCTCGCCATCATCACCGATGCCGAGCAGAGGGGGCAGATCCGGCCGGGCGGGCTCATCGTCGAGGGCACCGCTGGCAATACCGGCATCGGTCTTGCCTTGGTGGGCAACGCGCGCGGCTACAAGACGCTGATCGTGATCCCGGAGACCCAGAGCCAGGAAAAGAAGGACATGCTGCGGCTGGCCGGCGCCGAGCTCAAGGAAGTGCCTGCCGTGCCCTACAAGGATTCCGGCAACTACGTGAAGGTTTCCGCGCGGATCGCCGACGAATTGAAGGACAGCAACCCGAACGGCGTCATCTGGGCCAACCAGTTCGACAATGTCGCCAACCGGCACGGCCACTACACCACGACGGGGCCCGAGATCTGGCAGCAGACCGACGGCACGGTGGACGGGTTCGTGAGCGCCGTCGGTACCGGCGGCACCCTCTCCGGCTGCGCCATCTTCCTGAAGGAGCGCAACCCGAAGGTGAAGGTGGCGCTGGCCGACCCGGAAGGTGCTGCACTCTACAGCTATTTCAAGACCGGCGAGCTCAAGTCTTCCGGCAGCTCGATCACCGAAGGCATCGGCCAGGGCCGCATCACCAAGAACGTGGAAGGCACGCCGGTCGATTTCCCCTACCTGATCCCGGACAGCGAGGCGCTGCCGATCGTGTTCGATCTCCTGAAGCACGAAGGCCTCTGCCTCGGCGGCTCGACCGGCATCAACGTCGCCGGCGCGATCCGATTGGCGAAGGAGCTTGGCCCCGGCCACACCATTGTCACCTTGCTCTGCGATTTCGGCACGCGCTACCAGAGCAAGCTGTTCAATCCGGAGTTCCTGCGTTCGAAGAACCTGCCGACGCCGGACTGGTTGTAGCTCACAGCACCGGCACGGTCTCCTTGACGCTCGGCCGAGTCTGCAGCGCGTCGTGCCAGGTGGCGAGCTTCGGCACATTGGGCAGCATCGCCTTCCCTTCCACCGTCATCGCCAGATAGTGAATCACCGGTTCCAGCAGCAGGTCCGCGAGGCTGATCTGGCGACCGGTCAGGAAGGGGTCGGGGTTCATGGTGAGATCCTCGATCGCCTTGAGCGCGTATCCACCGGTCTTCACCGCATCGGCTATCGCGGCATCATCGACGACGCGATCCGGCTTCGAAAAAGTGCGCGGCACGAAGATGCCCCAGACCAGCGGGCGATAGGCGTAGGAGTTGATCACACCGATGATCTGCAACGCGCGGGTGCGGCGATGGATGTCGCCGGGGGTGAGGCGTGGACCGGGGAAGGCATCGTCGATGTAGCAGAGAATCGGCAGGGACTCGTAGATCGCGAAGCCATTGTGCTCGAAGGCGGGCAGCATGCCGAAGGGATGGCGCTTCAGGTGCTCCGGCGCCTTGTGCGCGTTGGCGTCCATGTCGATCTCGATCACGTCGGCCGCGACCTTCTTCTCATGGAGCGCCATCAGCACGGCTCTCGTATAGACGCTGTAGCGCGGTCCGTAGACGATCGGCTTGCCCATGGTATTCCCCTGATCTTCTGAAGCCACGCTAGGAGTGGCATCCTTGACCGTCAAGGCCGCCCCACTATGATGCGGGTCCGGGAAGACAGGCATGGATCGGAAGGCATGGACCTGAAGACTGGCGAGCTGTTCCGCGAAGACGCGTATCTCAAGAGCTGCGACGCCATCGTCACCGCGGTCGATGAGAAGGGTATCCGGCTCGATCGCACCGTGTTCTACCCCACGGGCGGCGGCCAGCCGGGCGACACCGGGCGCCTGCGGGCGGCGGACGGCACGGTGATCGCGATCCGCGACACGATCAAAGGCACGACACCGGGCGAGATCGTGCATGTGCCGGCGGACGGCGCGCCTCCGGCCGCGCCGGGCATGCCCGTCACGGCCGAGATCGACTGGGAGCGTCGGCATCGCCTCATGCGCATGCACACATGCCTGCATCTGCTCTCCTCGATCATCAAGGGCGATGTTACCGGCGGCCAGGTCAGCGACGGCAAGGGCCGCCTCGATTTCAACCTGCCGGAAGGCAATCTCGACAAAGAGGCGATCACGCGCGAGTTGCAGCGCCTCGTCTCCGAGGATCATCCAACCGGAACGCGCTGGATCACCGACGAGGAGATGCAGACGCGCCCCGAGCTCGTGCGCACCATGTCGGTGAAGCCGCCGATGGGCCAGGGCCGGGTGCGGCTGCTGGAGATCGACGGCGTGGACCTGCAGCCCTGCGGCGGCACGCATGTGTCGCGCACCGGCGAGATCGGCCTGGTCGAATGCGTGAAGATCGAGAGCAAGGGCAAGATGAATCGCCGCGTCAACCTCGCCTTCAAAATCTGAGACACACTTTGGCCATTCCCCCCGATACCACCGCCCTCGTCAGCACCGACTGGCTGCAGGAGCATCTCGGCGCGCCGGACCTGCGCATCGTCGATGCCACACTGTATCTGCCGATGCAGAAGAAGAATGCGCGCGCCGAATATGACGAGCGGCACATTCCGGGCGCGGTTTTCTTCGATGTCGACGAGATCAGCGATACCTCGGTCGATCTCCCTCACATGCTGCCGCCGGCCGACAAGTTCGCCTCGCGGATGAAGAAGCTCGGGATCGGTGACGGCGCGCGGATCGTGGTCTATGACGGCAATAGCGGGCTCGGCGCGCCGCGGGTCTGGTGGACCTTCCGCATCTTCGGAGCGGGCGACGTTGCCGTTCTCGACGGCGGGGTGATGAAATGGCTGGCGGAAGGTCGTCCGGTCGAGGACACGCCGCCGACTTTGCGCGAGCGCCACTTCACGCCGCGGCTCGACCACACCATGGTTCGCTCCAAGCGGCAGATGCTGGAGAACTTGAAGACGCATCGCGAGCAGGTGCTGGATGCGCGCGCCGCGGGCCGTTTCAACGCGACCGAGCCGGAGCTCTGGCCCGGCCGCCGCGCCGGGCACATCCCCGGCTCGCTCAACCTTCCTTACAACCAGCTGCTGCGGCCGGACGGCACGTTCCTTCCGGTGGATCAGCTGCGTGCCAAGTACGCCGCAGCCGGGGTCGATCCAAAGAAACCGGTGGTGACGACCTGCGGCTCCGGCATCACCGCCTGCGTTCTCGCACTCGGGCTCGAGCTCATCGGCCATCGCGACGTCGCGGTCTATGACGGATCCTGGGCTGAATGGGGCCTGCCGGGCGAGACGCCGGTCGAACCCACTGTCGCGCCCACGGGGGCCGCTCTATCGTGATCGTGCTTCCCTATGCCAACGGCGATTTCGACGCCGTCGTGGCGCTCTGGCGCGAGACCGGGATCCTGAAGGACTACAACGATCCCAAGGCCGAGATCGCGCGCATCCAGAAGAATGGCAATTGCCTGCTCTACATCGGCCGGGAGGACGGGCGAGTCGCGGCCTCGGTGCTGGTGGGGCATGACGGCTATCGCGGGTGGATCTACAAGCTCGCCGTCGCTTCTGACTTTCGCGGGCGCGGCCATGGACGGCACCTGGTGCAGTTCGCCGAGGCCTGGCTGGTCGCACGCGGCATGCCGAAATGTAATCTCATGGTGCGCGTTGAGAATCCCGCGGTGCAGGATTTCTACCAGCACCTTGGCTACGAGAAGGCGACGCACGCGGTGATGGGTCGCTGGCTGGACAAGGGCGATGTCGATCTCTCCTCAGCCGAGATCGATGTCGTCGTCACATACATGGAGATGACCGCGCCGCCGACGCGACCGACCATCCCGCTGCCGCCGGGCAAGCATGCGCTGCTCCGGGTCGAGAACCCGACCATCGCCTTTTATCGTTTCCTCTACAACACGGTCGGCGAGGAGTGGCTCTGGACCGACCGACGCCGCATGTCGGACGAGACGCTGCTGTCGCTGGTCGCGCATGCCGAGGTCGAGCTCTATGTGCTCTACAGCGGCGGCCAGCCTTCGGGCTTCGTCGAGCTCGACCGGAGGCCGAAACCCGACATCGCCTTCGCCTATTTCGGCCTCATTTCGGAGTTCATCGGTCGCGGCCTCGGCAAGTATCTCCTGAACTGGGCCGTCGATCAGGCCTGGTCCTACGGGCCGCAGCGGCTCACCGTGGACACCTGCTCGCTCGACCATCCGCGGGCCCTCGGCGAATACCAGCGCGCCGGCTTCCGACCGGTCCGCCAGGTGCACAAGCGGATGCTCGACCCGAGGCTCGAAGGCTACGCGCCGATGCATGTCATCCCGCGCCTGCCGGAGCTCAGCCCCGCTGCTGACCGGAATGTGAACGCCGGCAAGTGACCTGCCGGGCTGGCGGACCTGAGCAGTGGTTGATATCTTTGCCGTCGTTGTCCTCGGCGGAGTTCCCGCGTTTGTCCTCGCGTTCCGGCAAGTCACGATCCAAGATGGCGCTGACCGCCGAGCTGGTCGCGCGATGCCACCGCGACGAACCCGATCTCGGCATCCCTTCCCACCTGACCGGACTCAAGGATGACGACTACGAGACCCTCGCGGCCGAGCTCTTGAGGCGTCGCGGGCCTGGACCGCTCTGGCTCTTCGCTTATGGGTCGCTGATCTGGAAGCCGGCTTTCGATGCCATCGAACATTGCCGTGGAACTGCGCACGGTTGGCATCGCGCCTTCACCATGCAGCTAACGCGCTGGCGCGGTTCGCCGGACCAACCGGGGTTGATGATGGTGCTGGAGCCCGGCGGCTGCTGCATCGGCATCGCCTATCGCTTGCCGGACGAGGACCATCACGCGCAGATGGTGCGGCTGCTGCGGCGGGAGATGTCCATTCGAGAAGGTATCGGCGCGGTACGCTGGATCACGGTCGAAACGCCGCACGGCAAGGTGCAGGCTTTGAGCTTCTGGACCGGAATAAAAGCGCCGTTCCGCGTCGAGAAGCAGGACCATGCGAGAGTCGCCGCGATTCTTGCCCAGGCTTGCGGGCATGCCGGGTCGGGCGCCGAGTATCTCTTCCACACCGTCACCAAGCTCGAGGAGCACGGTATCCGCGACCGCAATCTCTGGCAGCTGCAGAAGCTGGTCGCCGAGGAGATCCTGCGGCGCAGCGCGGATTCCTGAAGGTGGCCGGCAGCGAAGCGCAATTCCGGCGCATCGCCGAAGAAGGACGGCGACGCATCGGCATCACGCTCGACGGCGTTGCGATCGACGCGCTCGAAGGCGATACCGTGCTGACTGCGATCCTGCTCACCCGCGGTCACCTGCGCGTCGCGGAGTTCACTGAAGCGCCGCGCGCCGGCTTCTGCCTGATGGGCGCCTGCCAGGATTGCTGGGTCGCCGATACAGAAGGTCATCGCTTCCGCGCCTGCACGACCTATGTCCGCGACGGCATGGCGATCGTGACCCGCACATGACTGCAGGCATCGTCATCGTCGGCGCCGGGCCCGCGGGCATTCGTGCCGCCGAGCGGCTGATCGACCATGGGCGGGCGCCGATCCTGATCGACGAGGCGCCACGGATCGGCGGGCGCATCTATCAGCAGCCTCCGGCCGATGCTGGCTCCCGGCGGGATGCCGAGGCGCTTTACAGCACTGAAGCCGCGAAGGCGCGCGATCTAGTCACGACCTTCGAGCGGATCAAGGCGCGGCTTGACTATCGACCGGGCACGACCGTCTTCGAAATCAGCGACAACCGGTTGATTGCTTTGGTCGATGGGCGCCGGGCCGAGATCGGGTTCGACCGGTTGATCCTCGCGACCGGCGCGATGGACCGGATCATGCCCCTGCCCGGCTGGACTCTGCCCGGTGTCTTCTCCCTAGGCGGCGCACAGATCGCGCTGAAACATCAAGGCTGCGCCATCGGCCGCCGTGTCGCCTTTCTCGGCTCGGGTCCGTTGCTCACACTCGCGGCCTCGCAGTATGCCAAGGCAGGCATCGAGGTCGCCGCGGTGGTGACGACCTCGTCCTGGAGCGGTCTCGCGCTCAATGCGATCGGCATGGCCGTGCAGCTGGATACCGCGGCGAAGGGCATCAGTCACATCGCGACACTGCTCGCCAGGCGCGTTCCCATGATCGGCCGCGCCTGTCCTTCGCAGATCCTGGGCACGAATCGCGTCATCGGGCTCGACGTGCTGGCCGGCGGAAGGATGCAGCGGATCGACTGCGATGCAGTGGCGCTCGGCTACGGGCTCCGCTCGGAGAGCCAGTTGGCGGAATTGGCCGGAGCACGCTTTGCCTTCGACCGCGAACAGAACCAGTGGCTGCCGGAGACCGATGATCACGGCCGTGCCGTGGGGCGCGAAGGTCTCTATCTCGCAGGCGACGGCGCCGGGATCCAGGGCGCGGATGCGGCAGAACTGCGCGGGAAACTCGCCGCCAACGCCGTGCTGCTGGATCTTGGCAACGCGATCCAGGACAGCGCGCGCGAGCTTGGCGTCCTACGCCGCTGGCGCCGCTTCCGCATCGCCCTGGATCGCGCGATGCCCTTTCCTTCGGGACTCGCCAAAAGCCTGCCCGACGCGACGATTCTGTGTCGCTGCGAAAACGTGACCGCCGGCGAAGTGCGCGCTGCCGCGGACCAAGGACTGAAGGAGATCAACCGGGTGAAAGCCGCGACGCGGCTCGGGATGGGGCGCTGCCAGGGCCGCGTCTGCGGCGCTGCCGGCGCAGAAGTGCTGGCAGCGCGGCTCGGGCTCAGCGTCGATTCCGTCGGCCGCCTGCGCGCCCAGCCGCCGGTGAAACCGGTGCCGATCGACGCGCTCGCCGGAGAGGCATCATGAGCGAGACCGGCGCCGACGTCATCGTGATCGGCGGCGGGATCGTGGGCTGCTCGACCGCATTGCATCTCGCCAAGGCAGGCCGCTCCGTCATCCTCCTGGAACGCGACCAGGCCGGCATTCGCGCAAGCGGCGTCAACTTCGGCGGCGTGCGCCAGCACGGACGCGCGCTGGCCGAGATCCCCCTCTCGTTCCGCTCTCGGGCGATCTGGGCCGATCTCGACAAGCTGATCGGCACCGATGGCGAATTTGCGGTGACGGGCCATCTGCGGCTCGCGCGCAAGGAGGCCGATGTCACCCTGCTGCTGCAGCATCTGCAGGCGGTTGCGGAGTATGGACTGCAGCTGGAGTTTCTCGACCGCGCCAACATCGACCGGCGGTTTCCTTGGCTCGGGCCTTCGGTGATCGCCGCGACGCATTGCCCGAGCGACGGCCAGGCCAATCCGCGTCTCATCTCCCCCGCCTTCGCCGCGGCGGCACGCAAGGCCGGCGCGACGTTGGTCGAAGGGGTCGAGGTCGTGGAGGGGACGCATGATGGCGCGAGCTTCCATGTCTCGACTCGAGATCGCCGCGGCTTCGCAGCGCCGGTCCTGGTGAACGCGGCCGGAGCCTGGGCCAGCGCCATTGCCGGCTGGTTCGGCGAGCATGTCGCCCTGAAGCCTGAGGTGCCGCAGGTGATGGTGACCGAGCCCGCGCCCTATCGCTTCCAGCCGGTCTTGGGCGTCGTCGGCGGAGACCTCTATTTCCGGCAAATCCCGCGAGGCAACGTGATCTTCGGTGGCGGCGAGGGCCGCGCCGAACCCGGACATAAGCGCTCACGGCCGTTGCCGGAAATCTCCGCCCGCGCCGCGGCCGAGGCCTGTCGCATCGTGCCCGAAATCCGCAATCTCGCCATCATTCGCACCTGGACCGGCGTCGACGGCGACACCGCCGACGGCTCACCGGCGATCGGCCCCTCCACCACGACGCCGGGCCTGTTCCATGCCTTCGGCTTCTGCGGCCACGGGTTTCAGCTTGGCCCCGGAACCGGTGCGGTTCTGGCCGAGCTGATCGTCCAGGGAACGAGCGACACCGATATCCATGGCCTCGGCATCGCGCGGCTTCTCGGCCGGGGATAGCGCCCGCCGGTGGCTGTCGCCGCTGTGGCGCATGGCGCGCGCTCAGTGATGCAGGATCTGGCTCAGGAACAGCCGCGTGCGCTCCGACTTGGGATTGCGGAAAAACTCTTCCGGCTCGTTCTGCTCGATGATCTCGCCGCGGTCCATGAAGATCACCCGATTGGCGACGGTGCGGGCGAAGCCCATCTCGTGGGTGACGCAGAGCATGGTCATGCCGCTCTTGGCGAGCTCGACCATCACGTCGAGCACTTCCTTGATCATCTCGGGATCGAGCGCCGAAGTGGGTTCGTCGAACAGCATGACCTTGGGATTCATGCAGAGCGAGCGCGCGATCGCCACGCGCTGCTGCTGGCCGCCGGAGAGCTGACCCGGATACTTCGCCGCCTGCTCCGGGATCTTGACGCGCTTCAGGTAGGTCATCGCGATCTCTTCCGCGTCCTTCTTCGGCATCTTGCGGACCCAGATCGGCGCCAGCGTCAGGTTCTCCATCACGGTAAGGTGCGGGAACAGGTTGAAGTGCTGGAACACCATGCCGACCTCGCGGCGGACCTGCTCGATCTTCTTGAGGTCGTGGGTCAGCTCGACGCCATCGACGATGATGCGGCCCTTCTGATGATCCTCCAGTCGATTGATGCAACGTATCATGGTGGATTTGCCGGAGCCCGAGGGCCCGCAGATCACGATGCGCTCGCCCGAATAGACCGTGAGGTTGATGTCTTTCAGCACATGGAACTGGCCGTACCACTTGTTGACGGCCGAGAGCTCGATCATCGGTGCGTCGCCGGGAGCCTGGACCGGTTGCTGGGCGGCTTGTGCCATCGCGGAACCTCTCAACGCTTCTTGTGCCCGGTGTGGAGCTTGTGCTCGAGATGCATGGAGTAGCGCGACATGCCGAAGCAGCAGACCCAATAGACGAGCGCGCAGAAGACATAACCGGTTATATCGCTGCCGATCCAGTTGGCGTCCTTGAAGCCCGCTTTCACCATGTTGAGGAAATCGTAGAGGCCGACCATGGAGACCAGGGTCGTGTCCATGAAGAGGCCGATGAAGGAGTTGACCAAGGCCGGGATCGAGATCCGCAGGGCCTGCGGCAGGATGATCAGCCGCATCATCTGCCAGTAGCCGAGCCCCATGGCCATGGCGCCCTCGTATTGGCCCTTGGGGATCGCCTGCAGCCCGCCGCGCACGACCTCGGCCACATAGGCGGCGGAGAACAGGATGACGCCGATCAGGACCCGCAGGAGGATGTCGAACTCGACGCCCGGCGGCAGGAACAACGGCAGCATCACGTTCGCCATGAAGAGCACGGTGATCAGCGGCACGCCGCGCACGAACTCGATGAAGCCGACCGAGAGCATGTGCACGACCGGCAACTGCGAGCGCCGGCCGAGCGCCAGCAGCACACCCAAGGGCAGCGAGACGATGATACCGACGACGCCGATGATCAGCGTCATCATGAAGCCGCCCCAGTTCTGGGTCTCGACGATACTGAGGCCGAGGCCGCCGTAGAGCAGCCAGAAAGCCAGGAACGGGAAGATCAGGAAGAAGAAGACCGCGACCCGGCGCTTCTGCGGCGTCCATCCCGCCAGCAGCCAGTAGATGCAGGCGACCGTGACGACGAAGACAACGTCCGGTCGCCAACGCTCGGCTGCCGGGTAGAAACCATAGACGAACTGGCCGAACCGTGCCTCGACGAACAGCCAGCAGGCGCCGCCCGGATGGCAGTCCTGCAGATTGGGGGCGCGATCAAGGTGCTGCACCTCCGGCGGGAAAGTCCAGGTGGCGTTGAAGATCAGCCAGTTGAGCGCAGGCGGCACGATGATCACGATCAGTGCCATGCCGGCAACGGTCAGGAACGCATTCAGCCAGCTGGAGAAGAGATTGTGCCGAAGCCATCCGATCGCGCCGCGCTCGCTCGCCGGCGGGGGCAGGCTCGGGTGATTGCCGGGTTCATAAGGGACGACGCCGTCGGCAGCTTCGGACATCGCCATGGCTCAGCGCTCCACCAGCGCGATGCGCTTGTTGTACCAGTTCATGAACAGCGAGATCAGCAGGCTCACGATCAAGTAGAACAGCATCAGGATGGCGACGCACTCCACGGCACGGCCGGTCTGGTTCTGCGACGTGCCGATCACGGCGTAGAGGTCGGGGAAACCGGTTGCACCAGCCAGCGTCGAGTTCTTGACGATATTGAGGTATTGGCTGGTGAGCGGCGGCGTGATCACGCGTAGCGCCTGCGGAATGATGACGAGGCGCAGATTCCAGCTCGGGCGCAGCCCCAGTGCCAGCGCCGCCTCGGTCTGGCCGTGGCTGATCGCCACGATGCCGCCGCGCACGATCTCCGCGATATAGGCGGAGGTGTAAACCGAAAGCCCCATCACCAGCGCGACCAGCTCCGGCGGAAGGCTGAAACCGCCCTTGAAGTTGAAGCCGGTCAGAACCGGCGGGTCCCAGGTGACCGGCGACCCGGCGAGGATATTAGCGAGAATCGGCAGCAGGATGATGATCACGATGCCGGTCCAGATCGCGGGGAACTGCTTGCCGGTCGCCTTCTGTCGCTCGACCGACCAGCGATAGAGCGCGACGGCGCCGACGATGGCCAGGACCAGCGCGACGGGAATGATCCAGGAGCCGGCGCCCGGGATCGGCTTCGGCACGAAGAGGCCGCGGATGTTGAGCGCGATCGAGGGCCCGAGCATCAGGCTCTGGCGCACGTTCGGCAGCATCTTGGTGATGCCGATGTACCAGAACAGCAGTTGCACCAGCAGTGGGATGTTGCGGACCACCTCGATATAGACGGTCGCGATGCGCGCAATCAGCCAATTCGTCGAGAGGCGCAGCACGCCGACAAAGAAGCCAAGGATCGTCGCCCATACGATCGAGATCGCCGAGGCGAGCAGCGTGTTGATGACGCCCGTCTTGATGACGGTGAGAATGCTGGAATCGAGGGTAATCGGGATCAGCGAGAAGCTGACCTGGAAGCCGGCCGTACCATTCAGGAAATCGAGGCTGAGAGGAACCCCGAGCTTCCTCTGGTTCTCCAGCATATTGGCGATGATGAACCAGAAGAAGCCGACGACGATCAGCGCGGTCAGGATCTGTGCTACGAAGCCGCGCTTGCGCTCGTCGCGCCACCACGCCGTCGTCTCAGTCGGGGTGCTGATTGTCCCTTGAACTTCCGTGGCCACGTTCCGATCCTGTCGGAAACCGAAACGCCCGGCGGTCAGTTCCGCCGGGCGTTTCTATGTCGCGTGCCTCAGTTCACAGGCGGCGCGTATTGCAGGCCGCCCTTGGTCCAGAGCGCGTTCAAGCCGCGTTCCAGCTTCAGCTTGGTCTGCGAGCCGACATTGCGCTCGAAGGACTCCCCGTAGTTGCCGACGGCCTTGATGATGTTGACCGCCCAGCTGTCGTCCAGGCCGAGACCCTTGCCGTAGCCCGGCGTGATGCCGAGCAGACGTTGGATCTCCGCGTTGGCGTTCGAGTTGTCCGTGCCGTTCTTGGCCTTCACGTCGTCCACGTTGGCCTGGGTGATGCCGTGCTCCTCGGCGACCAGCATGGCGTAGAACGACCAGCGGACGATGTCGCCCCACTGATTGTCGCCATGCCGCACCACCGGACCGAGCGGCTCCTTGGAAATGAGCTCGGGCAGGATGATGTTGTCATCGGGGTTCTTGAGCGCGGTGCGCTCGGCGGCGAGGCCCGAGGCGTCGGTCGTGTAGGCATCGCAGCGGCCGTCGTCATAGGCGCCGCGGGCCTGGTCCGATTCCTTGAACTTGACCGGCTGCAGGCCGAGATTGTTGGCCTTATCGAAATCGCCGAGGTTCTTCTCGGTCGTGGTGCCTTCCTGCACGCAGACCGTGGCGCCCTTGAGGTCGAGCGCGCTCTTCACGCCCGCTTCCTTGCGCACCATGAAGCCCTGGCCGTCGTAGTAGTTGACGGCGACGAAATCGAGACCGAGCTGGGTGTCGCGCGACAGCGTCCAGGTGGAGTTGCGGGCCAGCATGTCGACCTCGCCCGACTGGAGCGCGGTGAAGCGCTGCTCGGCGTTCAACGGCTTGTAGTCCACCTTGCTCGCATCGCCCAAGACGGCGGCGGCAACGGCCTTGCAGAGATCGATATCGAGACCCGACCACTGGCCCTGATCGTTCGGCGCGCCGAAGCCGGCGAGGCCGGTGTTCACGCCGCAGACCAGCTTGCCGCGCTGCTTGACGGTGTCGAGCGTGCCGGCACTCGCCGCGGCCGAGAAGCCGACCGCCAGCGCCACGCCGGCGACGGCAAAACGAAGGTAATTCATCTTGTTACCCCTTCCCTGAATTGAGTTCCGAGACTCAGCTTTTCGACTTGGCCGAAGGATCCCCGCCGCACTCCCTGTTGCGTTCTTATGGGGGATTTCTTGACCTTTAACACAACCGCAACCACTGCTACAAGTTTGATAGGACCGTTAATTAACTCGCGGACCGGCTGAGAAAATCATGGCTCCCAAACGAGATTCCACGCGCGGTGGCGCGGTTTGGCGCGACCGCACCAAACTCACCCATTCCGGCAATAGCCCGTTCGAGAACCACGGAATCGTCAATCCGCCCGTTTACCACGCCTCGACCGTGCTCTACCGCACCATGGCGGAGATGCAGCAGAAGGAAAGCCGCCCTTTCGACTACATCACCTATGGCCGCACCGGCACGCCGACCACGCTGGCCTTCGAGCGGGCGATCGCCGATCTCGAGGAAGCGGATCGCGCGATCGCCATGCCGTCGGGCCTCGCAGCAATCGCCGGAGCGCTGTTTTCGTTCCTCAAGACCGGCGATCACATTTTAATGACCGACACGACCTACTTCCCGACGCGCAAGCTCTGCGATCACCAGCTCGCCAAGCTCGGAGTCAGCACCACTTACTACGACCCCATGTTGGGCGCCGGGATCGAGGCGCTGATCCAGCCCAACACGCGGGTGATCTATCTCGAGAGCCCGGGCTCGCACACCTTCGAGGTGCAGGACGTGCCGGCGATCGTCGCGGTCGCGCAGAAGCACGACTGCATCACGATGATCGACAATACCTGGGCTTCGCCGCTCTTCTTCAAGCCGCTCAACTTCGGGGTCGATCTCAGCATCCATGCCGCGACCAAGTACATCGTCGGCCATTCGGACACGATGATGGGCACGATCGCGATGCGCGAGAAATACTTCTACACGGTCAAGAGCCAGGTGCATGGCATGGGGTACGCGGCGGGGCCGGATGACTGCTATCTGGCGCTACGCGGCCTCAGGACCTTGAGCGCGCGCATGGCGCAGCATCAGCAGTCAGCGCTGCAGATCGCGGCCTGGCTGCAGCACCGGCCCGAGGTCGAGCGCGTGCTGCATCCGGCTTTCCCCGGCACGCCCGGCCACGAAATCTGGAAGCGCGATTTCAAAGGCTCGTCCGGTCTCTTCAGCGTCGTGCTGAAGCCCTGCTCCCAGGCCCAGCTCGCGGCCATGCTCGACGGGTTGCAGCTCTTCCAGATGGGCTATTCCTGGGGTGGCTACGAGAGCCTGGTCGTACCCTCCAACCTCGGCAAGGCACGCACGGCGAAGCCCTGGAAGGACGAAGGGCCGATGCTGCGGCTCCATGTGGGGCTCGAGGATCCCGAGGATCTCATCGCAGATCTCGACGACGGCTTCGCGCGCCTCCGTGCAGGCGTTCCCGGAGAGAGCGCGGCGCAATGAACGCGGCACCGCTTGACATCCCTGGGCTGGAGCCCTCGGCGCGCGCCCTGCTCGACGGCATCGCCTTCGACCGCGACGGCCTCGTCCCGGCGATCGCGCAGCAGCACGATACCGGCGAGGTGCTGATGCTCGCCTGGATGAACCGCGCTGCGGTCGAGGAGACGCTGGCGACCGGACGGGTGTGCTACTGGTCGCGTTCGCGGAAGAGCCTGTGGCGCAAGGGCGAGACCTCGGGCCAAGCGCAAGCCCTCATCGAGCTGCGCGTCGATTGCGACAGCGACTGCCTGCTTCTCCTGGTTGACCAGACCGGCGTCGCCTGCCACACCGGCCGGCGCAGCTGTTTCTTCACCGCGATCCGTGGCGGTGAGGCGAAGACCATCGGCGCCGTTCTGGTCGAACCGGATCAGCTCTACGAGGCGTAAAGCTGCCGCGTGACTGATCTACCTCTTCGCATAGGCCAGGCGCACCGCCGCCTGGGGTGAGAGAACCTGGAAGGTGAAGCTCTCCTCGACATAGAGCTGCACCGTCGCCGCGGTGTGCTCCAGATAACCGAGCGAGAAATCCTGACCTATGGTCAGCCGAAAATCGCCGCCGCGCATCGACAGCACCACCGCCCCATCGACCGCCGGCGCGTAGACGATCGGCCCGTCGATCAACCGCCGCACATGCTGAATGATCGGGTAGCCGCCCTTCGTGGCATCGGTGAGGCCGGTATAGCATTGCGGCCCCAGAGCGATGGCATAGGGGCCGTCGACCCCGGCATTGCGCAGCCGGGTCAGCGCCTGCGCGACGGCGACCGGATAGTCTTCGTAGTTCTTGGTGATCGCGATCGGCCCGCCCGGCGCTTGCTCGCAAATGCCACTGATGCTGGCGGCGGCATAGCCGTGGAACACCGCGCCGTCCTCCGACATCGCCATGCTGCGCGCCGCGGCGATCACGGGATCGAGGTCGGGATTCTTCGAGCCGCGATCGACCGCGTCCAGCTCCTCTCGCGCGAGCTCGAACACCGCGCGCAGCTCGACCAGCGGCAGGACCTGGCGCTGGGCGGCGGTCACCCCGGCGCGCGGGCTTTCGCTCAGCGACTTCACCCGACCGGTGCCGACGGCCGCCTTCTGCCAGCCCTTCGGTCCGACGAAATCGACCAGCTTGCGCGCGGCCAGTGTCGCCTTCAGCGTGCGCTTGGCCTCTTCCTCGATCTCATGCCAGGCCTCGGCGGAGATCGGCGCCAGATGCTTGTGCAGATGGCTCATGTCATGCCCTCCTGGTCATGTCCCCGCGACGATCAGGCTGCCGGTGCCGCGCAGACTGCCGATGCCGAGCGACTGATCCGACTGCGCCGAGCCTCCGCCCTCACTTCCGCTCTGGCCGCTTTCCACGCCGGCTTCGGCGGCTGTCGCAGCCTCCTCGATCTCCAGCACCGAGCCTTCCTTGAAGAGATAGGTCCGCAAGTGCACATCGAGCTTCGGATCGTGGCGTCGAAGCCACTCCAGCACCATCGCCATATGCTCCTTCTCCTCATCGCGATTGTGCTCGAGGATGGCCCGGAGCTCGTCATCGGTCGCCGCCTCGGCCCGCTGGTTGTACCAGTCGGCCGCCTCCAACTCCTCCTGGATCGAGACGAGCGCCCGGTGCTGATCAATCGTCAGCGGGTTGAGATTGCCTTCGTGCAGCGAAGCGCTTGCTGAAGCCATCTTGGATCCTTTCTGGCGACCAGGTGAATCTTGCGAGGAACGTGGCCCCGAACCGGCGTCGATCAACTCGGCGACGGGCGGCGGGTTCCCAGATGGGTCTACTTAGGCTCGATTTGAACTGTGAGCCAAACTGCTCACAAGCATGCAAAAAACGCCAGCAGAGCCTAACCCAGCGCCTTCTTAAACAGCGCCATCGACCGCGCATGAGCGGTCAGGGTCGCGGCCTTGTCATAATGGTCGCCGCCGGACCTGGCGAAGGCGTGATCGACGCCGTGATAGACGTAGATCTCGATCTCCGGCCGGGATTTGAAATGCGCCCTCACCTTCTCGATCGATTCCATCGGCACGAACTGATCCTGATCGGCGAAATGCATCACCATTGGGCATTTGATGTTCTTGGATTCATCGAGGTTCTGGTCGATGCCGACCCCGTAATAGCAGACCGAGGCATCGACGCGGACGCGGCAGGCGGTGAGATACGCGAGCTTCCCGCCGAGGCAGAAGCCGAGGGCTCCCACCTTGCCCGAGCATTCGGGCCGCTTCCGCAAGGCCTCGCCCGCGACGCCGATATCCTCGATACCCTTATCGACGTTGAATTTCTTGAAGAAATCGAAGGCGCGCTCCCATTCCTGCGGCGAGTAGCCCATGTCCACATTGGGCTCGATGCGCCAGAAGAGGTCGGGCGCCAGCACCGTGTATCCGTCCTTGGCGTAGCTGTCGGCAACCTCGCGGACATAGGCGTTGACGCCGAATATCTCCTGGCAGAGCACGATGCCCGGACCTTTGCCAGAGGCCGGCGTCGCCAAGTAGCCGCGGAACGTCCCGCCGTCCTTCGCCGTCAGGTTGATATAGGTGCTGGGCATGGCATCTCCCTCCTGCTGTCGCGATGGTGATGTGTGATGGGTTTGGTGGTGGGGTTCGCAGCCTAGCGCGCTGCCGTGCTCCCGCCAAGGTTACCCGCCCTTCATGACCAGAATTTGAAGGGCGACCGGGCTGCAAACCGGCAGGCCTTTCAATTTCAGCGCGGCTGGCGATCCTGCAGGACGCGCTCGATGGTCTCGACCAGCGACGCGTTGGAGAATGGCTTGTCGATGACGGCCGAGGCACCCAAATGGGCGGCGATCGAGAGGTTGTCGTAGTTGCCGCGGATGCCGCCCCCGGACATGGCGATCACCGGCAAGCCGGGATCCTGGCGCCGCAGCGCATTGATCAGCTCGAACCCGTCCGAGCCCGGCATGTAGATGTCGGTCAAGACGAGATCCGGCGTCTCTCTTTCCACCGCGGCGATGGCGCTGTCGGCGCTGTCGGCCATGATCACGCGATACTCGAAAGACTCAAGCAACGCGCGCAATGAGTGCCGTAGGTCGTCGTCGTCATCGACCACCAGGACCGATACGGGTGGTCGATCCCTTCCGTCCAAAGTCAGCCCCCAAAAATCCCGATGCGCGTATGGCCTGCCTAGAGAATGAACGAGCCAATGACCACGATCAAGAAATGTTATGCAAGATCGAGGATCTGCAGGGCGTGACGACTTTCCTCGGACAGGGAACTATTCCGCGGCAGCAGGAGGGAGAGCCTGGGCGATCGCCCGGAGCTTGGCGGCGTTGCACGCGCCCCACACCTTGAAGGCGTCGGCCGCGGCGAGGAGATCGACGTCGGTGCGGATGACACGATAGGGCGGGCGCGGGCAGGGTTCGGTCATCGCCGAGGGCAGCGCGGCCTCGACCGGCACCGCGACCACCGGCATGGGCGGCGGCGGCGGGAGTGCAGCTTCCCGTTCGCTACTGGAACAGGCCGTCAACGCGCTTGAGCACAAGAGGACCAAGAGGGCGGACGTCATCGGGTTTGGCACGGGCTTCTGTCTCCAGTTCGCGGATCCGCGCATCGGCTGCCTGCTCAGCCTCTCGCGCGGCGGCGGACGCGCCCTGCGCGATGGTCTCGGCGCGCGCCGCGTCGAAGCGCAGCCGTTCGATCGCGGCGGATTGCGCCGCGATTGCTTGGTCGCGCTCGGCGAGGGCGCGGTCGCGCGCTTCGGCAGCCGCCTGCCACCGCGCGGCATCGGCCTCCGCCAGATCGCGCGCAGAAAGCGCCGCCTGCTCGGCCTTCTCGGCCGCGATCCGGTCGTGGCGCTCCCAGCGCCAGAGCCCGACCAGCACCGCGACGGCGAGGCCCGCCGCCACCCAGCTAAGCCACGCGCGGTTGGCCATCAGCCACAGACCACCCCGCGCGAGTGCCAGCGTCATACCGATCATGGCATCCGATCGCGCAGCGTGGACACGCGCTGCACGTAGCCGATGGTCTCGCGCGCATGCGTGGCGCCGGTGACTGCAGCGAGGCAGGGCGCGATCTCGGGCCAAGACGCGGCATCGCCACACGCCGCCTGGGCTGCGAGGATCGAGCGCGGCCCCGCATTGTAGCTGGCGAGGCCAAGCGCATGCCTTTGTGCGACGCTCCGGCCCCGCCCGCTCCAGACCCGGTCCATCCGCGCCTGATAGAACACGCCGGCGAAGATGTTGTGCGGCGCAGAGAAGGGCGAAACATTGCGCCAGCCGAAACCGCGGCAGAGCTCCGCCCAGGTCGCCGGCATCAGCTGCATGATGCCGCGGGCACCCACCGCGGAAACCGCGTTCGGATCGAGCGCCGATTCCGCGATGCCCTGGGCCTTCGCCCAGCGCCAGTCGGGCACTTGCGGCAGCCAATGCGCGGCGGCGTTCTTAAACTCAGAATCGTACCGAGGCGAGAACCAGTCCGACCAGGATGGCCGCGGCGATATTGCGCTTGCCGTAATAATCAGCAGCAGCAACAGGACTCTGATGAATGAGCGCGAGCGGCCCGCCGGGACGCCGGAAGTGATGCCAGCCGCCGGCAAGCACGTCGAGGAAGCGCAAGGCGCCCCACCAGGCGATGACCGCCGCGACGGCGAAGCCCAGCGAGGCCAGCAGCGAAGAGAGCTGGTAGTCGACCATGCGCGAGATCCTTTCATGGGAGATGGCGCGTTCAGCGGCTCTTGGCGCCGAGCGCCTCGGCCAGGCGCGCGAGCGGCGTCACGATGGATTCGGTCAGGCGATCGACCTTGTCGGCCAGCCGTTCCTGGCCGGACTCGATCCGCTGCAGATGCTGCGCAAGATCGTCTCGCCGCACGTAGTTCTGCGTGACCGCATCGATGCGCTCGCGCAGCTCCTTGTTGGTGCCCCAGAGCGCGCGATTGTCCGCCGCCGCGCGATACTGCACCCAACCGACCACCGCGAGGCCGATCGGGATCAGCACGGTCGCGATCAGGTCGAAGGCCGAAATGCCGTTCACGTCCGCTCCTCCTGCTCGCGTTCCGCGCGCATCGCCGCTCGTCGCCCGCCGGTCTCGTTCGGCATGCGGTTCGCCTGCATGTAGAGCTTGCCGTCGCGGAGCCGGATCTTGAACTGATGCACCAGCCCGCAATCGCAGCACGCGATCTTGCACCGCCGGTTCGACCGCCCCTCCCGAAACAGCCACCACTCCCCGTCATGCACCTGCTCGTAGCGTGAGCGGCTGGTCATGCGACCTTCAAACCTTGAAAGAAGGAGTAGAATGACTGTCCCGATACGGTCTTGTTCCCTGCCCCACCGCCCTGGCAGATGATTTCGAAGTAGTCCGAACCACTGGCATCGACAGCCACGCTCAACGGACAAGATATTCCCAGCGTGCCGCTTGAGACGTAGCCCATCGATTTGAGCGGCGAACCGTTCTTGGAAACGTAGATGTAGTAGTTGTTCTGATCGACCACGCCTCCGGTGAAGAGCACAGCCGCTGTGACCAAGTATTTTCCTGCTGGCGGAGTAAAGCGAGAGTTGGCGGTGTCATAATAGCCGCCGATGTCCCATTCCTCCGTACCGAAGGTGACCTTTGTGGAGGTGGCAGAGGCGATGCCGGTCTGGTCAGTGCCGCCCTTGTTTGCCGAGAACGAAACAACCGCTGGCGCGCTGCTGGTGAGTGCGGTGCCGTCGGCGCGGTCGTAGGAGAGCATGCGCCAGGCGCCGCCGGTCTCGACCAGCATCTCGAACGTGTCGTTGGCCGCGGTGACGATGTTGGCGCCGGTCTTGTTCTGCCAATTGCTGCCGTGAACGAGCGTGAAGCCGCCGGTGACGGCGCGGAAGGCGAGGCGGCGCCCCGCCTTCTCGCCGGCCCAGCCATTCGAGACATTGGTCGTGCCGGTCAGGAGATAGAAGCCGCCGAGATTGGCATCGGCCGGCTTCGCCAGCGTGGCTGCGGTCGCGATGTTGGCGCCCTGCTGCCAGAGCGAGGCCAGCGCATCGGGCGTCACAGCCTCCGCCGCCGCGCTGCCGATCTGGGTGTTGGCGATCGAGGAATAGACGGCGGTGCCGGCGGGCAGCGTCTTGTTCTCGAGCGCGAGCCCGCTCGATGCCCAGCCGAGCAGCGCGTCGCCCAGAGGTGCCGGCAACTCGGCCGAGACCGCGGGATCGATGGTGACCGGGAAGGTGAGCGCTCGGTCCTGCGCATCCTTCAGCTGCTGGTCGCGCATCGCGGCGCGGTCGAAGCCGCCCTCCAGCGTGTCGGCCGGCAGCGGATCGTCCTCGACATAGTCGTCTTCTTGGGTGAACGGGATGTCGCGATAGAGCGTCAGCGTGCCGCCGCCGCCGAGTGTCGCGGTCGTCGTCAGCGTGCCGCCGGCGCCGGCACCGCCGGTGACGGCAAAATCGCTCGACAGCGACAGAGCCGTGGCGATGCCGCTGGCATCGACATAGACCGCGTTGACGTCGCTGTCGTCGAAGAACGGGAAATGGATGGTGAAGGCGGTGGTGACGCCGTCGGTGGCATAGCGCTCGCGGTTGATCGCGGTCGAGACCGTCATGGCGTCACCTTGCTTCGGAATGGATGATCGCGTCGCCGAAGGCGTCGAGCGCCTGCTGCAGCGAGGGCGTGAGCGTTGCGGCCATGGATGCCGGCATGGGGCGGATGTGCTCCGGCGCGACGCCCTGGCGCTGCTGCTCCAGGATGGTGAGCGCGACCGCGGTCTTGAGCGTGTCCACGTCAGCCGGAGACTGTGCCGCCGTGGCCCAGGCAGCGCGCACCGGCGCCGAAGTGGTCGCGGCCGCAGCGGCGGGATCGGTCGCATAGGCGGCGCGCTTCTCGGCGACGGCGATGCGGAATGACTCTGCTCCGTCACCTGTCGCCTGGCGAAGCAGCCTCTCGTCCTCGGCCTCTGTATTGGAGGCCACGATGGTGCGCACCGAATAGTCCTGCGCAGCGCGCGCGAGATCCGCACGGAACCCGGACCGTGCGCTCACTGGCAACGCCACCTCGATGGCATGTCGCGTCGCCAGGTCGAGCGTGCCGTTTTCCCGCAGCGCCGCTATCGCGCGATCGGCGCCGACATGCGCGGCGGCGGTCGTCGCCAGTTGGGCATCCTGTGCCTGCCGGCGTGCCTCGGCCGCATTGCGCGTCACCGCTGCCTCGGCTGCCGTGATCGCATCGGCTTTGGCCGATGCATCGAGATGGCGATTCCACCGGCCCGCCTTCAGCTCCGCCAGCAGCGTCGCCGGATCCTGCGCGAGCCGTGCATCGAGCGCCGCATCGGCGAGCTGCGTCGTCGCGGCGGCGATGAGTGCCTTGCGTCGTCCTCCAGGGATCTCCGGCATGGCACCGATCATCACCCCGAGATTGCCGAGCGCCGCGGGAAGCTGGCTGGGATCCGCCGCCACGGCATCGCGAGCGGCACTCACCGCTGCAGCCGCATCGACCGAGCGCTGCGCGATCCGTGCGCCGGCTTCGAAGGCGATCGCCCGCGCGGCGATGCCGGACTTGAGCGCACTGAAGCGACGCTCAAGATAGGCATTGGTGCCCGCGTCCGGAGCGGCTGCCGTCACCGCCTGTGCCTGCGCATCGACCAGCTTCGCCGCCTCGGTCGTGAACCCTGGCGCGCCTGCATCGGCCCTCTTCTCGAGCTCGGCATAGCCGGTCGCAATCGCACGCTGCGCCTTCGCGAGCTGAGTCGCCGCCCAGACCGCGTTGTCGTCGTTTTGCTTCTGGTCCTCGATCCGGTGCGATACGCCGCGGCTCAGCTTCTGCACCACGGGGCCGAAGGATTCGACCAGGCTCGGCCCCGCCTGCGGAATGGCGAGGCGTCCTTGCGGCGCCACCTGGCGCCGCCACATGGGAAATCGCTCCGCCATGCTCAGTTTTCCCCGCGCCGCAACCGCTGCCATCGCCCGTAGCCGGAAAGCGCGTCGCTGCCGGCGCCGAACACGGCTTGAAACAGGTCGCCCTCTTCGGCCGACTGGGACGCCGCCGCCTGCAATCGGTCACTCCGCGCCTGGAGTTGACCCTCATAGCGCGCAGTCAGAGCGTCGAGCTCCGACTGGATCGCGCTGTCGTCGATTGCATCGACGAAGGATGAGCCGTCGAGCGCAATGCCCGAAGCGCCGGCCGTCGCGCGCTGCTGGCCTTGCAGCCGCAGAGCGCGTTCGCGGATCGCCTCGGCATTGCGCCGCGCCTGGTCTTTGGCGATGTCGGCATTCGCTTCGGCGATCCCGGCCTCGCGACTGGCGCGATCCGCCTGGGCAATGCCGGAGATCAGTGTTCCTGCGGCGCTGCCGAAAGCCGTGAGTGCAGCTGTAACCGGTTCCATGTTCATACTATAGTGTGTTTTTCAGCAGAACGAAAGACCAATAGTCCTCGCCGCGGTAGAATTTCCGCAGCAGCACTTCACGCTTAAATCCAAGCGCCGCGGCCCAACGCAGACCGGCGTCGAAGCCCACCAGCACATGCGCCTCGATGCGCTCCGCCGCCGCCGCATCGAGCGCGCGCGTCACGGCACGAGTCACCGCAAGCATGCGTCGGCCCGCATGAAGCGACAGCACCGCCCAGGCGATCGCGCGACCCGGCCACGGCATTTGAAACCCGGCGCAGGCGATCGGCATCGCCTCATCGAGCGCGGTCCAGGCCGGCCCAGCCACCGCCACCTTCTCCGCATAGCCA
>DATKMF010000099.1:0-31510 GCA_035542015.1 Candidatus Cybelea sp.
CAGCAGCTGCATGAGGCGAAGGCGAAGCGGCGGATCGGGCTCGGGGTCACCGGGCTCGCCGACGCGCTCATCATGTGCGGCGCGCGCTATGGCGGCGAGCGCGCGGTGCAGCTGACCGAGGGCTGGATGAAGGCGATCGAGCGCGCGGCCTATCTCGCCTCGGCGGCGCTGGCGGCGGAGAAGGGTCCGTTCCCGCTCTACGATCGCGCCCAGTTCCTGGCCGGCGCGCATGTGCAGGGACTCGACGCCGACGTGAAGGCGGCGATCGCGCAGCATGGGATGCGCAACGGTCTCCTCACCTCGATCGCGCCCACCGGCACGATCTCGCTCTTCGCCGACAACGTCTCCTCGGGGCTGGAGCCGGTCTTCAGCTTCAAATACACCCGCAACGTCCTGATGCCGGACGGCAGCCGCCAGGCCGAGGAGGTCTCCGACCACGCCTATCGCCTCTACCGGCGCCTGAAGGGCGAGGAGACGCCGCTGCCCGATGCCTTCGTCGACGCGCAGGAGCTGACGCCGCGCGACCACGTGGTGATGCAGGCCGCGGTGCAGAAATACGTCGACAGCGCCATCTCCAAGACCATCAACGTGCCGGTCGAGCTGCCCTTCGAGGATTTCAAGGACATCTATCTCTTCGCCTACGAGAGCGGCTGCAAGGGCTGCACCACCTATCGCCCGAACGAGATCACCGGCGCGGTGCTGGAGGCGAAACCCAAGGCACAGCCGAAGCCGGAACAGCCCGAGCTGCCGCTGCCGCGCCGTCTCGAGCACCGGCCGGAGGATGTCTACGAGGCGGGCGGCGTCGTCTACATGACCCAGCCGCTCGACCGTCCGGAGGCGCTCGCCGGCTCGACCTACAAGGTGCGCTGGCCGGAGAGCGATCACGCCATCTACGTCACCATCAACGACATCATCCAGGACGGAAGGCGCCGGCCCTTCGAGATCTTCATCAATTCGAAGAACATGGAGCATTATGCCTGGACGGTGGGCCTGACGCGCATGATCAGCGCGGTCTTCCGCCGCGGCGGCGACGTCTCCTTCGTCGCCGAGGAGCTGAAGGCCGTGTTCGACCCGCGCGGCGGCTCCTGGATGGAGGGCCGCTACGTGCCGTCGCTGCTGGCCGCGATCGGCGGCATCATCGAGCGGCACATGATCCTGATCGGCTTCCTGCCCGATCCATCGAAGGACCGCGCCGAGATCGAGCGCATGGCCGCAAGGAAGGTCGCCAACCTCGCCGACGGCCAGGGCAACGGCGACGCCGGCAGCCGCAGGCTCCCCCACTGCCCGAAATGCGGCTCCCCCTCCCTCATCCGCCAGGAAGGCTGCGACCTCTGCACCAGCTGCGGCTATTCGAAATGTGGGTAGATCGCTTCCTCTGAAAAGCCTCAGGCCGCTTCAAGACCCTCATCCTCACCTTCTCCCTCCGGGAGAAGGAACGCTGCGGCAAGAGCTTTCTCACTGGCTGTCGGCGAGCGCGCCGCTGCACCCCCTCGCCCGTAGGGAGAGGGTTGGGGTGAGGGCCTTGACGCTGCCGCCGACCTCTCAAGCCGTGCGGCACGTCTCGATGATCACCCCCCTGAGCCACCTGTGGCCGGGGTCGGCGTCCATGCGAGGGTGCCACATCAGCGAGACCGTGATCTCCGCCGTCTCGACGGGCAGCGGGAACATACGAAGGCCGCTGCGATAGGCGGTGATGGTGCGGAGGTAGGATTCCGGTGCCAGCGACAGCAGATCCGAGCGGGCGACGATGGCGATCGCCGACGGGAAGCTCGGCACCATGGCGACCACGCGACGCGTCAGCCCCAGCGCCTCCAGCGCGGTGTCCGCGGGTCCGACGGCGCGGCCGCGGCGGGTGGTGGTCACGTGGCCAAAGGCGACGTAGCGCTCGACCGTGATCGCGCCGTCGAACAGCGGATGGCCTTCGCGCGCGAAACCGAAGAAGCGGTCGCGGAACAGGGCCTGCACCCGCACCTCCGGCCCGGTCTCGCCCGGCACGCCGATGTCGAGATCGATCAGGCCTTCGCGCAAAGGCTCGACATCCTTGTCAGGCTTCGGCGCGAAGCGGAGCCGCACGTTGGGCGCCGCCTTCTCGATCGCGGAGACCAGACGCGCGCCGAATCCCTCCACGAAACCCTCGTTGGCGCGGAGGATGAAGACGCGTTCCAGCGTGGCGGGATCGAAGCGCTCCGCCGAGGGTCGCAGCACGTCGCGGACACCCTGGGTCAGCTCGCCGACACGCTGGCGCAGCTCTTCGGCCCGCGGCGTCGGCACCATGTCGCGGCCGGCGCGGACCAGGATCGGATCGCCGGTGACGGCGCGGAGCCGGGCGAGGGTCCGGCTCATCGCGGACTCGCTCAGGCCGAGCCGTCGCGCCGCGCCCGCCACGGTGCCCTCCGCCAGCAGCGCGTCGAGGGCGATCAGCAGATTGAAATCGGGCTCGGTCATGATCGAGCGTAGCATGGCGGCGCCGCAGCGCTCCATGCCGCGGCCCTAGCGCGGCATGCAGGGATGAACTGCACGCTGCGCCGCTTCCGGACCGCGATCGGGCAGGCCATCTTAGGACGAGGAAATACTCACCCCCGGACAGATCGATCATGACGCTTCCCGCCTCCGCCGACACCGCGCTCCCTGCGCAGCCCGTCCCGCACCAAGCCGCCGCGGCCGAGGCAGACGGCCTGCCGACGCCGCGCCGCTACATCGGCATGACGGCGATCCTGGCGGCGATCGTGCTGGTGGTGCTCGACAACGCGATCGCCAACCTGGCGCTTCCCACCATCGCCGCGTCGCTGCAGGTGACCCCCGGCGCCTCGGTCTGGGTGGTGACCGCATACCAGGTGGCGATCGTGATGTTCCTGCTGCCGGCCGGGGCCGCCGGCGAGAGCCTCGGCTATCGCCGGATGTTCATCGCCGGGGTCACGCTCTTCACCGCGGCTTCCGTCCTCTGCGCGCTCTCACCGTCGCTCCCCATCCTCGTGGCGGCGCGCTTCCTCCAGGGCATCGGCAGCGCGGGCGTGATGGCGCTCGCGGTCGCCATGCTGCGCTTCGTCTATCCCAAGAGACTGCTGGGTGCTGCGATCGGCTGGAACGCGCTCGCGGTGGCGCTCTCCGCCGCCGCGGGCCCTTCGATCGGCGCCGCCATCCTTTCGGTGGCCGGCTGGCCCTGGCTGTTCGCCGTCAATCTCCCGGTCGGCGCGGTCGTGCTGATCGCCGCCTGCTGGCTGCCCGCCGATCGGGCCTCGGGACGCCGGCTCGATTTCGCCAGCATCGGGCTCAACGCGAGCGCCTTCGGCGGTTTCTTCTTCGCTGCCGACCGGCTGGTCAGCGCGCCGCGTCTGGGGATCGCGCTCATCGTCATGGCGATCGCGGCCTTGGTGGCACTGGTGCGGCGCGAGTGGCCGCGCGCAACGCCGATGATCCCGCTCGACCTCCTGCGCGAGCGCTCGTTCCGGCTCTCGGTGATCGCCTCGGTCTGCTGCTTCACCGGCCAGATGGGCGGGTTCGTCGCCCTGCCCTTCTACCTGCAGCACGAGCTCGGCCAGAGCGCCTTCATGGCCGGGCTCTATCTCACCGCCTGGCCGCTGACGGTCGCGTTCGCCGCGCCGATCTCCGGCCGCCTCTCCGACCGCATGCCGACGGCCTGGGTCTGCGCCGCCGGTGCACTCTTCCTCACCGCTAGCCTGGCCCTCGCCGCCTTCTTGCCGGTGCACGGCAATCTTTTGCCGCTGGTGCCGATCTTGATGCTGGGCGGCCTCGGCTTCGGCCTCTTCCAGACGCCCAACAACCGCAACATGCTGATGTCGGCCCCGCGCGAGCGCAGCGGTGCGGCCGGCGGCATGCAGGGCATGGCGCGCCTCTCCGGCCAGACCGCAGGCTCGGTGCTGATGCTGGTCCTGTTCGGGCTGCTGCCGGTGGACACCGCGCCGCATACCGGCCTCGCCATCGCCGCTGGATTGGCGCTGGCGAGCGGCATCGTCAGCCTGCTGAGGACACCGGCTACTCGATCCCGAGATCTTTGACCGCGCTGCCGAAATAGGCCTGCGGCAAAGAGGGCTCGATGTCCTGGGCCTTTTCCTTCTTGGAGATGCATCCCTTGGTGCGATCGAAGATCGCGGCCCAGGTGCCGGCATCGCCCATGGCTTCCAGGAAGCACTCGTCGAAATAGGTGAAGGCGTAGTCCGCCGAGCAGCCGAAGGAGGTGCGATCCTTGCGGGCGGCGGTCAGGATGATGCGATTGTCGGCCTCCATCGCGGGAGTGAGGAAGGTTCCCGTGTGGCAGCCCGAGAGGATCGCGACGGTCGGCCGGCGGGCGCAATCCTTGTCGAGGATCTGCGCCAGCCGCTTCGGCGTGAGGTAATCCTGCTCGGCATCGTCCAAGTCCATCGCCAGGCCATATTCGTTGCCGTGGGAAGTGACGAAGACGAGGCAGGCTTCGTCGGGCTTGGTATCGCTCAGCACTCCCTCGATCACCGAGGCTTGCGCGTACCAGCGCGATTTGCTGGCCAATCTGGCATCGGAGGTGAGGATCGTCGTGTCGCTGCCGGTGCGGCTGAGGCGGTTGGCGACGGCGAGCGCCGCGTTGTCGAAGTTCGGAATCGAGTCATCGCCCGCGGCGAGCACCGCCCGGTAATGCGGGACCACCGGTTTCACTGCGGCACCCTCGGTTGTCGCGTCGGATGAGGCGGCGAACGAGCCGGCGCGCTGCGCGACCAAAGCGGCGAGCACCAGCAGACACCAGAGTCCGAGGATCGCGGCGAACTGTTTCATGATCCCACTGTTGCAGAGTCATATGGCAGCCGCAACCGGCACGGGCGCGGTGTGGAACCGCTTTCCCAGATGGGGATTGGTCTTAGATCATTCATTGCATGCAGGAGGTCATCATGCCCCGCGGCAGCAAGACCAAATACACGGCCAAGCAGAAGCGCAAGGCCGAGCATATCGAGGAAGGCTACGAGAAGCGCGGCACCGGCGAGAAGGAAGCGGAGCGGCGTGCCTGGGCCACCGTCAACGCCATGGATCGAGGCGGCAAGCGCAGCGGCTCCGGCCGCGGTCGCAAGACCAACAAGGCTCCGGCGAAGAAGGGCGGCCGCATCGGCGGTGCCGCCTCCGCGCGGCGCCCGGCGGCCGCGCGCAGCGCCTCGGCCAAGAAGGCGGCAAGGACGCGCAAACGGCGCGGGCACTAGGATCGGGCTAAGGCAGCGCGAGGTTCGCCACTTGCGCGCCGAAATAGGCCTGCGGCTCGGAATGGAGCGGCACGCCGAGCCGGTTCTCCTTCTCGTGCACGCAGGCATCGGTCGCGCGATAGAGCGCAAGCCAGGTCTTCGAGTCCGGCCAGGATCGGAACAGGCAATCGTCATAGTAGGTGTAGGTCTCCTCGTGGCCGCAGCCGAACGAGGTGCGGTCGTCGCGCGCGGCTGTGAGGATGATGCGGTTGGGCGCCTCGGTCACCGCGCCGATGAAGATGCCGCTGTAGCAGCCCGAGACGATGGCGACGGTCGGCGACCCGCCGCAGCCATCGTCCAGCAAGCGCGCCAGCGTCGATGGGTCGAGAACTTGCCGGCTGGCGTCGTCGTCGCGCACCAGCATCCCATTCGGTTCGCCGTGCGAAGTGATGAACAGCAGACAAGCGCGCCCAGGCTGGCGCGCTCCGGCGAGAGCGTCCGTCATGGATTGCACGGTCGCGATCGGTAGAGCGGCGCGCGCCAGCATTGGATCCGTGGTGAAACGGTCGATCGGTCCGACGCCCCGCGCGGCGAGCAGTGTCGACAGCCGTTGCACCGCGTTGTCGAAGACCGGCGTGGAATCGTCGCCTGCGGCCAGCACGGCGCGCCACGCCGGCGCCTGGTCCGATGATTGTGCGTGGCCGGGCGTGACCATCCCGAACACCACAAGCGCAACGAAGGTCGCGAGGGCTGACCTCATGCCTCCAGCACCTCCGCCATGCGCTTCAGCGCGGGTTCGATCCGGTCGTCGGGAACCGCGGCATAGCCGAGCAGCAGTCCCGCCTCCCGTTTCCTGCCGACATAATATCGGCTCAAGGCCGGCGCAACGATTCCGGCTGCACCGAGCCGGCGCGCGATCTCGGTATCTGCCAGGCGTCGGAGCCCACCCGTCGGCCGCGCCACCAGATGCAGCCCCGCTGTGTCGGGTGCGAGCTCCAGCTTCCCCGCCAGATGGCGACCCGCCAGCTCCAGCAGCCGCGCCTGGCGCTCGGCGTAGCGCTTCCGCTGGCGCCGGATATGCGCCGCGAGATGACCCTCGGCGAAGAAGGCGGCAAGCGCGGGCTGCGGCGTCATCGGCGGATGCTCGTCGATGACGGTCCGGGCCTTGCGGAAGGCATCGACCAGCGACGGCGGCGCCACCAGATAGGCGATCCGCAGGGACGGGAACAGCACCTTCGAGAGCGAGCCCACATAGATCACCCGCCCCTCGCCGTCGAGGCTCTGCAACGTCGCCAGCGGCCGGCCCTGATAGCGGAACTCGCTGTCATAGTCGTCCTCGAGCACCCAGGATTTCGCTTTCCGCGCCCAGGCGAGCAACTGCAGCCGGCGCTGCAGCGACAGCGCCACGCCGAGCGGATACTGATGCGAAGGTGTCACGCAGGCGAGCCGCGCCCGTGGCGCCGCGGCGATGCCGCGCGCGACCACGATGCCCTCGTCATCGACCGGAATATCGGCGATCCGCGCCGCCGCCGCCGCGATCGCAGCGCGGATCCCGGGATAGCAGGGATTTTCCAGCCACACCGCGTCGCCGGGATCGAGCAGCAGGCGGCAGGTGAGATCGACCGCCTGGCGGATGCCGGAGACCACCATCACCTGCTCCGCGTCGCAGCGCAGGCCGCGGGCTTGTCTCAGATAGTCGGCGATGGCGCGGCGCAATCCCGGATGCCCGCCCGGATCGCCGCCTTCGATCAGGCTGGCATCGGGATGCCGCCAGGAGCGCGCCAGCAGCCGCGCCCAGAGCGCGAAGGGGAAGTCGCTGCTGTCGGGCAGGCCGGGCACGAAGCAAGGATGCCACGCTCCCTGTCCCGAATAGGCGCGCGGAGTCTCGGCCAGGCTGCGTCCGCGCTTGGAGAGCCGCGGCGCCGCGGGCGATGCCACATCGCGTGCCGGAAGTTGCGCCGGCCGCGCGTCCGGCAGATGGCGCGCGACCGTGCAGCCCGAACCGCGGCGCGTCTCCAGATAGCCCTCGCTCACCAGCTGGTCGATGGCGGCCAAGGCGGTGTTGCGGGAGATGCCGAGATCCGCCGCCAGGACCCGGCTCGCCGGCAGGCGCTCGCCGGCTCCGAGCCGTCCTTCGAGAATGGCCGCGCGGATCGCGCCATAGAGCTGCCGCGAGAGCGGCCCCTCGCCGGTCGGGTGAAACGCCAGGGTGGCCAGGCTGCCCGTGCCGCGCCGCCGCACCATGGCGTGCCTCGCAAAGTGGTTCCTCTACTTTGCGGATAGTGGCGCTTTTCCAGGGGCCACTCAAGCGCTAGGGTCGGCGGGACAAGAGAGGAATCGGACATGGATACCGGCATCGACGCCTTCAGCCCGACCGAGCGCTCGCGGGTGAAGCGGCTGCATGAGCGCGGCCGCTACGACCGCGCCACCGTCCACGCCATCCTGGACGCCGGAATGATCGCCCATATCGGCTATGTGATCGACGGTCAGCCCTATGTGACACCGACCGCCTATTGGCGCGACGGCGACCGGCTCTATTGGCACGGTTCCTCGGCGAGCCGGATGCTCCGCAGCCAGGCCGAGGGCATCCCGGTCTGCCTCACCGTCACCCATCTCGACGGGTTGGTGCTGGCGCGCTCCGGCTTCCACCACTCGATCAACTATCGTTCCGTCATGGTCTTCGGGCAGGCGCAGCTGATCGAGGATCCGGCCGAGAAGATCCGGCATCTCGACCGGTTCGTCGAGCGGGTCTATCCCGGCCGCAATGCCACCCTGCGCGCCATCGATCCCCAGGAGGCGAAGGCCACAAAGCTGCTCACGATGGAGATCGAAGAAGCCTCGGCCAAGATCCGCACCGGCCCGCCCAAGGACGACGAGCCCGACTACGCGCTCGACTGCTGGGCCGGCGTCATCCCGGTGGCGCAGGTGGTCGGCGCCGCGGTGCCGGACCCGTTGCTGAAGGCCGGCGTCGCCTGGCCGGAACATCTCCGCCTCTTCACCGAGCACCGCCGCTTCGACGCGGTGATGACCGAGCACGCGGAGAGCTATTAGCGGTCTTCGAATCCTCCTCAGAGCTTTGCCGGCATCTCACCCACAGCGCGCTTGGTGAGCGGCGTGAAATCGTCGGCATCCACCTGCAATTCTTCCAGAGTCGACCCGCTTTGATACAGAATGAGGATGGCCCCGCTGCCGGCAATGCGGTGTGCAATCACTTTGTCGACGCCGTCGGTCAGCGTAACGAGGCCTGATCCATCCGGCTTAGCCAGCGCCAACTTCATCTTGTCTCTGCTGGTCAACTCACCGTCGCCGTCGGTGTCGGCATCGACATAGCCGATCAGGATAGCCTTGGTCGGCGCAGCGTGTTTTGCATCCAAGCCATCGAGGGACAGAGATCCATCGGGCGCGATCTGATCGAGACTCATGATGTGGTTGGTAAAGCCCTTGAAGAGCCAGGCCGATTTCTCGTCAGGGCCCACGAACAACGCGTTGCGCATGTCCCAATATTCGTCGCTTGCGCTGCCGCCCAGTGACGATTTCGCATGCTGGCTGCCGTCCAATGGCACCATGATGATCTCCGTCCCGGCGATACTCTCCGGCGAGCCAAAGCCAATGCCGGCCTGATAAGTATCGACCTGGATCGGATGAACGCCCCCAGTGTGCCGGCCAACCATCGGTATGATCGACCAGGCCAGCAACCCGACAGCGCCGATCAGCAACACCAAAAACAGAATGCTGTTGATCCGACCGATAACCTTGAAGACGGTTTCCACAACGATCCCTTACCCCAACTCCTCGAGCCGGCGGCAACTTAGCAGCCAAAGGTGGCAATTTCAGGGAGAAAAGGACGATCTAAGTCGCGAACGGGTTGAACGGCGCGTGGAGCGGCACCGGGATCGGGGTCGCGAGCTGGCGGTCGATCTCGAAGCCCTGCAGCAGGCCGAAGCGGAGGTCGCGGCCGGTGGCGAGGCCTTCTGGATCGTCCACGCGGGCCAAGGCCAGGACCACGCCATTGCTCCGCAGGCGCTCGAACTGGACCTGCCGGCGCGCCAGCTCCGGGCCGAGCCCCGCCTGCCAGAACACCTTGGCCATGTTGGCCTGCAGCTGGGTCAGATCGACGATGGCGATCATCTGGGGCGAGAGCCCGTCGATCGCGACCGTGCCGCCGCGCGACTGGATGAGGTCGCGGGCCGCGCTGAACTCGGTGAAGTTCGCCATCACGTCGCTGACGCGGAACTCGAAGTTGAACGGCCGCAGCGAGTTCAGCGAGCGCCGCTCGAAGGCCTCGAACTCGCTGGAGAACACGCTCTCGATGTTGATGTTGAGCGAGCAGCGCTGCTCCGGCCGCCGCACCCGGTCGATGCATTTCAGCAGGATCCGGTCGAGCGTCACGGTCAGCTGGGTGAAGACGTTCTTGTTGTGCCGCATGTCCACGCCCACCAGCAGGTGCTGGCGGATCGCCGACATGCTGATGAAGAACTCGGTCATCACCGCCGCCAATGGCCGGGTTGCGTCGTTCAATGCGATCTGCTGGCTGCGGACGAAGAGATCGGCGAAACGCGCGTCGCCCAGCTGGCGATAGCTGTTCTCCACCCGCGCGATATGCTCCATCAGGAGCAGGTCCATCATGCTGGCGAGGCTGTCGACGTCGGCCGCCACCTTCTCCATGCGCTCGATCTGCGCCAGCGCCCGGTCGCGGTCGCGCCGCAGGTCGTAGAGCTGCGCCATGCGGTTGATATCGATCACGCCGAAATAGTCCGGCAGCAGCCGGCCGATCATGCGGAGCAGGATCAGCCTGATCTCGGAAACCGTGCCCGAGACGGTCATCTCCTGGTCGGAGATGGTGAGCACGGCATTGCTGATCGAGATCCGGATGAAGTCGCAGCCGCGCCCCTTGGCGAACTCCTCGGCGCGGGTCATGAAGGCCTTCAGGAAATCGAGCCCCTCGCGGCTGCGGGAGAACTCGTCCAGCGAGAAGGCGAGCACGTAAGCCGTCGTCCCGCGCCCGGTCGGCGGGTTCCAGATCCAGTCCTTGAGATCGGTGACCTCGCTCATCGCCCGCCCCCGCCGCGTTTCGCCGCAGTCAGTATGGACCTGACCCGTTGAAGCTGCCAACAGCGCGCGTGAGGCAAGACCCTCACCCTGTCCCTCTCCCACAGCGGACGAATGTCCGCCTGCGCGGACGGGCGAGGGGACGCTGTTGCCACAGCTCAGGCGAACCCCTTCTCCCGGGGGGAGAAGGTTGGGGATGAGGGTCTTGACGCGAACTCGTCTTGCGAAAGAAAGAACTACAGCAGCGAGCCCTGGTCGGGCGGCGGCTTGCCGCCGGAGCGCTTGGTGCCGGGGCGCCCATCGGCGGTCGCGACCGCCTCGCCGTCGTGGAACTGGAGCCGCAGGCGCGCGCCCGGCGTCACGCCGGACGCGGCTATGATCGGGTCGCCGGTGACGCTGCGGACCAGCGCAAAGCCGCGCTTCAGCACGCCGTCATACGAATAGCTGTCCAGCAACCGGCCGAGCGATTCCAAGGCTTCCGCCCGGCGCTCGATCGCAGCGTCGATCGCGCGCCGCGTCAACCCTGCGGCGGCCCGTTCCAGCGCGCGGTCGTGCCGCTCCATGGCATGACGCATCGCCGCCTTGAGATGTGCGACGGCGAGATTGAGCGCAGCCGCGGCGGCACCGATCTGCTCGCCCGGCGTCTTCAGCCGCGCGCCGAGATTGGCCACGAGATCGCGCCGGCGCTGGAACATGGTGGCGGCGCCATTGACCCAGCGCTCGGTCCACTGGTCGAGCTGCTGGGTCCGCTCCTGCAGCAGCCGCACCGGATCGGGCAGGCCGCGGCCGAGGCCCTCGAGGGTCAGCCGCCATTCGTTCATCAGCCGCGCGAAGCCGGAGAACAGGCGCTGGCCCACATGACCGAGCTCGTTCAGCAGATCGTTGCGCACCGGCACCGCCATCTCGGCGGCGGCGGTCGGCGTCGGCGCGCGGCGGTCGGCGGCGAAGTCGATCAGCGTCGTGTCGGTCTCGTGGCCCACGGCGGAGATCAGCGGGATGCGGCTCTCGGCAGCGGCGCGCACCACGATCTCCTCGTTGAACGGCATCAGGTCCTCGATGCTGCCGCCGCCTCGGGCGACGATCAGCACGTCGGGCCGCGGCACCCTGCCGCCAGGCTGGATCGCGTTGAAGCCGCGGATCGCCGCCGCCACTTGGCGCGCCGCGTCCTCGCCCTGCACCACCACCGGCCAGAGCAGCACGCGCCGGGGAAAGCGGTCGCGCAGGCGATGCAGGATGTCGCGGATCACGGCGCCGCTCGGCGAGGTGACGACGCCGATCACCTCGGGCAGCAGCGGGATCTTGCGCTTGCGCGCGGCGTCAAACAGGCCCTCGGCGGCGAGTTTCTTGCGCCGCTCCTCGATCATCTTCAGCAGCGCGCCGACGCCGGCAAGCTCGATCCGATCGATCACCAGCTGGTATTCCGAGCGCTCGCCATAAGAGGTGACGCGGCCGGTGGCGATCACCTCCATCCCGTCCTCGACGGCAAGGCCGAGCCGGAGTGCCGTCGAGCGCCAGACCACCGCCTTTAGGCAGGCGTTCTCGTCCTTCAGCATCAGGTAGAGATGCCCCGAGCCGGCGCGCTTGAAGCCGGAGATCTCGCCGCGCACGCGCACGCGGTCGAAGCTGCCCTCCAGGGTCCGCTTGATCGCCTGGGAGAGCTCGCTGACGGTGAGCTCGCCGAGATTGTGGCCGGGCCGAGTGGCCACCGCCGGGCCGTTCGGTTCCATGAGTTTCGAGTCCATCCAGCCATTCTGTCATGGCCGGAGAATCTATGGTATCCCTCCGCGCCATCGCGGTTTTCGGGGATTCTCGGCATGCGCATTCTGGTCGTGGGATCGGGCGGACGGGAGCATGCGCTCTGCTGGAAGCTCGCCGCCTCCCCGCTCTGCGACAAGCTCTATTGCGCGCCGGGCAATGCCGGGATCGCCGCTGAAGCGGAATGCGTCCCGATCGGCGCCGAGGATGTCGAGAAGCTGGTGGCTTTCGCCAAGGGTGAGGCGATCGATTTCGTGGTGATCGGCCCCGAGGCACCGCTGGTCAAGGGCCTCGCCGACCGCCTCGAAGCGGGGGGCATCGCCGCCTTCGGCCCCAGCGCAAAAGCAGCCGAGATCGAAGGCTCCAAGGGCTTCATGAAGGACCTGGCCGCGAAATACGGCATCCCGACGGCGCGCTACGCCCGCTTCACCGAAGCCGAGCCGGCCAAGACTTTCGCCCGAACCTTCACGCCGCCGATCGTGATCAAGGCGGACGGGCTCGCGGCCGGCAAGGGCGTGGTGATCGCGGCGAGCCATGCCGAAGCCGCGGCGGAGATCGATGCGATGCTCGGCGCCCGCAAGTTCGGCGCCGCCTCGGCGGAGATCGTGGTCGAGGAATATCTCGAGGGCGAGGAGCTGAGCTTCTTCGCCCTCACCGACGGCACGCATGCCCTGCCGCTCGCCTCGGCCCAGGACCACAAGCGGGTCGGCGACGGCGACACCGGCCCCAACACCGGCGGCATGGGCGCCTATTCGCCGGCGCCGGTCGCGACGCGCGACGTCGAGGCCGCAATCCTGGAGCGCATCATCCGCCCCGCCGTCGCCGGCATGGCCGCCGAAGGCCGTCCGTTCAAGGGCGTGCTCTTCGCCGGCGTCATGGTGACCGGGGACGGGCCGAAGCTGATCGAGTTCAACTGCCGCTTCGGCGATCCGGAATGCCAGGCGCTGATGCTCCGGATGAAGTCCGATCTCCTCCCGGCGCTGATCGCCGCGCGCGACGGCACGCTCGCGAATTTCGATCTCCGCTGGTCGGGCGAGACCGCGCTGGTGGTCGTGATGGCGGCGGAAGGCTATCCGGAGAAGCCGAAGACCGGCACTCTGATCCGCGGCCTCGATGCCGCCGGCGCGGTTGAAGGCGTCACCCTGTTCCACGCCGGCACCCGGCGCAATGCTGCGGGTGAGATCGAAGCTTCCGGAGGTCGCGTGCTCGGCATCTCGGCACTCGGCCGTGACGCCGCTGACGCACGCGACCGCGCCTATCGCGCCGTCGATGCGATCGACTGGCCCGGCGGCTTCTGCCGCCGCGACATCGGCTGGCGCGCGATCGGACGATGAGCGCACCTCGCCGACACCGTCGCAATTCTGGCGGCTCGGCCGCGACATCATGCCGGCGCTCGCAACACATCTATGCATTGACGGCTGCGGGCGGTGGCCGAATATTCAGGGCCATCCAATCGGCACCGTGCTTCGATCAGGAGGGACCACGATGAAGCGATCACACCCAGTGGGCATCGTCCTGCTCGCCGCCGTCTTCTTCGGAATGGTCGGCCAAGCCGGCGCCCGCACCATCGATCTCGGCGCGATATCCGGGCCGATCACGTTTTCGATCCATCACGATAAGCTGGTGAAGCCGTTCAACGACCAATATCTCTTCACGGTCGATCCCGGCACGACCCTGGACTTCAGCGCCTTTGTCTCGACCGGGTACAGCAATCGCTTCTGGATCCTGGACATGGATGGCACGCTCAGCGACACGTCGGGGGTCATCGTGAATGGCGACGCCGTCACGAACATTCTGCCCGGGACCGGTTTCCCGGATCGCGATGTCACGTTTCCGTCCACCTTGCTCGGGCCGGGCGACTATGTATTGGCGATCTTCGGAACGCCCTCGCGCGCCTTTCCCGGTCCCACAAGCAGCTATTCAGGCGACATCAAGTTCTGCTCCGGCGGAGTCTGCACCTCACCCGCAACGACGCCCCTCCCGGCATCGCTGCCGCTGATGCTGGCGGCCCTGGCCGGCCTCGCGCTTGCTGCGACAAGGCGCGCAGCGATGGTCGCCTGAATCAGGCGTCCTGGATCGCGGGGTCGCCGTAGTTCGACGAGACCCAGACGAAGAACACGATCGCGCCGGTCAAGGTGAAGAACAGCTGGCCGCTCTGCAGATATGCGGTCAAGGTCCACGCGGCGGCAATGAGGGCGAGCCCGACGAAGAGCTCCACCGCCCCATGCACCTTCAGCGGGATCAGCTTGACGATACCGAGCGGCATGTCGGTGAACGCGGTCATCAGCAAATGGATTGTCGCGAGCGCGTAACAGAGCAGCGCCGATGTACCGGCGATGTTGAAGGTGTGCGGCGCCAGCGCGAACTGGACCACCAGAAGGTAGTCGAGCACGCCGTGGATCCGGTCGGTCAGGAATTTGACCTTCATGGCGTCCTTACAAGTCCCTCTCAGAGCGGCTTCCTCAGCAGCATCTCATAATCCGCGAATCCGGCCTTGGCATAGGCCTTTCTCGCGGCCTCGTTCACGGCCAGCGTGCCGATCGTCATCTGCCTGATCCCGAGGCCACGCCCATGGCGCTCGGCTTCCGCGAGCAGCGCGCCGGCGACGCCGCGGCCGCGCCATTCGGGCTCGACGTAGAGATCGGAGACATAGAGATGAACCCGGCCGGCCGGCGTCACGGTGATGTCGGTCTCATCCTCGGCACGCCAGCAGGAAACGAGGCCGATCGGCGCGCCATCCTCAGCGATCGCAAGGAAGACGGCGCCGTCGCTCCGCGCGATCTCGTCCAGCATCCAGGCCGCGTAGGCTTCGCCGCCATCCGCCCAATGCGCGCGATTGGGCTCCATCGCGCATTCCGCTTCCTGGAGCGCGTTCAGCATGCGTCGCAGGACTGGCCGGTCTGCATCCGCATAGGACCGGATGCGGTAACCGATCGCCGCTGTATCCATCACATCCGTTCCGCCTGCCGGTTGCTGGACGATCCTCGACCGGGCGGGCATGATGGCCGCGCCGCGTGACCGCGGCAAGCGCATCTGGGATCAGCCACATCGTGACCGCAGAACTCTTCGCCGCCGACTATCGCGAGCAGCCCTATTGGTGGGATGACGCGCCGCGTCCCGCGCCTTCATCCGAGAAGCCGCCGGCCAAGGTCGACGTGCTGGTGATCGGCTCCGGCTATACCGGGCTGATGGCGGCGCGGGAGACCGCGCGCGGCGGCCGCTCGACCCTGGTGATCGACGCCCAGGACCTCGGCTTCGGCTGCTCCAGCCGCAACGGCGGCCAGGTCTCGACCAGCATCAAGCCAGACCTCGCCACTCTCTCCGGCCGGTACAACGAGCAGACCGGCTTTGGCATCCGGCGCGAAGGGCTGAACGCGCTCGACTGCATCGCCGACCTGATTGAAAGCGAGAAGCTCGACTGCGACTGGCGCCGGGTGGGCCGCTTCCATGCCGCGCACAATCCGGCGCAGTTCGAGAAGCTGGCGACGCTGCCGAAGTCCCAGCCCAAGGGGCTCGAAGTGCCGATGGAGATCGTCACGGCCGCCGAGCAGCGCCGCGAGATCGGCAGCAGCTTCTATCACGGCGGCATCGTCTATCCGCGCCACGCGTCGCTCGATCCCGGCAAGTATCATCTGGAGCTGCTGCGTCTCGCGCGGGCGGCGGGCGTTCAGCTGATCGACCATTGCCCGGCAAACGCGATCGCGCGCGATGGCGCCGGCTTCACGGTGACGACGCCCAAGGGAACCATCGCCGCCCGCGACGTGGTCGTCGCCAGCAACGGCTATACCGGACCGCAGACGCCCTGGCAGCGCCGGCGCGTCATTCCGATCGGCAGCTACATCATCGCGACCGAGCCCTGGCCGGAAGAGAAGATGCTGGCCCTGCTGCCGAAGGATCGCGTGGTCAGCGACACGCGCAAGCTGGTCTTCTATTACCGGCTCTCGCCCGATCGGCGGCGCATGCTGTTCGGCGGCCGCGTGGCCTATATGGAGAACGATCCCCGGGTCAGCGCGCCGCGGCTGCATCGCTGGATGACCTTGATCTTCCCCGAGCTTAGGCCGGCCAAGGTGACGCATAGCTGGATGGGCTATGTCGCCTACACCTTCGACACCCTGCCCCATATCGGCCGGCAGGAGGGGCTCTACTACGCCATGGGCTATTGCGGCTCCGGCATCTCGCTTGCGACCTATTTCGGCCTGCGGATCGGCCAGCAGGTGCTGGGCAAGGCGGAGGGCAAGACCGCGCTCGACAACATCCCCTTCCCGACGCGCCCGCTCTACACCGGCAACCCCTGGTTCCTCGCGCCCTCGATCCTCTACTACCAGCTGAGGGATCGACTCCCGATTTGACGTGGTCGCTGAGGTCAATCGGAGAGAGTCGACGGGGGTCTCCGGTTACCGCCGTTCCCGAAAAAAGGCCCGCAGCAACTCCGCGCTGCGCTCCTCGCCGGTGCCGCCGAGCACTTCGGGCCGGTGATGGCAGGTGGCCTGGCTGAAGATCCGCGGCCCGTGCTCGACGCCGCCGCCCTTGGAATCGCGCGCGGCGAAATGCAGCCGCCGCAGCCGCGCGAGGGAGATCGCCGTCGCGCACATCGGGCAAGGCTCCAGGGTGACGTAGAGGTCGGCCGCGGTCAGGCGTTTCTCCTTGCGCCCGGTCGAGACCGCGCGGATCACCAGCATCTCCGCATGGGCGGTCGGATCGTGGAGCTCCTCGACCCGGTTGTGATCGGCCGCCAGGATCTCGCCGGACGTACTATCGACCAGCACGGCACCGATCGGCACCTCGCCGCGATCCCGCGCTGCCTCCGCCTGGCGGAAGGCCATGTCCATGTAGTCGATGTGATGCGGGCCGGTCATGAGGGCCACTTGAGCGGGCGCGGCGCGGCCGGTCAAGCGGCCCTTGTCCGAACCTGACCGATATGGTTTAGCTTCCGCCCACCCAAGGAGCGTTCATGACTCAGCCCCTCATTGGCCTGACCCTCGATTCCGACGAGGGCTCCCTAAATTCCAAAGGCGGCGTCTCCAAGACCGCGCGCTACCAGCTCCGCGCCAATTACGCCGAGGCGATCGCCGAGGCGGGCGGCATGCCGGTCGGCCTGCCCCATGCCGAGGGCGCGGCCGAGGCCTATGCCGACCGGCTGGATGCGCTGGTGGTGACTGGAGGGGCCTTCGACGTCGATCCCGCCTTGTTCGGCGCCGAGAGCAAGCATGCCACGGTCTCGCTGAAGCCCGGCCGCACCGGCTTCGAGCTCGCCGTCACCCAGGCCATGCTCAAGCGCAAGAAGCCCGTGCTCGGCATCTGCGGCGGCGAGCAGCTCCTGAACGTGATCCTCGGCGGCACGTTGGTGCAGCATATCGAGGACGAGATCGAGGATTCGCTGCTGCATGAGCAGCCCAACCCGCGCAACCAGCCGGGCCATGCCGTCGCGGTGACGCCGGGCTCGCTGCTGCATCGCGTGACCGGCACGACCGAGATCAAGGTCAACAGCGCGCATCACCAGGCGGTGAAATCGGTCGGTCCCGGCGTCGTCGTGAACGCCGTCGCCAAGGACGGCGTGATCGAGGGGATCGAGGATCCGCGCCTGCCCTTCTGTCTCGGCGTGCAATGGCATCCCGAATACCGGATCACCGAGGGCGACCGGAAGCTGTTTCAGGCGCTGGTCGCCGCCGCCGAGAAGAGATGAGCAGCGCACCCGCCGGCGAGCGCATCGCCAAGGCGATGGCGCGCGCGGGCCTCTGCTCCCGGCGCGAGGCCGAGGCCTGGATCGAAGCCGGCCGGGTCAAGGTCAACGGCGTCAAATTGACCTCGCCCGCGCGTAACGTCACCGCAGCCGACGTCATCCTGGTCGATGGCAAGCCACTGCCGACCAAGGAGAAGACGCGGCTCTGGCGCTATCACAAGCCGCGCGGCCTCATCACCGCCGCCAAGGACCCGCAGGGCCGGCCGACGGTCTTCGGCAATTTGCCGCCGGAGCTGCCGCGCGTGGTCTCGGTCGGACGGCTCGATCTCAACTCCGAAGGCCTGCTGCTCCTCACCAATGACGGCGCGGTCGCGCGCAAGCTCGAGCTGCCCGCGACCGGCTGGGTGCGGCGCTATCGGGTGCGGGTCAACGGCGCGGTCGAGGCCAAGCATCTCGACGCGCTGCGCCAGGGTGTCACGGTCGAGGGCGTGCGCTATGGCAAGGTCCAGGCCTCGCTCGATCGCCAGCAGGGCGACAATGCCTGGCTCACCATGGCGCTGACCGAAGGCAAGAACCGCGAGATCCGCAAGCTCTGCGGCCATTTCGGCTGGGCGGTCAGCCGCCTGATCCGCATCTCCTACGGGCCCTTCCAGCTCGGCCATCTGGAGAAGGGTGCCGTCGAGGAAGTGCCGGGCAAGGTGCTGAAGGACCAGCTCGGTCTCGGCGCGGCACCGCAGCAGCAGAAGCCGAAAAAGCCGGATGCGCATCGACGCCGGCAGCCATAGGGGCGTCGCCCTCGTCGCACCCGGGGGCGAGGACACGCGCCCGACCTCCGACCGCGCGCGCCAGGCGGTCTTCAACATCCTGACCCATAGCTACGACGCCGTGCGCGAAGCCAAGGTGCTCGACGTCTTCGCCGGATCCGGTGCGCTCGGCCTGGAGGCGCTCTCGCGGGGCGCGGAACGGGCGAGCTTCATCGAGGGCGACCGCGCGGCGGCAGAGGCGATCAAGCGCAACATCGCCGCTTGCCGCGAGCAGGCCCGCGCCCAGATCTTCATCGCCGACGCGCTGCACCCGCCGCGCGCCATCGGCCAATGGGGTCCGGCCTCGCTCGTCTTCCTCGACCCGCCCTATGGCAAGGGCCTGATCCCGCCGACGCTGGTCGCGCTGAAGCATGCCGGATGGATCGCGCCGCAGGCAGTGATCGTCGCCGAGCTCGATCGCCGCGACGATCTCGTTCCGCCCCAAGGCCTGGAGGCGCTCGACGATCGCCATTACGGCAAGGCGCGGATCATCCTGCTGCGCGCAGCCTGAGCCAGAGCAGCGCGGTGCCGGCGAGCGAGAGCGCGGCCGCGATCGTGAAGGCCTGTGCCGGCCCGATCCCGTCCCAGACGAGACCCATGCCCCAGCTGCCCGCGAGCACCGCAACGCCTGCCGCGAGATTGAAGGCGCCGAAGGCGGTGCCGCGCAGCTCTGCCGGCGCACGGTCGGCGACCAGGGCGGAAAAGACGCCCTCGGTCATGCCGAGATGCACACCCCAGAGCGCAGCCCCGACCAGGGCAAAGGCCGGCGTCGTGGCGAAGGCGAGCACGCAATGCGCCGCGGCCAGCACGGCAAAGCCGAGCGCGATCACCTTGGGCCGGCCGATGCGGTCGGAGAGAATGCCGGCCCAGAGCGTCACCGGCACCGAGGCGGCGTTCATCACCACCAGGACGACGGGCGTCCAGGCGATGGTGAGGCCGAGATTGTTGCCGCGCAGCAGCAGGAAGGCGTCGCTGACCCGCGGCAGCAGCAGGAGGAACAGGATCGCCATGAGCAACCAGAAGGCCCCGCCGAGCCGCGCCATCTCGCTCGGGCGCAGCGGGAAACGCGGCTTCTCGACCTTGCGCGCGACCGGTGGCTCCTTGGCGCCGATCGCGATGACCGCGGCTGCGGCGATGCCCGGAAGCAATGCCCACCAGAGCACCGCGGTCATCTGCCCGCGATGCAGCTGTAGCAGCAGCAAGGCCAGCGCCGGCCCGGCGACCGCGCCGATATTGTCCAGCATCTGCCGCATGCCATAGGCATAGCCGCGCTGCGCCGGCGTGATCCAGTCTGCGATCAGCGCGTCGCGCGGTGCATCGCGCACGCCCTTGCCCATGCGGTCGACGAAACGTCCGGCCAGGACCATGAACGCGCTGTCCGCGATCGGGAACAGGATCTTGGAGGCGGCGCTGAGGCCGTAGCCGAGGGCCGCCAATGCCTTGCGGTTCCGCCAATAGTCGGAAAGCGCGCCGGAGAAGATCTTGGCGACGGAGGCGGTCGCGTTGGCGATGCCGTCGATCAGGCCCACCACGGCCGGCGTGGCGCCGAGCCCCGCCACGAGGAAGAGCGGCAGGATCGCGTGCACCATCTCCGAGGAGGTGTCCATCAGCAGCGAGGTCGCGCCCAGCACCCAGATGGTGCGCGGCAGGGCCCTCGCTTGCGCCGAGCGCGCCATCAGCGGCGACCGAACAGCCTCTCGATGTCGGCGAGCTTCAGCTCGACATAGGTCGGCCGGCCGTGGTTGCACTGGCCGGAATGCGGCGTCGCCTCCATCTGCCGCAGGAGCGCATCCATCTCCGCCTGGTTGAGCACGCGGCCGGCCCGCACCGAGCCATGACAGGCCATGGTGCCACAGACGCTTTCCAGTCGCTCCTTGAGGCTCAGCGCCGCATCGAACTCCGCCAGCTCGTCGGCGAGATCGCGCAGCAGGCCGCGGACCTCGGTCGTGCCGAGCAAAGCCGGCACCTCGCGCACCACGATGGTCGCCGCGCCGAAGCTTTCGATGACGAGGCCGAGCTCGGCGAGTTCAGGCGCGCGGAAGAGGAGCCGCTCGGCCGCCGGCTGATCGAGCTCCACCACCTCCGGGATCAGCAGCGCCTGGCGGGCGACGCCCGTTTCCGCGAGAGCCTGCTTCATCCGCTCATAGACCAGCCGCTCATGGGCGGCATGCTGGTCGACGATCACGATTCCGTCGGCCGTCTGCGCGACGATATAGGTGCCATGCAACTGCGCCCGCGCCACGCCGAGCGGATAGTCGCGGAGAGCCGTCGCCTCTTGGAGCTCCATCCGTGCAGAGGGCCGCGCCAGCTCCGCGTCGAGCGGCGCAAAGGCGGCGACCGCCTGGGCGGCGAGATGTGCAACGCCAGCTCCGCTCCGCGGCATCGGCTGATAGCTCGCCGCGTTGGGTGCCGAGAAGCCCTGCAGCGTCGCATGGGCGACGGTGGTCGAGGCGCGGTGCCCCGCCTGGCCAAGCGCATGGCGGATGCCGCCGACGATGAGGCCGCGCACCAGCGCCGCGTCGCGGAACCTGACCTCGGCCTTGGCCGGGTGCACATTGACGTCCACATCCTCGGGCGGGCAATCGACGAACAGCACCGCCAGCGGATGCCTGTCCCGAGCCAGGAAATCCTGATAGGCGCCGCGGATGGCGCCGACCAGCAACCGGTCCTTCACCGGCCTGCCGTTGACGAAGAGATACTGCATCGAGGCGGTGGCGCGGTTGAGCGTGGGGAGGCCGGCATAGCCGGTGACGCGATGCCCGTCGCGCGCGGCCGCAACCGGCGCAGCATTCTCGGCGAAATCGCGGCCCATGATCGCGGCGAGGCGCTTCAGCGCCGCGGAGCCCGTCTCGTCCATCAAATCCTCGGTCTCGGCATGCAGCCGCAACACCGAGCGATCGTCATCGGTCAGCGAGAAGGCGACCTCGGGATGCGCCATGGCCAGGCGCTCCACGATCTCGGTGACGGCATTCGATTCCGATCGCGCCGTCTTCAGGAACTTCAGGCGCGCCGGCACGGCATAGAAGAGGTCGCGCAGCTCGACCCGCGTCCCCTCGCCGAGGGCCGCCGGCCGGATCGGCGAACGCTCGCCGCCTTCGACCGAAATCGACCAGGCATGGGCGCTGCCGCGCGCCCGGCTGACGATCGAGAGGCGTCCCACCGCACCGATCGCCGGCAGCGCCTCGCCGCGGAAGCCGAATTGCGCGATATGCACGAGATCGTCGTCCGGCAGTTTCGAGGTCGCGTGCCGCTCGATGGCCATCGCGAGCTCGTCCTGGTTCATGCCATGGCCGTCATCGGTCACGGCGATGAGCGCGCGGCCGCCGTCGCGGAGCGCGATCTCGATGCGCCTGGCACCGGCGTCGAGCGCGTTCTCGACGAGCTCCTTCACCACCGAGGCGGGGCGCTCGACGACCTCGCCAGCGGCGATCCGGTTCACGAGATTGGGCGGTAGCAGGCGAATCGGCATGCCGCTAGTTTACCAGCGGGAGGATGCCATGGGGAAAGCCGACGAAGAGTTCATAGGCGCGGAGGAATATGGCCGCTCCCTCAAGGGGTTGGGGATCAATCTTCTGGTGCGCGACGTGCCCCGTTCGGTGGCTTTTGCGAAGGACGTGCTCGGCGCCACCGTCGCCTTCGCCGACAAGGATTTCGCCGTCCTCAAGTATCTGGGCGGTCGCAACGAGGCCGAGTGGATGCTGCATGCCGACGGCACCTACCATTCCAACCCGCTGCTTTCGATGCTCGACGATTCCGCGGTGCGCGGCCTGGGCCTGGAGGTCCGGCTCTACGACTGCGATCCCGACGCCGCGGTCGCCCGCGCCAAGCAGCATGGCCACCACGTGCTGCAGGAGGCCACCGACAAGCCCCACGGCCTGCGCGAAGCCTACATCCTCGATCCCGATGGCTATTGCTGGGTGCCGGGAAAGCCGAAGACGCGCGACGTCTGATGAATCGGGACGAGACGCGTCCAGGCCGATCAGATACAATATGCAGGCGAGTTGCGAGGCTCGTGCCACACTCGTAAAGTCATCGAGACTTTACACTATGGTGTGCGTTCTGTCAACCCATCAAGCAAGCATCTGGATTCGCGTCGGTTATTGCGGCAGCAGGTCTGACGCAATCACGCGCTGACTAACGACCTGTATATTCCTTGTACCAGGCCACGAAGCGCGGAATGCCGTCTTCGAGGGTGGTGCGCGGGGCGTAGTCGAGCACCTTGCGGCTCTCGGAGATGTCGGCCCAGGTGGCGGGCACGTCGGCCGGCTGGACCGGCAGGATCTTGCGCTCCGCCTTCCGGCCGCAGGCAGCCTCGATCACCTCGATCAGATGCGAAAGGCTCTGCGGCTGATCGTTGCCGAGGTTGAACAGCCGATGCGGCGAGGTGTTGGACTGCGGCGGCCGGTCGAGCGCCGCGACGATGCCGGCGGTGATGTCGTCCACATGGGTGAAGTCGCGGCGCTGCGAACCGTCGCCATAGACCTCGATCGGCCGGCCGGCGAGGATGTCGGCGGTGAAGCGGTAATAGGCCATGTCGGGCCGGCCCCAGGGTCCGTAGACGGTGAAGAAGCGAAGGCCCGTCTGCGGAATGCGATAGAGCCCGGCATAGGAGATGCTGGCGAGCTCGTTGGCGCGCTTGCTGGCCGCATAGAGCGAGGTCGGGCTGTCGCAGGGGTCGTCGAGGGCGAAGGGGATGCGGGTCGAGCCGCCATAGACCGAGCTCGAGCTGGCATAGACCAGGTGCTTCAGCCTGGGGAGCTTGCGCGCCAGCTCCAGGATGTTGAGATGGCCGGCATAGTTCGACTGCAGATAGGCCTGGGCGTGATCGATGGAGTAGCGCACGCCCGCTTGCGCCGCGAGATGCACGATGCGGTCGATCGCGCCCATATGATTGTGCACGGCGGCTTCCAGCGCGCCGATACGGCCGAGATCGGCGTAGACGAAGGAGAAGCCCTTGCGCGTCTCGAGCTGTGCCAGCCGCGCCATCTTGAGCTTGCGGTCGTAGTAGTCGTTGAGAACGTCGAGACCGAGCACCTCTTCGCCGCGGTCGAGCAGCGCCTGAGTGACATGGAAGCCGATGAAGCCGGCGGCGCCGGTCAGCAGGATGGTCATCGCACGTCACCGCCCCGGTATGCACCTTCGGGCCCCGCGGTCCAGCTCGTCCCAGGCATAATCCTTGGCCCCGATCGTTTCATCCCTCGCCGGGGCGACCCTAGCAAAGCCCCGGAATCGGGGCAGTAACCTTTTCCGCTCTTCGCCCCGAGGCGCGCAAGGGCGATCCGACGTAAGTATCTGCAAAATGACCATATTTCTGTACAAATGAGTTCTTAATGAGTGCTGCGATAGGCTCGCGTGCATGACCGGGTCGCCCACTGCCGTTGGAGCGCCGCTGCCCTCGCGCGAGTCGAATCTACCGGAGGCGGCGAGCGGCCGGCTGCGCCTCGATTCCAACGGACGCTGGCGCATCGCCGCCGCCTCGGACCGCTTCCTCCAGCTGATCGGCCGCAGCCGCGAAGAGGTCGTCGGCACGCATGCGACCGACATCCTCGGTCTCGCGGAAAGCACACTCGACGAAGCGGCGCAATCCGGAACATCCGCGGTGGAGATCGAGGTTGTTCCGCGAGTGCGGCAGGTGCGCGTCATGCTGGTTCCGCTCCCGGCTTTGCCCGGAGGGGAAACCGAGGTCCTGGCTCTGCTTTCGGGATCACCGACCATCGGAACCACAGGCACGTCGGCGCCGTTGCCCGATCCCGATGCGCCTCACGATCTCTTCGTGCGCTACCGCACCGATCTTACGGTCGTAGCCTGCTCCGAGCGCTACGCCTCCCTCTACGGGTCCACCCCGTCGGAACTCATCGGGCGCAATCTCGCCGAATGGGTGTCTCCGGACATCCTGCTGAAGATCCGGCAAGCCGTCGGCCGGGTCGCCAGACAGGACATCATCAACACGCACGAGGCAGACAGGCGGTTTCCGGACGGCACTGTCCGCTCCTACCGTTGGATCGAGATCACTGCGCCGGCTCGCGTCGGCCAGCCCGCCGAGATCATCGCCATCGGCGTCGACCTGACGGCGCTCAATCAAACGAAGGCGCGCCTGCACGATGCGATCGAGAGCATCAACGAGGGCTTCTGCCTGTTCGATTCGAACGAGAAGCTGGTGCTGGTGAACCAGCGGTTCCGCGATATGTATCTGAACGCGGGCTCGGTCATGCGCGAGGGCATGGGTTTCGAGGAAATCGTGCAGCTGTGCGCAGCCCGCGGCGATCTTGGCCCGCTCGACGACCCGGCGTCGGTGACAGCCGAGCTGATGGAGCAATTCAGGACCCTGCCCCTTGTCCAATACCAGCGCCAGCTCGGCGACGGCCGGTGGATCCTTCTCAGTCACAAGCGCACTTCCGACGGCGGCTTCGTCGGTCTGCGGACCGACATCACCGCGGTCAAGCAGAACGAGGAGGCGCTGCAACGCGCCAGCGACGAGCTGGAGCGGAAGAATGCCGAGCTGGTGGCGCTCGCCGAGGAGCTGCGCGCGGCGCGCGCCCTCGCCGAGGACAGCAACCGCGCCAAGTCCCGTTTCCTCGCGCATATGAGCCACGAGCTCCGGACGCCGCTGAACAGCATCATCGGTTTCACCGACATCATGATGGGAGAGCTGTTCGGGCCGATCCAGCCTTCGCGCTATCGCGAATATGTCGAGCTCATCCAGAACAGCGGCAAGCTGCTGCTCTCCCTCATCAACGACGTCCTCGACATGTCGAAGATCGAGGCGGGCAAGATGGAACTCCATATCGAGCCGATCGAGGTGCAGCCGCTGGCGGAATCCTGCCGTGCCATGATCGTCGGCATGGCGCGGGACACGTCGGTCGCGATGCGCGTCGAGATCGAGGACGGCTGCACCGTGCTCCATGCCGATGGCCGCGCCGTGCGGCAGATGATCATCAACCTGATGTCGAACGCCGTGAAGTTCACGCCGGCCGGCGGTGTGGTGACGCTGCGCTTCCGGTCGCTCGGCCCCACCGGCGTCGCAATTGCGGTCGAGGACACCGGCATCGGCATGACCCCGGCCGAGCTCGAGAAGGCGGTGCAGCCGTTCGGCCAGGTCGACAGCGAGCTCGCCCGTCAGCGCACGGGCACCGGCATCGGCCTCACGCTGGTGAAGTCCCTCGCCGAGCTCCACGGCGGCACACTGGAGCTCGCAAGCGAGAAGGGCCGCGGCACGACGGCCACGATCATTCTGCCGTGGCACGTTGACCAATAGCGTCATGCGCGGGCTCGACCCGCGCATCTGTCTCCGGCTGAGGGTTAGTGCGGCTGTTCCTTGGTCTTCAGGAACCTGATTTTGGGATGGTCCTGCTGCGCGCGATCGAGATGCCAGGCGTTGCGCGCGAGGAACACGGGATCGCCGTTATGGTCGTGGGCGATCGAGGCGCGGGTCTCGTCGAGGAAGGCCTTCAGCGCGACGGGATCGTCGCTCTCCACCCAGCGCGCGGCATAGAGACCGACTGGCTCGAACCGCACGGGCAGCCCGTACTCGGTGCGGATCCGGTCGGCCAGGATCTCGAATTGCAGCGCGCCGACCACGCCGACGATCCATTCGGTGCCGATCTGCGGCCGCAGCACGCGGGCCGCCCCCTCCTCCGCCAGCTGCTCCAGCGCCTTGCCGAGATGCTTGGCGCGCAATGGATCATCGGCGCGCACGCTCTGCAGATGCTCCGGCGCGAAGCTCGGGATGCCGGTGAATTGCAGGGCCTCGCCTTCGCTTAAAGAGTCACCGATGCGCAGGTTGCCGTGGTTGGGGAGGCCGATGATGTCGCCGGCATAGGCCTCTTCCGCCAGCTCGCGGTCCTGGGCCAGGAAGAGCACGGCGTTGTGCACGTTGATCTGCTTGCCCGAGCGCACGTGATTGAGTTTCATGCCGCGCTCGAAATGCCCGGAGCACAGCCGCACGAAGGCGATGCGGTCGCGGTGCTTGGGATCCATGTTGGCCTGGATCTTGAAGACGAAGCCGGAGACCTTGTCCTCCTCGGGCTCGACCACGCGGCCGGTGGTCGGCGCCGGGCGCGGCGACGGCGCCGCGTCCTCCAGGCCCTGCAGCAGCTCGCCGATGCCGAAATTGTTGATGGCCGAGCCGAAGTAGACCGGCGAGAGATGGCCCTCGCGATACAAGTCGAGATCGAATTGCGGCATCAGCCCACGCGCCATCTCGACCTCTTCGCGCAGGCGTGCGACCTCATCCGCCTTCAGCTTCTCGTCGAGCCTTGGATCGTCGAGGCCCTTGATCTCGATCCCGGTCTCCTCCTGGGTCGAGCCGCGCTCGAACAGGATCAGGCGATCTTTCAGGAGATCGTAGCAGCCGCGGAAAGTCTTCCCCATGCCGATCGGCCAGGAGGCCGGCGTCACGTCGAGCGCCAGGGTCTGCTCGATCTCGGAGAGGAGATCGAAGGGATCGCGGGACTCCCGGTCCATCTTGTTGATGAAGGTGATGATCGGGATGTTCCGCAGCCGGCAGGCCTCGAACAGCTTCCTGGTCTGGCTCTCGATGCCCTTCGCCGCATCGATCACCATGATCGCCGAGTCGACCGCGGTCAGGGTACGGTAGGTGTCCTCGCTGAAATCCTCGTGGCCGGGCGTGTCCAGCAGGTTGAAGGTCTTGCCGCCGTGCTCGAAGGTCATCACCGAGGCGGTGACCGAGATGCCGCGCTCGCGCTCCACCTTCATCCAGTCCGATCGCGCGCGACGCTGTTCGCCCCGCGCCTTCACGGCGCCCGCGAGCTGGATCGCGCCGCCGAACAGCAGCAGCTTCTCGGTCAAGGTGGTCTTGCCGGCGTCCGGGTGGGCGATGATCGCAAAAGTGCGTCGCCGGGCCACTTCCCGGGCCAAGAGGGGTGCCAGTTGGTTCATCGGTTCCTTTTAGGGAAAGCCGGGCGGAATGTAGCCATTTTCCGCCGGTTTTCCAGGGCTTTTCGGGCGCGGCTTATTCTCCCGCGGCGACCGGCTGGGCGCCCGGCCGTGCCCCGACAGCCGGCTTCGGCGCCGGCTTGCGGGCGACCAGGATGACGCCGGCCAGCACCAGGGCGGCACCCAGGATCTGCGGCACCGAGACCTGCTCATGCAGGATCAACCAGCCGAAGAAGATGGTGGCGACCGGCCCCACGGCGCCGATCAGCGAGACCTTGGCGGCGCCGATCATCTGGATCGCCTTCGACGTCATGAAGATCGGCAGCACAGTCGAAAAGACCGCCATGGCGCCCGCGTGCATGTAGACCTGCCAGGGTTGGCTGACCAGCGCATGCGCCGGGTTCTCGATCGCGAACTGGATCAGCACCGAGAACGACGCGACCATGGTGGCGAGCGCCGCGAGCCGCGTGGCGCCGACGCGCCCCACCACCTGGCCCGACCCCACGAGATAGATCGCGTAGGTGATCGTGCAGAGGAAGATGAGGCCGCCCCCCAGCAGCACCTGGTGCACGTTGCCAGCGGCGTTGAGGTCGCGCGTTGTCGCGAGCGCAATGCCGGCGTAGGAGAGCAGCAGCGCGATGATGCCGGTCTTGCCGATCGGCTTCTTGAACAGGAAGACCGAGATGATCGCGACCACCGTCGGATAGAGGAACAGGATCAGCCGCTCGAGGCCGGCGGTGATGTAGCGGAGGCCCTCGAAATCGAGATAGCTCGAGAGGTAGTAGCCGGCGAAGCCCAGGAATATGACCGCCAGCCAGTCCTTGCGGTTCAAACGATGCGGATGGGCTCTGGACGACCACCAAGCCGCCGCCGCCAGCATCGGCAGGGCAAACAGCATGCGGAGTGCCAGCAGCGTCACCGCATCGACGTGATAGAGATAGGCGAGCTTCACGAAGATCGCCTTCATCGAGAAGAAGGCGGCGGCGGTGAAGGCCAGCACGGCCCCGGCACTGAACGGCACTGATGGAATCCTGGCGAGTAGGCTCGGTCCAGGGAGTATGGCGGGCGGGAGGGACCCCAGCCTCCGCCAATTCCACAACCCACCCATCGGCGCGCTGCAGGGCGCGCCAGGCAGACAGGCTACAATCGAAGCTGCGACCGGGCCGCGGGTCAGCCCCGAGTGATCAACCGACTGCGGTCATCAGCTCCGGCACCGGCAGCTCGACGCCCCACATCTTCTCAAGATTGTAGAAGCGCCGGGTTTCCGGCTTGAACAGGTGGACGACCACGTCACCGCCGTCGAGCAGGACCCATTCGCCCTGGGTCAGCCCTTCGACACTGACCTTGCGAATCCCGGCTTTGGTGAGTTTCTCGTCCAGGTGCTGGGCCATGGAGGCCAGCTGGCGCGCGCTGCGCCCGGTGGCGATCACCATGTAATCCGCGATCGAGGATTTGCCCGTGAGGTCGATGGAGATGATGTCCTCGGCCTTGTCCGCGTCCAAGGACTTCTCGACGACGTTCAGGAGATCGCTAGGCGTGCGAGCCTCCGAACGCTTTGCGGTCGCGCGCTTGCGGACCGCCGGCTTCCTTTGGGTAATGGCTTCAATCTCCTTTACCGCGGCACCGGCCGACCGCCTGCTGTTGTTTCACGCACCCGATTTCGCCGCCTTCCTCTTGGCACGGATCTCGGTCGCCGAGATCGGATTGAGCCGGTGATGCATGAACGTCCAGGCGGGTGGCGGCGTGATCGCCAGCCTTCCTGCTGCCTGTTCCGGCCGCCGAAAGGCCTGGAAACGCCGGGCCGCCTGGGCGGCCATTGCCCTATAAGTATAGGTAGGACGGTCGAAAATCGCAATTGGCAGGAGATGAAATATCTGTTGCCAGTCTTTCCATTCCGCGATCTGAGCCAGGTTGTCTGCCCCCATGAGCCAGACGAAGCGGCAGTCCCGGCAGGCCTCGACCAGCTTGCGCAGCGTGTCCGCCGTGTAGCGGGTGCCGAGCCGGGCCTCGATATCGGTCACCCGGATTCGAGGGTGGCGCGCCACTTTCCGCGCCGCATCCAGCCTTTCTCGGAACGGCGCCATGCCATCCGCCGGCTTCAACGGATTCTGCGGAGCCACCATCCACCAGACCTCGTCCAGCTGGAGCAGCTGGAGGGCGGCCAAGCTGATCTGCCGATGCCCCGCATGGGCCGGATTGAACGAGCCGCCGAGAATGCCGATCCGACGACCGCTCAAGCCCTGACCTGGCCGTTGCCGCGCACGATGTATTTGATGCTGGTCAACTGCTCCGCCCCCACCGGTCCCCGCGCATGGAGCTTGCCGGTCGAGATGCCGATCTCGGCGCCCATGCCGAACTCGCCGCCGTCGGCGAACTGAGTCGAGGCGTTCACCATGACGATGCCGGCATCGACCTCGCGCATGAACTTCTCCGCGGCCGTCGCATCCTCGGTCACGATCGCCTCGGTGTGATGCGAGCCGTGGCGATTCACATGCTCGATCGCCTCTTCGAGGCCATTGACCACGCGCACCGCGATGATGGCATCGAGATACTCGGTGTCCCAGTCCTTGGCCGTCGCCTGCTTCACCTTGTCGTGCAGCTTCAAGGCTTCGTCGTCGCCACGGACCTCGCAGCCGGCCGCCACGAGATCGGCGATGATCGGCTCCGCAAATCCCAGGGCACCGCGGTCGAGCAGCAAGGTCTCGGTCGCCCCGCAGATTCCGGTGCGCCGCATCTTGGCGTTGAAGACGATCTTCCGCGCCATCGCCGGATCGGCCTTGGCATGGACATAGGTGTGGCAGATGCCGTCGAGATGCTTCAGCACCGGGATGCGGCTCTCGGCGGCCACGCGCTCGATCAGTCCGCGACCGCCGCGCGGGATGATGAGATCGATCGTATCGTCCATCTTCAGCATGATGCCGACCGCCGCGCGGTCGGTGGTCGGCACAGCCTGGATCGCGGCGGGCGGCAGGCCGCTCGCCTGCAAACCCTCCTGCAGCGCCGCGACGATGGTCGCCGAGGACTTGGCGCTTTCCGAGCCGCCGCGCAGGATCGCCGCGTTGCCGGACTTAACGCAAAGCCCGCCGGCATCCGCGGCGACATTGGGCCGGCTCTCATAGATGATGCCGATGACGCCGAGCGGCACCGAGACCCGCGCGATCTTCAAGCCATTGGGCCGGGTCCATTCGGCGAGGGTGCGGCCGACCGGATCGGGCTGAGCCGCGATCTCTTCCAACCCCTTCGCCATCGCCTCGACGCGCTTTCCATCGAGCTTCAACCGGTCGAGCAGCGCCGCCGTGAGGCCGCGTGCCTCGGCGGCCGTCATGTCCTCCGCGTTGGCGGCGAGGATCGCGCCGGCGCGCATGCGGATCGCCTGCGCCATCCCGTGCAGCGCTGCGACCTTGCGCTCGGGTGGTGCGAGGGCGAGCTCGGCCGCCGCGCGTTTGGCTTCGGTGCCGAGACGGCGCATTTCGGCCCCAAGGTCAATCGAGGGGCCGGCGTTCGCGTGCGTTGCGTCTTTCGGTTGCGCGAGAGACATCGCTTCAGCTCAACACCAGATCGTCGCGGTGGATCATCTCATCACGGCCGCGATAGCCGAGCAAGTCGGCGATTTCCTTGCTCTTATGCCCCATGATCGCCTTCGCATCGGCCGCATTGTAGGCGGTCAAGCCGCGCGCCACCTCGCTGCCGGAAAGATCGGCGACGACGACGGCGTCGCCGCGCTCGAACCGGCCCTCGATCTTCACGACGCCCGCCGGCAGCAGGCTGCGCCCCGACTTGAGCGCGTTGAGAGCGCCGGCATCAACGGTCATGCGGCCCATCGGCTTTAAAGTGCCGCCGATCCAGCGCTTGCGCGCGGTCTTCGGCTCGGCCGCCGCCAGGAACCAGGAGCAGCGCGCGCCGTCGATCACCGCCTGGAGTGGATTCATCCGCCGACCGTCGGCGATCGCCATGCGGCAGCCTGCCGCCATCGCGATCCGCGCCGCGGCGAGCTTGGTCACCATCCCGCCCGAGCTGTAGCCGGGCGCCGCCGAGCCGGCCATCGCCTCGATCTCGGGGCTCAGCTCCTCGACCTCGGGGATGAACTCGGCGGCTTGGTCCTTGCGCGGATCGGCGGTGTAGAGGCCGTCGATGTCGGAGAGCAGGACCAGCGTGTCGGCGCTGATCAT
>DATKMF010000100.1:0-19504 GCA_035542015.1 Candidatus Cybelea sp.
GACGTTTGCGGCGCCCTTGAAGGTGACCCTGCGCCTGGTCGTGTGGGATACCGACGAGGAGACCGGCGCTCGCTCGATCCGCGACATCAAGGAGCAGGACGTCTACATGGGCGACATGCCCCTGATGACCCGCTCCGGCACCTTCATCGTGGCCGGCACCGAGCGCGTGGTCGTCTCGCAGATGCACCGCTCTCCCGGCGTGTTCTTCGACCACGACAAGGGCAAGACCCATTCCTCGGGCAAGTACCTGTTCGCGGCGCGCGTCATTCCCTATCGCGGCTCCTGGCTCGACTTCGAGTTCGACGCCAAGGACCTCGCCTACGTCCGCATCGACCGGCGCCGCAAGCTGCCGGCGACCACGCTCCTGCTCGCCCTCTGGGGCAAGGACGCGGCGGCGAAGCTTGCCAAGGGCGAGACGCTGGCCGACGAAGAGCGCCGCGGCGGCGGCATGTCGCCCGAGGAGATTCTCAACTTCTTCTATAAGCGCGTCACCTTCACCAAGACCAAGAAGGGCTGGACCACCGCCTTCGAGCCCGGCCGTATGAAGAGCGTCAAGCTGGTGGCCGACCTGGTCGATGCCAAGACCGGCAAGGTGATGGCCGAAGCGGGCTCCAAGATGACTCCGCGCCTCGCGCGCAAGCTCCAGGAGCAGGGCCTGAAAGAGCAGCTGGTGCAGCCGGAGGAGATGATCGGCCGCTTCGCCGCGACCGACCTTATCAACGAGGCGACCGGCGAGATCTTCGTCGAGGCCGGAGATGAGCTCTCCCAGGCGGTCATGAACCAGCTCGACGAGGCTGGCATCAAGGAGATCGCGACGCTCAACATCGACCATGTGAACGTCGGCCCGTACATCCGCAACACCCTCGCCGCCGACAAGAACTCCGGCCGCGAGGAGGCGCTGATCGACATCTACCGCGTGATGCGCCCGGGCGAGCCGCCGACACTCGACACCGCCGAGGCCCTGTTCAACGGCCTGTTCTTCGATCTCGAGCGCTACGACCTCTCCTCCGTCGGCCGGGTGAAGATGAACTCGCGCTTGTCCGTGCTGCATGAGGATCGCTTCGATCCGAAGGGCGCCGACGACCAGGTGCGTGTTCTCCGGAAGGAAGACATCCTCGCCATCCTCATGGTGATGACGGAGCTGAAGGATGGCCGCGGCGAGATCGACGACATCGACCATCTCGGCAACCGACGCGTCCGCTCGGTGGGCGAACTCCTGGAGAACCAGTATCGCCTGGGTCTCCTCCGCATGGAGCGCGCCATCCGCGAGCGCATGAGCTCGGTCGAGATCGACACCGTGATGCCGCACGATCTGATCAACGCCAAGCCGGCGGCGGCGACGGTCCGGGAGTTCTTCGGCTCGTCGCAGCTCTCGCAGTTCATGGACCAGACCAACCCGCTGTCGGAAATCACCCACAAGCGGCGGCTCTCGGCTCTCGGGCCGGGTGGTTTGACCCGTGAACGCGCCGGCTTCGAAGTGCGCGACGTGCATCCGACCCATTACGGCCGGATCTGCCCGATCGAGACGCCGGAGGGCCCGAATATCGGCCTGATCAACAGCCTCGCCACCTTCGCGCGGATCAACCAGTACGGCTTCATCGAGAGCCCGTACCGCAAGGTCGAGAAGGGTGCCGTCACCGACGAGGTGGTCTATCTGTCGGCGATGGAGGAGGGCAAGTACACGATCGCCCAGGCCAACGCCACGGTCGACGCCAAGAACAAGCTGATCGATGACCTGATCTCCTGCCGGCGCTCGGGCGACTTCGTGATGGCCCGGCGCGAGGACATCGAATACATCGACGTGAGTCCGAAGCAGCTCGTGTCGGTCGCGGCGGCGCTCATTCCGTTCCTGGAGAACGACGACGCCAACCGCGCCCTCATGGGCTCGAACATGCAGCGCCAGGCGGTGCCGCTCTTGCAGGCGCAGGCCCCGCTGGTCGGCACCGGCATGGAGGGCACGGTCGCCCGCGATTCGGGTGTCGCCATCGGCGCCCGCCGTGGCGGCATCATCGACCAGGTGGACGCGACCCGCATCGTCATCCGCGCGACCGACGAGACCGATCACGGCGCACCGGGCGTCGACATCTACAACCTGCTGAAGTTCCAGCGCTCCAACCAGAACACCTGCATCAACCAGCGTCCGCTGGTGAAGGTGGGCGACGTGGTCGAGCGGGGCGACATCATCGCCGACGGCCCCTCGACCGATCTCGGCGAGCTGGCGCTGGGCCGCAACGTGCTCTGCGCCTTCATGCCGTGGCAGGGCTACAACTTCGAGGATTCGATCCTGATCTCCGAGCGGATCGTGTCGGACGACGTCTTCACCTCGATCCATATCGAGGAATTCGAGGTGATGGCCCGTGACACCAAGCTCGGCCAGGAGGAAATCACCCGCGACATCCCGAACGTGGGTGAAGAGGCGCTGAAGAACCTCGACGAGGCCGGCATCGTCTATATCGGCGCCGAGGTGAAGCCGGGGGACATCCTGGTCGGCAAGGTGACGCCGAAGGGCGAGAGCCCGATGACGCCGGAGGAGAAGCTGCTCCGCGCCATCTTCGGCGAGAAGGCCTCCGACGTGCGCGACACCTCGATGCGGCTGCCGCCGGGCGTCTCCGGCACGGTCGTGGAGGTGCGCGTGTTCTCGCGGCGCGGCGTCGACAAGGACGAGCGTGCGCTCGCCATCGAGCGCGCGGAGATCGAGCGCCTCGCCAAGGACCGCGACGACGAGAAGGCGATCCTCGAGCGCAACGTCTACAGCCGCTTGAAGGAGCTGCTGCTCAACCAGACGGCCGCCGGCGGCCCGAAGGCGCTGAAGCCCGACACCAAGATCACCGACAAGGTCCTCAGCGAGTTCACGCCGGGCCAGTGGCGCCAGATCACGGTCAAGAACGACAAGCGCATGGCCGAGATCGAGGCCCTGAAGAAGCAGTTCAACGAGGGCGTCCAGGCGCTCGAGAAGCGCTTCGAGAACAAGGTCGAGAAGCTGCAGCGCGGCGATGAGCTGCCGCCGGGCGTCATGAAGATGGTAAAGGTGTTCGTCGCGGTGAAGCGCAAGCTGCAGCCGGGCGACAAGATGGCCGGCCGTCACGGCAACAAGGGTGTGGTCTCCAAGATCGTCCCGATCGAGGACATGCCCTATCTCGATGACGGCACGCCGGTCGACATCGTCTTGAATCCGCTGGGCGTGCCCTCGCGCATGAACGTCGGCCAGATCCTGGAGACCCACCTGGGCTGGGCCTGCGCCAGCCTCGGACGCCAGGTCGGGCAGATGCTGGAGAAGCTGCGCGAGCACGGCAAGACCGCCGATCTCCGCAAGGCGATGAAGGACATCTACGGCGACCGCTCGTTCAAGACCGACATCCAGGACATGCCGGACGAGCAGCTGATCGAGATGGCCGAGCACATCCGGACCGGCGTGCCGGTCGCGTCGCCGGTGTTCGACGGCGCCCGCGAGGAGGATATCGTGCAGATGCTGGAGAAGGCCGGGCTGCATGCCTCGGGCCAGGTGCATCTGACCGATGGCCGCACCGGCGAGCGCTTCGAGCGGCAGGTGACGGTCGGCTACATCTACATGCTGAAGCTGCACCACCTGGTGGACGACAAGATCCACGCGCGTTCGATCGGCCCCTACAGCCTCGTGACCCAGCAGCCGCTGGGCGGCAAGGCGCAGTTCGGCGGCCAGCGCTTCGGCGAGATGGAAGTCTGGGCTCTGGAAGCCTACGGCGCCGCCTACACCCTGCAGGAGATGCTGACGGTGAAGTCGGACGACGTTTCGGGCCGCACCAAGACCTACGAGGCGATCGTGCGCGGCGACGACAACTTCGAGGCCGGTATCCCGGAATCCTTCAACGTGCTGGTGAAGGAGCTCCGTTCGCTGGGCCTCAACGTCGAGCTGACGCAGACCAACTATTGATCGCTTTGGAATCGGATCGCCGCCCCTGGGCTCTGGCGCCTGGGGCGGCCAGATGGAGAGAGTAATGAACCAGGAACTGATGAATGTCTTCGGCCAGACCTCTGGCACGCAAACTTTCGATCAGATCAAGATCGCGATCGCCAGCCCGGAGCGGATCCGCTCCTGGTCGTTCGGCGAGATCAAGAAGCCGGAGACCATCAACTACCGGACCTTCAAGCCGGAGCGCGACGGCCTCTTCTGTGCCCGCATCTTCGGGCCGATCAAGGACTACGAGTGCCTGTGCGGCAAGTACAAGCGCATGAAGTATCGCGGCATCATCTGCGAGAAGTGCGGCGTCGAGGTGACGCTCTCGAAGGTGCGGCGCGAGCGCATGGGCCATATCGAATTGGCCTCGCCGGTGGCGCACATCTGGTTCCTGAAATCGCTGCCGAGCCGCATCGGTCTCTTGCTCGACATGACGCTGAAGGACCTCGAGCGCATCCTCTATTTCGAGAACTACGTCGTCATCGAGCCGGGCCTGACGCCGCTGAAGCTGCATCAGCTGCTGACCGAGGAGCAGTACCTCGACGCGCAGGACGAGTACGGCCAGGATTCGTTCCAGGCCGGCATCGGCGCCGAGGCGATCAAGACCATGCTCTCCGCTCTCACCATGGAGCAGGAGCGCGAGACCATGAAGACCGAGCTCCGGGAGACCGGCTCGGAAGCCAAGCGCAAGAAGCTGGTCAAGCGCCTGAAGCTGGTCGATGCGTTCCTGGATTCGGGCTCCAAGCCCGAGTGGATGATCATGGACGTGATCCCGGTCATCCCGCCCGAGCTGCGTCCGCTGGTGCCGCTCGACGGCGGCCGGTTCGCAACCTCGGATCTCAACGATCTCTATCGCCGGGTCATCAACCGCAACAACCGTCTGAAGCGGTTGATCGAATTGAAGGCGCCGGACATCATCGTGCGCAACGAGAAGCGCATGCTGCAGGAGGCCGTCGACGCGCTCTTCGACAACGGCCGCCGCGGCCGCGTGATCACCGGCGCCAACAAGCGTCCGCTGAAGTCGCTCTCCGACATGCTGAAGGGCAAGCAGGGCCGGTTCCGCCAGAACCTGCTCGGCAAGCGCGTGGACTATTCGGGCCGTTCGGTCATCGTGGTCGGTCCGGAGCTGAAGCTGCATCAGTGCGGCCTGCCCAAGAAGATGGCGCTCGAGCTCTTCAAGCCGTTCATCTATTCCAAGCTCGAGCTCTACGGCATGGCGTCGACCATCAAGGCGGCGAAGCGCATGGTGGAGAAGGAGCGGCCGGAAGTTTGGGACATCCTCGAAGAGGTGATCCGCGAGCATCCGGTGATGCTGAACCGCGCGCCCACCCTGCACCGCCTCGGCATCCAGGCCTTCGAGCCGGTGCTGATCGAGGGCAAGGCGATCCAGCTGCATCCGCTGGTCTGCACCGCCTTCAACGCCGATTTCGACGGCGACCAGATGGCGGTCCACGTGCCCCTCTCGCTGGAGGCCCAGCTCGAGGCGCGCGTGCTGATGATGTCGACCAACAACATCCTCTCGCCCGCCAACGGCAAGCCGATCATCGTGCCGAGCCAGGACATCGTGCTCGGCCTCTACTATCTCACGATGGAGGCCGACAATCAGCCGGGCGACGGCATGGCCTTCGGCTCGGTGGCCGAGCTCCTGCATGCGCTCGAGGCCAAGGCCGTGACCCTGCACACCAGGATCAAGGCGCGGCTCGAGGTCTATGACGACGAGGGCATGCTGGTCACCAAGGTGATCGGCACCACGCCGGGTCGCATGCTCCTCTCGGAGATCCTGCCGAAGCATCCGAACCTGCCGTTCTCGCTGATCAACCGCCTGCTGACGAAGAAGGAGATCACCAACGTGATCGACGCCGTCTATCGTCACTGCGGCCAGAAGGAGACGGTGATCTTCGCCGACCGCATGATGGGTCTCGGCTTCGGCCAGGCCTGCAAGGCGGGGATCTCGTTCGGCAAGGACGACCTGATCATCCCGGAGAGCAAGGGCAAGCTGGTTGCCGAGGCCCAGGGCAAGGTGAAGGAGTACGAGCAGCAGTACCAGGACGGCCTCATCACCCAGGGCGAGAAGTACAACAAGGTGGTGGACGTCTGGTCGAACTGCACCGACAAGGTCGCCGAAGAGATGATGAAGGCGATGTCCAAGAACGCCAGCGGCGCCAACATCAACTCGGTCTACATGATGGCGCATTCCGGCGCCCGCGGCTCGGCGGCGCAGATCAAGCAGCTGGCCGGCATGCGCGGCCTGATGGCCAAGCCGTCGGGCGAGATCATCGAGACGCCGATTATCTCGAACTTCAAGGAAGGCCTGACCGTGCTCGAGTACTTCAATTCGACCCACGGCGCCCGCAAGGGTCTTGCAGACACCGCCTTGAAGACGGCGAACTCCGGCTATTTGACCCGGCGCCTGGTCGACGTCGCGCAGGACGCGATCATCACCGAGGAGGACTGCGGCACCGACGACGGCTTGACCGTGAAGGCGGTGGTCGAGGGCGGCGAGGTGATCGCGGCCCTTTCCGAGCGCATCCTGGGTCGCACCGCCTCGGCGGACGTCAAGGATCCGCTCTCGGGCAAGGTCGTGGTGAAGGCAGGCACCCTGATCGACGAGGCTCTGGTCGACGCGATCGACCGTGCCGGCATCGACCAAGTGAAGATCCGCTCGGTGCTGACCTGCGAGGCCAAGACCGGTGTCTGCGGCAAGTGCTACGGGCGCGACCTCGCCCGCGGCACACCGGTCAACATCGGCGAGGCGATCGGCGTGATCGCGGCGCAGTCGATCGGCGAGCCGGGTACCCAGCTCACCATGCGCACGTTCCACATCGGCGGTGCGGCGCAGCGCGGCGCCGAGCAGTCCTCGATCGAGGCCACGTTCGAAGGCGAGCTGCAGGTGAAGAACCGCAACATCGTCATGAACAGCGAAGGCCTGCCGGTGGTGATGGGCCGCAATTGCGAGCTGGTCCTGGTCGATGACCAGGGCCGCGAGCGGGCGCGCCATCGCGTGCCGTACGGCGCCAAGCTGTTGGCGGACCAGGGCGCCAAGGTGACCAAGGGCCAGAAGCTGGCGGAGTGGGACCCGTACACCCTGCCGATCCTGACCGAGCGCGACGGTATCGTGAACTACATCGACCTCGTCGAGGGCGTGTCGGTGCGCGAGGTGGTGGACGAGACCACCGGCATCTCCAACCGTGTGGTCATTGACTGGAAGCAGCAGCCCCGTGGCAATGATCTTCGCCCGCGCATCACTTTGCGCAACGAGAAGGGCGATCTGATCATGCTGCCGAACGGCCTCGAGGCGCGCTACTTCCTCTCGGTCGATGCCATTCTCTCGGTGGAGAATGGAGCCGCGGTCCGCGCCGGCGACGTGCTGGCCCGCGTCCCGCGCGAGGGCACCAAGACCAGGGACATCACCGGCGGTCTGCCGCGGGTGGCGGAGCTGTTCGAGGCCCGCAAGCCGAAGGACTTCGCGATCATCAGCGACATCGCCGGTCGCGTCGAGTTCGGCAAGGACTACAAGACCAAGCGTCGCGTGGTCGTCGTGCCGGAGGATGCCAGCGAGCAGCCGCGCGAGTACCTGATCCCGAAGGGCAAGCACATCTCGGTGCAGGAGGGCGACTACGTCCAGAAGGGCGACTACCTGATGGACGGCAACCCGGTGCCGCACGACATCCTGAACGTGATGGGCGTGGAAGCTCTCGCCTCCTATCTCATCAACGAGATCCAGGAGGTCTACCGGCTGCAAGGTGTGAAGATCAACGACAAGCACATCGAGGTGATCGTCCGCCAGATGCTGCAGAAGATCGAGATCACCGATCCGGGCGACACCACCTTCCTCTCCGGCGAGCAGGTCGATCGCGCCGAGTACGAGGAGGAGAATGCGAAGGCGTTGAAGGACGGCGGCCGTCTCGCCCAAGGCGCCCCGGTGCTGCTCGGCATCACCAAGGCCTCGCTGCAGACGCGGTCCTTCATCTCGGCGGCCTCGTTCCAGGAAACCACCCGCGTCCTCACCGAGGCGGCGGTTTCGGGACGGGTCGACAGCTTGATCGGCCTCAAGGAGAACGTGATCGTCGGCCGCTTGATCCCGGCCGGCACGGGCTCGGTGATGGCGCGCTTCAAGCAGCTCGCCGCCGCGCGCGACCGCGAGCTCCAGGCGGAGAAGGCGCCGGCCGCGCTGCCGGACGCGTCGACGCCCGCGCCGAAGGCCGGCGCTGCGTAAGCAGCGAGCGTCGTCACAAAGCCACAGAAACCCCGCCGCATTGCGGCGGGGTTTTTGCTATGCTGGGCGGCGCGGGCTAGACTGGCGATAAGAACCGGTTGCCCGGCTTCCGGCAGGGCGGAACGACGAACGACAGCGGCATGATCTCTCTGCAACTCGGCCTCGCGCTCCTGGCGCTCGGTATCTGGACCACGCTTCTGCTGTTCCGCGGCAGCTTCTGGCGCGAGCGGCCGCGCGCGGCGCCTGCCTATGCTCCTCAGGCTTGGCCCGAGATCGTCGCGGTCATCCCCGCCCGCAACGAAGCGGACGTGGTCGGTGATTCGATGGCTGCACTGCTCGCCCAGGACTATCCAGGCCGCTTCACTGTGGTTCTGGTCGATGACGACAGCGGCGACGGAACTGCTGCGGTCGCGTCGCGTGCGGCGGAAGGCCTGGCCCATCACCTCACCGTTGTCCGCAACGATCCATTGCCGTCCGGCTGGACCGGCAAGCTCTGGGCGGTCAATCGCGGCCTTGCCGAGGCGGCGCGCATCGCGCCAAACGCCAAGTATGTGCTGCTGACCGACGCGGATATCCGCTACGCATCCTCCAGTCTGCGCGGGCTGGTCGCGCGGGCGGAGACCGGACAGCTCAAGCTCGTCTCGCTGATGGTGCGATTGAAGACCGCAACGCTTGCGGAGCGCGCGCTCATTCCCGCCTATATCTTCTTCTTCCAGAAGCTCTACCCGTTCGCCTGGATCCGCGATCCGAAGCGCCGCATGGCGGGGGCGGCCGGCGGCTGCATGCTGGTTGATCGGACGGTCCTCAAGGACGCCGGCGGCATCGCCGCGATCCGGCGCGAGTTGATCGACGATTGCGCGCTCGGTAAGGCGATCAAGCCCCGAGGTCCGATCTGGCTCGGTCTCGCCGACGATGTCGTCAGCCTCCGCGGTTATCCGCGTTGGCGGGACGTCTGGATGCTGATCGCCCGCTCGGCCTTTACCCAGCTCGGCTTCAGCACGGCGATGCTGATCATGGCGACGCTCGGCATGCTGGCGACCTATCTCCTGCCGCCGCTACTCGCCATCTTCGGCGCGGGATGGCCGCGGCTGATCGGCGCCGCGGTGTGGCTGGCGATGCTCTTCGCCTATCAGCCGATTCTGCGCACCTATCGCCTGTCACCGCTCTGGGCGCTTGCTTTGCCGCTCGTGGCCCTTTTCTATACCGCGGCGACCATCGACTCCGCGATCCGCTACTGGTCCGGGCGTGGTGGCTCCTGGAAAGGCCGGCTGCAGGCGCAGGGTCCACAGACATCCGCAGGCGGGCGATGACCGTGGCTGCGGCAGAGATCGCCACCCCTTCGGGCAAGCATGCCGGGAACGAGAACTTCCCGGTCGGCTCGGCGCTGATCCGCGCCGATCTGCGGCCGCATGTCCATGCCTTCTATCGCTTCGCCCGCATGGGCGACGATATCGCCGACAATCCCGCCTTGGAACCGCAGGACAAGGTGCGGCGTCTTGATCTCATGCAAGAGGTGCTGCTCGACGAGAATCGCGAGGACGTGGCGGCCGCCGCCGCCCTGCGCCGCAGCCTCGAAGCCACTCACGTCTCGCCCAAGCACAGCTGCGAGCTGCTCGATGCCTTCCGCATGGACGCGACCAAGCAGCGTTATGCCGATTGGGGCGAGCTCATGACCTATTGCCGCTACTCGGCCTCACCCGTTGGACGCCAACTCCTCGATCTCCATGGCGAGGATCCCGCCGGCTGGTTCGCCTCGGACGCGCTCTGCAATGCGCTGCAGGTTATCAATCATCTTCAGGATTGCCGTGTGGACTATCTGGAGATGAACCGGATCTATGTGCCGCTCGACCATCTCTCTGCCTGCGGTTCTGACGTGCGCGAGCTGTCGGGACGCGTTGCCAGTAGGGGCATGCGCAAGACGCTTGACCGCTTGCTGGACGAGACCGAGACGCTGATGACCGAGGCGCGGCAGCTCCCCGACGTCCTGAAGGACTTCCGCCTGCGGGCGGAGAGCGCCACGATCGTGCGCCTTGCCGATCGCATGATCGCCGCCTTGCGCAAGCGGGATCCGTTGGCCGATCGGGTGAAGCCGAGCAAGCCGGACTTCGTCTTATCCGGCATCGAGGGGGTCGGCTGGGCGATGCTGGTGGGGTTGCGCGGCGGCCGAAAGGGACGGGCGGCATGACCGATATCGCGCTCGACCGGCTGCGCTCCGACATCGCCGCCAAGGTGCAGGCGAGCGGCACCTCCTTCTATTCGGCGATGCGCATGCTCCCTGCCGAGCGGCGCAACGCCATGTATGCGATCTACACCTTCTGCCGAGAGGTCGACGACATCGCGGACGAGGCGGCACCGCTGGAGGAGAAGCGCGCCGCCCTGGAGGAATGGCGCGCCGAGATCGACCGGCTCTATGGCGGGAAACCGCTGAAGCCGGTCGCACGCGCCTTGATGGAACCGGTCAAGTCCTACGCTCTCCGCAAGCAGGATTTCCTGGCCGTGATCGACGGCATGGAGATGGATGCGGAGCAGGACATCGTCGCGCCCGACATCGCGACCCTCGACCTCTATTGCGATCGCGTTGCCAGCGCCGTCGGCCATCTCTCGGTGCGGGCCTTCGGGGCGAACGAACCCGAGGCGGACGTCGTCGCACATCACCTCGGCCGGGCGCTGCAGCTCACGAACATTCTGCGCGATATCGCCGAAGATGCGGAGCGCGGGCGGCTCTATCTGCCGCGCGAGCTCCTGGAGCAGCAGGGTATTCCCTATGCCGATCTCAAATCGGTGTTGACGCATCCCAAGCTGCGCAAAGTCTGCCGGGACGTCGCCATCCTGGCGCTCGATCACTTCTCCAAGGCCCGGGCGGCCATGGATCGCTGCGCCAAGGGGCCGATGCGGCCGGCCGCCGTCATGGGTGCGGTCTACCGCGCGATCCTGAAGCGCCTGGTGGCGACCGATTGGCAGCAGCTCGATAAGCCGGTGAAGCTGCCGAAATGGCAGAAGGCCTGGCTCGCCATCCGCTACGGCCTGCTCTGAACGATGCTCGGCTGAATGGCGCCCTTTTGAATGAAGATGGGCACGGTCCCAAGGGGCACGGTGCATGTGATCGGCGCCGGCCTCGCCGGGCTCGCCGCCGCCGTCAGGCTCGCGCAAGGCGGCCGCAAGGTCGCGCTCTACGAGGCGGCCGGCCAGGCGGGTGGACGTTGCCGCTCCTATCTCGACGAGACCCTCCAATGCCGGCTCGATAACGGCAACCATCTGCTGGTGAGCGGTAACACGGCGGCGATGGCCTATGTCGCCGCCATCGGCTCGGCCGCCACGTTCGAGACCGCGGACCGCGCGGCGTTCCCGTTCCTCGATCTCGGCTCCGGCGCGCGCTGGTCGGTGCAGCCGACGGAGGGGCGCGTGCCCTGGTGGCTGTTCGTCGCACATCGCCGGGTGCCGGGGACGACGGTGCTCGACTATCTCGACGCGGTGAAGCTCGCGCGGGCGCCGGAAAGTGCCACCATCGCCGCGTGCCTGGATAGCCGTCGCGGGATCTACGGCAAGCTTTGGAGCCCGCTTGCGATCGCGGCGCTCAACACCGAGCCAGAGCACGCGTCGGCGCGGCTGCTCGGGCGCATCTTCGCCGAGACCTTCGGCCGTGGCGGCGCCGCGCTGCATCCGCTGTTTCCGAAGGAAGGATTGAGCGAGAGCCTGGTCGATCCGGCCCTTGCCGAGATCGGGCGGCGCGGCGGCGAGATCCGGTTCGGCCAGCGGCTGCGCGCCCTGAAGCTCGAGCAGGATCGCGTCACGGCGCTCGACTTCGGGCGCGGCGAGATGTCGGTCGAGGCCGACGATGCTGTGGTCCTCGCCGTGACCGCGCCGGTCGCGGCCGACCTGGTGCCGGGCCTGGCGACGCCCGACGAGTTCCGCGCCATCGTCAATGCGCATTTCCGGGTCGATCCGCTGCCGGGCCCGGCCTACAGCTTCCTCGGCCTCATCAACGGCACGGCGGAGTGGATCTTCCTGAAGCCCGGCATCGTCTCGACGACGACCAGCGCCGCCGATCGCTTGCTCGACCGCGATCCCGACGATCTCACCCGCGCCATCTGGAGCGACGTCGCGCGGGCCTATGGGCTCGATCCCGCGCGCATTCCACCGGCCCGCATCGTCAAGGAGAAGCGCGCGACCTTCGCGGCGACGCCGGCGCAGCTGAAACGCCGGCCGGGAGCGCGCACACGCTGGCACAACCTCATCCTCGCCGGCGACTGGACCGACACCGGCTGGCCCGCGACCATCGACGGCGCGATCCGCTCGGGCTTCGCCGCCGCCGAAGCCGTGCCATGACCGCGTTCCGTCCGCTCTCTGCGTTGACGCCGCAGGAGCGCGACCGGATCCGGGACTTCGTCGCAGAACGCGGCATCGTCGCGCTCTATTTCGACACTGCGCTCGAGGACCTCGCCCGTGGCATCGACAATCGCCTCGTGCTGACCGGCGGCGCGGGCGCGGGCGTGATCCTCGGCATCCGATTCTCCGGACTCGAGGTCTTCACCGTGATCGGAATGCTCGACGACGCGGAGCTCGCATCGGTGCTCGTGCGCCGCATGCCGGCGGAGCTGCATGTGCCGGAGCCGGTCGCCGCGCGTCTGCGCCCGCATCTCGGCGCGCGCATCATCTCCGCCGAAGATATGCGGATCGAGACCTGCGCCATCGGTCTGGCGCGCGTGCGCGATCCCGACTGCCGTGTGTTGTCGGCCGACGATGCGGCGCGCCTCACCGCCTTCTACGCCGCGCACAATCCGCGGAGCGTGTTCTCGCCCTGGATGCTGGCGCATCCGCTCGTCGCGGTATTGGAGGGGGACGAGATCGTCGCCGCGGCGGGCGTGCTCGCGCTCAGCCGCCGGCTCGGCTGGGCCATGATCGGCAATTTCCTGACCCACCCCGATCGGCGCGGCTGCGGTCTGGCCGCTCGCGTTGGCGAAACCCTGCTGGCGGAGCTCCGAACGATCGGCCTTCGCACCGCAGCATTGGCCACGACCGACCGGAACCAGGCCGCCCGCCGGGTCTACCAACGGCTCGGTTTCACGCTCGCCGAACGCTGGATCGAGCTCGACCTCGCCGCCATTAAATAATTGATATGACATGGTAAAATACGAAACCGAGTCGCGTTGCATTTGCCCCGACGGGGCGTATACTCCGCGCTTTCCGGCGACCCGCCCCCAACAACGTCAGAGGTCCCTCCCATGTCGCAAGCTGCCGCCAAGGCATCGACTGCGGCCACCCTTCGGCTCAAGGATCCGAGCCTGTTCCGCCAGCAGGGCTATATCGACGGCAAGTGGGTCGATGCGGATTCCGGCAAGACCGTGCCGGTCAACAACCCGGCGACCGGCGAGATTCTCGGCACCATCCCCAACATGGGCACCGCCGAGACCAAGCGCGCGATCGAGGCCGCCAATGCCGCCTGGGGTGCGTGGCGCAAGAAGACCGCCAAGGAACGCGCGGTCATCCTGCGGAAGCTCTTCAACCTGATGATGGAGAACCAGGAGGATCTCGCGGTCCTGATGACGGCGGAGCAGGGCAAGCCCCTGGCCGAGAGCAAGGGCGAGGTCGCCTATTCAGCATCCTTCATCGAGTGGTTCGCCGAGGAGGGCAAGCGCACCTACGGCGACGTGATCCCGACCTTCGCCGGTGACAAGCGCATCGTCGTGCAGAAGGAGCCGGTCGGCGTCGTCGCGGCGATCACGCCCTGGAACTTCCCGAGCGCGATGATCGCGCGCAAGGCCGGGCCGGCCATGGCCGCGGGCTGTCCGATCGTGATCAAGCCGGCGACCCAGACTCCCTATTCGGCGCTCGCCATGGCGGAGCTCGCCGAGCGCGCCGGGATTCCCGCAGGCGTCTTCAACGTGCTGACCGGGTCCGCGCGCGAGATCGGCGGCGAGATGACCTCGAACCCGATCGTGCGCAAGCTGACCTTCACCGGCTCGACCGAGATCGGCAAGTTGCTGCTGCAGCAATGCGCCGGCACGATCAAGAAGACCTCGATGGAACTGGGCGGCAACGCGCCCTTCATCGTGTTCGACGATGCCGATCTTGACGCCGCCGTCGAGGGTGCCATCGCCTCCAAGTATCGCAACACCGGCCAGACCTGCGTCTGCGCCAACCGCCTGCTGGTGCAGGACGGCGTCTATGACGCCTTCGCCGCAAAGCTCGCGGCGGCGGTCGGCAAGCTGAAGGTCGGCGACGGATTGAAAGGCGAGACCCAGCAAGGCCCGCTGATCGACGACAAGGCCGTCGCCAAGGTGGAGGAGCATATCGCCGACGCGGTGAAGAAGGGTGCGCGCATCATCGCCGGCGGCAAGCGCCACGCGCTCGGCGGCACCTTCTTCGAGCCCACCATCCTCGCCGACGTGACGTCGCAGATGATGGTGGCGCGGGAGGAGACCTTCGGCCCGGTGGCGCCGCTGTTCCGCTTCAAGACCGACGCGGAGGCGGTGAAGATGTCGAACGACACCGAGTTCGGCCTCGCGTCCTACTTCTACAGCCGCGATATCGGCCGCATCTGGCGCGTGGCCGAGCAGCTTGAATACGGCATGGTCGGCATCAACACCGGCCTCATCTCCACCGAAGTGGCGCCGTTCGGCGGCGTCAAGGAATCCGGCCTCGGCCGCGAAGGCTCGAAATACGGCATCGAGGACTATATGGTCGTCAAGTACATGTGCCTTGGCGGCATCTGATCGCTGCTGCATGATCTGAACCGGCCCCGGAATCCCCGCGGGCCGGTTCATTCTTTTTGTGGCGGGCAGATCCGGCGATGATCCGCGTCGAGCACCTGATCTTCGACTATCCCGGTCATCGCGCGCTCGACGATGTCAGCTTCCATATCGAGCGAGGAACCATCACCGCGCTTGTCGGTCCCAACGGCGCCGGCAAATCGACCCTGATGCGGGTCTGCTCCGGTCTCGAGCGGCCGTTCGCCGGGCGCGTGCTCTTGGAGGACATCGACGTCCACGAGAAGCCGCGCGCGGCGCATGGCCGCATGGGCTATCTGCCGGATTTCTTCGGCCTCTACGACGAGATGACCGTGCGGCAATGCCTGGAATACCGCTCGGCCGCCCAAGGCGTGCCGCCGGACCGGCGCTGCGACGCGGTCGAGAAGGCGGCGCAGCGCATGGCAATCACCGATCGCCTCAACCAGCGCGCGGGCGAGCTCAGCCGTGGGTTGCGCCAGCGCCTCGCGATCGCCCAGGCGACCATCCACGATCCCGTCTTCCTCCTGCTGGATGAGCCGGCCTCCGGGCTCGATCCCGAGGCGCGCATCGCCCTTGCAGACGCGCTGAAGACGCTCTCTGCCGAAGGGATGACCATCATCGTCTCATCCCATATCCTGGCCGAGCTCGACGACTACTCGACCCACATCCTGATGATCCGCAAGGGCAAGATCGTCGAGCATGCGCCGATCGCGCAGATCGAGAACGAAGCGGCCGGCCGCGCGACCATTGCCATCGAGCTCGCCGCGGCCGATCCGCGCCTTGCGGAGATCTTGGCGTCGATCCATGGCATCGTGGTCGAGCAGATTGACGGCAAGCGCGCCGTGCTCTCGGCCAACGGCGGCTTCACCTCGCGTCAGGCGCTGTTGAAGCTGATGATCGATGCCGGCCTCCCGGTGGTCGCCTTTGGGGCGGAGAAGCAGCGGCTGCAGGACGCTTATCTTGCCAGGATGCGGGCGCCCGAGGGCGAGGCATCTGCCGGTCCGGTGGAATGATCTTCAACCCGGAGTTTCGCCGCAATGTCTGGGTGCAGTTCACCTGGCCCAAGCTGCTGGCGGCGCCGCTGGTGACGATCATCGTCACCTATGCCTTCCTCATCGTGAAGAACAACGACTATCGCCTGCTGCAGAACATCGCCGAGCTGATCGGTGCGGTCATCGTCGGCCTCTGGGGCACGCGGCGCGCGGCCGATGCTCTCGCCGAGGAGGTGAGCGGGGGCACCTGGGAGAGCCAGCGGATGTCCGGTCTCGGCGCCTGGCAGATGACCTGGGGCAAGCTGATCGGCAGTGCCGGCTTCGTCTGGTACTGCGCCGCCATGACGATGATCGTCATCTTCTGGGCGGCGAGCCGGATCGAGGCCGTGGGCGGTATCGCCCGTCCCGGGCTCCAGGTGGCTTTCGAATTCATCGTCGGCGGGTTGATGGCGCAGTCGGTGGCTTTCGTGATCGCGTTGCTGTTGCTCAGGAAGGCAGCGCAGCACCGGCGGCTCACGATCACCTTGGCGCAAAGCTGCGGGTTTCTGCTGTTCTTCTTTCTGGTGCGCGGGGGATTCCTGCAGCATTCCCCGGGCCTCATGCAGCAGGACAGTGCAGATTGGGCGGTCGGCGACAGGAGCTGGTACGGCCAAATCTATTCGACCCGCACCGTGCTCAACGTCACCATCGCTTGCGGCTGCTTCTGGGCGGTGCTCGGCGCCTACCGATTGATGCGCACCGAGCTCCAATACCGCAGCCTGCCCTGGGTCTGGCTGCTGTTTATGCTGTGCGTCTCGGTCTCTGTCGCCGGCTTCGATCCCTGGCCGCAGCTCGGCCTCGTATTCCTGGCCTTGGTGCTGCTGACCTATCTCTCCTTCTTCGCCGACAACCGCGATCCGGTGCGCTATCGCTGGGCCCTGCTGGCGATCCCCGAGGGCGATTGGCTGCAGGTGATCAGTGCCATCCCCTGGTGGCTGATCAGCTACCTGCTGGCGGCGGCACTCGGCTTCGCGATCGCGGCCAATCTCTCGGCGGGTGGTGGCATCCTACCGCCGCAAGGCGAGGTCACACCGTTCGCCGGCATGTTGTGGATGGCCCAGCAGCACATGGCGGGCTCGTTGATCCTGGTCATGCTGTTCATGCTGCGCGACCTGCTGATCCTGCTCTGGTTCAGCTGCAGTCCCTGGCGCGCCAAGGCCGACGTCGCCGGCATCATCTACCTGGCGCTGATCTACTGGCCGCTGGCCGCGCTGCTCTGGGTGACCGACGAGCAGCGCCTGCTCCCCGTGGTGGTGCCGATCGCCACCGGCGTCCCGGCGGTGGACTACGTGCCGATCGGGATCGAGCTCGCCTTCGCGCTCTTTCTATTCTACGCCCGCTGGCGGGAGATCACCCGGCTGAAGCGGCGCTGAGACCGCGCGCTGCTAGCCAGTCCTCCGAGATCTCGCCCTCGGCAATAAAGGTGCCGTCCGCACCACGGGCGGTCGTGAAGGCGCCATCGAGGTCAGACTGGCCGACGGTTCCCCGCTCATCGTCGGCGGCGGTGCCCTGCGACCGGTGAACCCCGGCGACACGGTCCGGGTCGTGGTCCGGGCCGAGAAGATCATGATGCGCCCGCCCTGCAGCGCGCCGATCGCCGGCAAGATCGCCGACGTGGACTACCTGGGCGCCCTCGCACGCTATGACATCGATCTGGCCGGCGCGCAGCGTGTCCGGGCGCTGTCCTCGCTGCATGAGCGCGCCCTTGCGGCCGGCGAAACGGTTGCCCTCGCCATCGATCCGGAGCATTGCCGGATCCTCTGACCGCGCCTACATTCAAGGCGGGACGGCCAGGGCGAGCGATGGCGCAATACGACTACGACCTCTTCGTGATCGGCGGCGGTTCGGGCGGGGTGCGCGCGGCGCGCATGTCGGCGGGCTACGGCGCCAAGGTGGCGATCGCCGAGGAGTACCGCTGGGGCGGCACCTGCGTCATCCGCGGCTGCATCCCGAAGAAGCTGCTGGTCTACGCCGCTCACGTCCACCACGAGATCGCCGACGCCGCCGGCTTCGGCTGGACCATCCCCGCGGCCAAGTTCAGCTGGCCGAAGCTGATCGAGAACAAGGACAAGGAGATCGCGCGCCTCTCCGGCATCTATGTCGACCTCCTGAAGAAGGCCAAGGTGCAGGTGATCGACGGACGGGCGCGCCTCGCCGATCCGCACACCATCGAGCTCGATGGTCACAGCGTGACGGCGAAGCACGTGCTGATCGCGACCGGCGCCAGGCCCGAGCGGCCGCAGATCGCCGGCATCGAGCATTCCATCACCTCGAACGAGGCCTTCCATCTGGAGCGCCTGCCGAAGCGGGTCGCCGTCATCGGCGGCGGCTATATCGCGCTGGAGTTCGCCGGCATCTTCAACGGGCTCGGCGCCGCGGTGCATCTGCTCTATCGGGGCGCGCCGGTGCTGCGCGGCTTCGACGACGATGTCCGCAGCTTCGTCGGCGAGGAGCTGAAGAAGAAGGGCATCGATCTGCGCCTGAAGACCGACGTCGCGGCGATCGAGAAGGTGGCGAGCGGGCTGCGCCTGAAGCTGAAAGATGGCGCCGCGCTCGAGGTCGACTGCGTGCTCTACGCGACCGGCCGCAATCCGAACACGCGTGACATGGGTTTCGAGGCCGCCGGCGTTGCGCACAACCACAAGGGCGCCGTCGAGGTCGACGGCTATTCGAAGACTTCGGTCGAGACCATCTACGCGATCGGCGACTGCACCGATCGGCTCAATCTGACGCCGGTCGCGATCAAGGAGGGCATGGCGGTCGCGGACACGCTCTTCGGCGGCAAGCCCTGGGCGATGGACCATGCGAACGTGCCCCATGCGGTCTTCTCCCAGCCGCCGGTCGCGACCGTCGGCATGACCGAGAGCGCCGCCCGCAGCGACGGCCGCGCGCTCGACATCTACAAGGCGAACTTCAAGCCGCTGAAGGCGACGCTCTCCGGCTCGACCGAGCGCACGCTGATGAAGCTGGTGGTCGATCGCGAGAGCCAGGTCGTGCTCGGCGCCCATATGGTCGGCGCCGACGCGCCGGAGATCATCCAGTCCCTCGCCGTCGCCATCAAGATGGGTGCCACCAAGCAGCAATTCGATCAGACCGTCGCGCTGCATCCGACGGCGGCGGAGGAATTCGTCACCATGCGCACGCCGGAGCCGGAACCGGTCCCGGAGCGCGCCAGGCAGGCGGCGGGGGAATGAAGCTGCCTTGGCTAGCAATCTCGCTTGGTGCTGTGTGCCTTGCGTCGAGTGCCCTTGCTGAAGACTTCTCAGTCGGTGGCTTCGCGCTCTCCGAGACCGTGTCCGAAACCGGCGTCGGCGGCGGAGAGTCCTGGAACGACGAAGGGAAACACCGAGTCTGGCACGTGACGCTCGCCAACGAGGGGTCTGTACTGCGCTACGGAGTGAGCATGGAGGGTGGCAATCTCGGCGAGCCTCCGACTGAGGCGCACCACATGAGCATTTATGCGACCTACGAGCACCAAGGCTTCCTGATCGACTTCGAAGGCGCTTCAGATTCCAAGGAGGACACGAACTCTCGCGACTTCTTGGACTCCTGCGCGCGGGAAGTGACCCTTCTGGGTGGTGCAACGAAGTCGGTC
>DATKMF010000101.1:0-4475 GCA_035542015.1 Candidatus Cybelea sp.
GTGTGCGCGACATGTTCGAGCAGGGCAAGAAGAACGCGCCTTGCATCATCTTCATCGATGAGATCGACGCGGTCGGCCGTCACCGCGGCGCCGGTTTGGGCGGCGGCAACGACGAGCGCGAGCAGACCCTGAACCAGCTGCTGGTCGGACCTCCCGGAACGGGCAAGACCTTGCTGGCGCGCGCGATCGCCGGCGAGGCCAACGTTCCGTTCTTCACCATCTCGGGCTCCGACTTCGTCGAGATGTTCGTGGGCGTCGGCGCCAGCCGCGTGCGCGACATGTTCGAGCAGGCCAAGAAGAACGCCCCCTGCATCATCTTCATCGACGAGATCGACGCGGTCGGCCGCCATCGCGGCGCCGGGCTCGGCGGCGGCAACGACGAGCGCGAGCAGACGCTGAACCAGCTCCTCGTCGAGATGGACGGGTTCGAGGCGAACGAGGGCGTCATCCTGATCGCCGCCACCAACCGTCCGGACGTGCTCGACCCGGCGCTGCTGCGCCCCGGCCGCTTCGACCGCCAGGTCGTGGTGCCGAACCCCGACATCGTCGGCCGCGAGAAGATCCTCAAGGTCCACATGCGCAAGGTCCCGCTGGGCCCGGACGTGGATGCGCGCGTCATCGCCCGCGGCACGCCCGGTTTCTCCGGTGCGGATCTCGCCAACCTGGTGAACGAGGCCGCGCTGCTGGCGGCACGCTTCGGCAAGCGCGTGGTCACCATGTCGGATTTCGAGCAGGCCAAGGACAAGGTGCTGATGGGCACCGAGCGGCGCTCGATGGTGATGACCGACGAGGAGAAGCTGGCGACGGCCTATCACGAGACCGGCCATGCGATCGTCAACCTCGAGCTCCCCGAGTGCGATCCCTTGCACAAGGTGACCATCATCCCGCGCGGCCGCGCCCTCGGCGTCACCATGGCGCTGCCGGAGAAGGACCGCTACAGCTACACCAAGGGCTGGATGGAATCCCGCATCGCCATGTGCTTCGGCGGCCGCATCGCCGAGCAGCTGATCTACGGCGAGTCGCACCTCAATTCCGGCGCCGCCGACGACATCCGCCAGGCGACCGGCATGGCGCGGCGCATGGTGACCGAGTTCGGGATGAGCGAGAAGCTGGGGCCGCTGCGCTACAGCGAGAACGAGGAGGAGGTCTTCCTCGGCCACTCGGTCACCCAGCGCAAGAACGTCTCCGACGACACCGCCAAGCTGATCGACCAGGAGGTGCGGCGGATCGTGGAGGCGGGCGAGTCGACGGCGCGCGAGATCCTCTCGAAGAACCTCGACGGGCTCCACATCGTCGCCAAGGCGCTGCTCGAATACGAGACGCTCTCCGGCGAGGAAGTGCAGGCGCTGCTGCGCGGCGAGAGGATCCGCCAGACCTCCAGCGACGCCGGCACGCCGAAGCCGCGCTCCTCGGTGCCGACCGCAGGTGCCACGGTCCAGCGGCCGACCGGCCTCGATCCGCGGCCGCAGCCTGGCACCTGATGTCCGGCACCTGATGCCGACGGAACAGACGGACGCGATCGTCCCGAGCCCCGCCGAACGGCGGGGCTTTTCCGTTGCGGCCGATGGAGCGACGCGGCGTTACCTGCTGCCGCGCGGCTTGCTGCGCGGCGCCGCGGCCGCGCGGGTGATCGACGCCGGAGCGGCCTTGCCGCTGGCGGGCGGTCCGATCGCGTTCTGCTTCGCCGAAGCCGCGGAGCGCAAACCGGGCGAGGCGGGTGTCCGTATTCCGGTCTGGCTGGGCGACCTCATCGGCCCGGATCGCGGACTGCTCGATGGCCTGATCACGCCGCGTCGGACTTGGGCCGGCTTCGATCTCGCGCGCCCGCTGATCATGGGCGTGGTCAACGTGACGCCGGACAGCTTCTCCGATGGCGGCGATTTTGCGACCGCGGAATCGGCGATCGCACAAGGCATTCGTCAGGCGGAGCAGGGCGCCGACATCGTCGACATCGGCGGCGAGTCGACGCGTCCGGGCTCGCTCGGCGTTTCCGCCGACGAGGAGCTCGCACGCGTGCTGCCGGTGGTGAAGGCACTGGCCGAGCGCGGGATCGTCGTGTCGATCGACACGCGCCATGCCGCGGTGATGACGGCGGCGGTCGCATCGGGTGCCCGCATCATCAACGACATCACGGCATTGACCGGCGATCCCGGCAGCGTCGCCGCAGCGGCGCGATCGAAGGCCGCGATCGCGCTCATGCATATGCAGGGCGAGCCCCGGACCATGCAGGCCGACCCGCATTACGACGACACCACGCTGGATCTGCTGGACTACTTCGACGCGCGGCTGCAATCGCTCGCGGCGGCGGGCATCGACGCGGGCCGCATCGCCATCGACCCCGGCATCGGCTTCGGCAAGAAGGACCCGCACAACCTGCTGCTGCTCCAGGAACTGGCGGCGTTCCAGGTGTTCGGCTGCCCGGTCCTGCTCGGGGTCTCCCGGAAGAGCTTCGTCGGCCGCCTGAGCCGCAAGGAGCCGCCGAAGGAGCGGGTCGCCGGCTCCCTCGCGGCCGGCCTCGCGGGCTTCGACCAGGGGGTGCAGATCCTCCGGGTCCACGACGTCGCCGAGACCTATCAGGCCCGGGCGATCTGGCTGGCGATGGGGCGCTAGCCGACGGCGCCTGACCCCGGAAACGCCACAATGCTATAGTCAGGTGGCGTCGAATCTTGGAGAGTCAGGGGGCATGAGCCGCAAACTGTTCGGAACCGATGGCGTCCGCGGGCTCGCCAACAGCGAGCCCATCACCGGCGAGACCGCCTTGAGGTTGGCGCTGGCCGCCGGCGCGCATTTCACCCGTGGCGACCATCGGCATCGCGTCATCATCGGCAAGGACACGCGGCTTTCCGGCTATATGCTGGAGACGTCGCTGACCTCCGGCTTTCTCTCGGTCGGCATGGACGTGATGCTGCTGGGGCCGATGCCGACCCCGGCCGTCGGCATGCTGACCCGCTCCATGCGCGCCGATCTCGGCGTCATGATCTCGGCCTCGCACAACCCCTATGAGGACAACGGCATCAAGCTGTTCGGCCCCGACGGGTTCAAGCTCTCGGACGAGATCGAGGCGGAGATCGAGCAGCGGCTGGCCAACAACGATCTTGCGAAACGCCTCGCACCCTCGGCGGAGCTCGGCCGCGCCAGGCGCATCGACGATGCGCCGGGACGCTATATCGAGTTCGTGAAGGCGAGCTTCCCGAAGGGGCTCAATCTCTCCGGCCTCAAGGTGGTGATCGACTGCGCCCATGGTGCCGCCTACAAGGTGGCGCCGACCGTGCTCTGGGAGCTCGGCGCCGATGTGGTGCCGGTGGGCGTCGAGCCGGACGGATTCAACATCAACCAGGACTGCGGCGCGGTGCATCCCGCGCATCTGAAGGACCTGGTGCGCGAGACCAAGGCCGATCTCGGCATCGCGCTCGACGGCGACGCCGACCGGGTGATCGTGGTCGATGAACGGGGCGAGGTGGTGGACGGCGACCAGCTGATGGCGGTGATCGCGCAATCCTGGGCGGTCGCCGGCCGGCTCAAGAACGACTGCGTGACGGCGACGGTCATGTCCAACCTCGGCCTGGAGCGTTTCCTGGCCGCGCGGCGGATCGCGCTGAAGCGCACTGCGGTCGGCGACCGCTACGTGCTGGAGGAGATGCGGCGCAATGGCGGCAATCTCGGCGGCGAGCAGTCGGGCCACATCATCCTCACCGATTTCGCCACCACCGGCGACGGACTGATGGCGGCGCTCCAGGTCCTGGCGGTGCTGAAGCAGGCCGAACGGCCCGCCAGCGCCGCGCTGCGCCTGTTCGTGCCGCTGCCGCAGCTGCTGAAGAACGTCCGCTACCGCGCCGGCGCGGCACTGCCTTTGGACCAGGCCTCGGTCAAGGCGGCGATCAAGGCGGGCGAGGCGGAGCTCGACGGCAAGGGCCGGCTGCTGATCCGCAAATCCGGCACCGAGCCCCTGATCCGCGTGATGGCCGAGGGCGAGGACGAGGCCCTGGTCGCCCGCGTCGTCGCCGACATCGTGAAAGCCGTCGAAGCGGCGGCCGCGTGAGGCCGCTCCTCGTTTCCCGAGTTTGGTGACAGTTTACTAGATGCACCGATCGGCGGGCCCATTCTTGCTCCGCGAAAGTCCGGCCGGCCCCGCCAGCCTACAGCGTGCGATTGCAATTTTCGCAGGGATGCCGCCATGATCTCCGCGGGGCGCCTGCTGCCGCGCGCCGGGGAAACCCGCGGCCCATGGTCATCATTGCCGAGAACGCCATCCTCTGGGCCTCAATGGGCGAGATCGACATCGTCGTCATCAAGCTCGAAGCCTTCCCCTTCACGCGGTATGGCACCGTGCCGGCGAAGATAAAGACGGTGAGCGAGGATGCGATCAGCGGATCGACGAATCGAATGTCTCAGCAGGAATCAGGCGCCGCGCCCTCCGAAGCGCAAAGCGCGAAGGACGGGCTCTACTTCTCCTCCCGCATCACGCTCGACCGCAC
>DATKMF010000102.1:0-6113 GCA_035542015.1 Candidatus Cybelea sp.
CTCTCCGCGCGCTCGACCGTGATCGGGCTCAAGGAGAACTCCAACCGCGAGACCGGCGTCGTCTATGTCCGCTCGACCGGCGAGAACCAGCGCGGAGAAACCGTGCTCGATTTCATCCGCTGGGTGATGGTCCGGAAGCGCGACAAATCGGCGCCGGCGCCCGAGCCAAAGGTACCGGAGCTTCCGGCCGAGGTCGCCGCGAGCAACTTCACCATCCCCGCCGGCCTCGACCTTGCGTGCTACGACACCGCGCTCGCCGGCTCAGCCCATCTCTTCGAGGACTACGTGGTCGGCGAGCGGATCGACCACGTCGACGGCATGACGCTGGAAGAATCCGACCACATGACCGCGACCCGGCTCTATCAGAACAACGCGCGGGTCCATTTCAACCAGCATGCCGAGGCCAAGGGCCGGTTCGGACGGCGGCTGATCTATGGCGGTCACATCATCTCGCTCGCCCGCGCTCTCTCCTGCAACGGCCTCGCCAATGCGTTCCGGATCGCTGCGATCCATGGCGGGCGGCATGTTAGCCCGAGCTTCGCCGGCGACACGATCTATGCCTGGACCGAGGTCATCGGCAACGCGTCGCTCGACGCCCATCCCGGTCTCGGCGCGCTGCGTCTGCGCACCATCGCCACCAAGGACCAGCCTTGCACGGATTTTCCGGCTGCGGCTCCCGATGGAAAATACCCGGATTCCATCGTCCTTGATCTCGATTACAGCGTGCTGATGCCGAAACGAGCGGCCATCGCCCAAGATTGACGCTCCTGGCCTAAAGGCGTATCAGTTTTACGTCTTTGTTGCACCGCAATCGCGCATCCTGGCCCTTCCGGGCGTCGCAAGGGCTCACCCGAACGGGACTCACTCGAAGCGAGATCATGGCCGGCCATCCCAGACCGCTGTCGCCCCATCTTCAGATCTATCGGCGCCAGCTCACCTCGGTGACCTCGATCCTGCATCGCTTGACCGGGATCGGGCTCAGCATCGGGCTCCTCTATCTCGTCTGCTGGCTGGTGGCGGCGGCGACCGGTGCCGAGGCCTTTGACCGGCTGCAGGGGTTCAACGGCTCCTTCATCGGGCGCCTGCTGCTGTTCGGTTGGACCCTCGCCTTCTTCTATCATCTGCTGAACGGCATCCGGCATCTCTCCTGGGATGCCGGCTGGGGCTTCGACCTGCCGACCGCCTATAAGACCGGCTGGACCGCGCTGATCGGCGCCGCGGTCTTGACGCTGCTCGCCTGGATCATCGGCTATTACCAGATGGGCTCCTTCTGATGGACGAGATCGTCAGCAAGGGAACCACGGGCGGCCCCGCATCGGAATCCAACTTTGCGCATCGCTCCATGCGCAGCAGCATCGCGCGGGCGCGCGGGCTCGGCTCGGCCAAGGAAGGCGTTGGCCATTGGTGGGTGCAGCGGCTGACGGCGCTGGCGCTGATCCCGCTGGGGCTGTGGTTCGTCGCTTCGGTTGTGCACCTCGCCGGCGCCGACCACGCCGCGATCAAGCTCTGGCTCGGCGCGCCCTTCACCTTGGGCGCCCTGGTGCTCACCATCCTCGCTGCCTTCTACCACGCCGTGCTGGGGCTCCAGGTGGTGATCGAGGACTACATCCATCAGACGGCCGTCAAGCTGACGCTGATCATCCTGATCCAGTTCGCGGCCTTCGCGCTCGCCGCCACCGCCATCGTGGCGTTGCTGGTCGTCTTCATCGGCTGAGCGCCTCAGCAGCAGCATCCGGACGAGATCATGGCTGACACACCGATCAACGGCGCACCCAAAATCAACGGCGATGCCTATCGCTTCGTCGATCACCGCTACGACGTGGTGGTGGTCGGGGCCGGCGGCGCCGGGCTGCGCGCCACTTTCGGCATGGCGGAGAAGGGGCTGAAGACCGCCTGCGTCTCCAAGGTCTACCCCACCCGCAGCCACACCGTCGCCGCCCAGGGCGGCATCTCGGCCTCGCTCGGCAACATGGGCGAGGACGACTGGCGCTGGCATATGTACGACACGGTCAAGGGCTCCGACTGGCTCGGCGACCAGGACGCGATCGAATACATGGTGCGCGAGGCGGTGCCGGCGATCATCGAGCTCGAGCATTACGGCGTGCCCTTCAGCCGCACCGAGGCCGGCAAGATCTACCAGCGCCCGTTCGGCGGCATGACCACGCATTTCGGCAAGGGTATCGCCCAGCGCACCTGCGCCGCCGCCGACCGCACCGGCCACGCGATCCTGCACACGCTTTATCAGCAGGCCTTGCGTCATCACGCCGAGTTCTTCGTCGAGTATTTCGCCATCGACCTCATGATGGACGAGAGCGGCGCCTGCGTCGGCGTGGTCGCCTGGAATCTCGACGACGGCTCGATCCACCGCTTCCACGCCAAGCTCGTGGTGCTGGCGACCGGCGGCTATGGCCGCGTCTTCTTCTCCTGCACCTCGGCCCATACCTGCACCGGCGACGGCAACGCCATGGCGCTTCGGGCAGGCGTGCCGCTGCAGGACATGGAGTTCATCCAGTTCCACCCGACCGGTATCTACGGCGCCGGCTGCCTCATCACCGAGGGTGTCCGCGGCGAGGGCGGCTATCTCACCAACTCGGCCGGCGAGCGCTTCATGGAGCGCTATGCGCCCTCGGCCAAGGACCTCGCCTCGCGCGACGTCGTCAGCCGCTCGATGACCATCGAGATCCGCGAGGGCCGCGGCGTCGGGCCCAACAAGGACCATATTCATCTCCACATCGAGCATCTCGACCCGAAGATCATCCACGAGCGCCTGCCCGGCATCGCCGAGACCGCGCGCATCTTCGCCGGAGTCGATGTGACCCGGGAGCCCATTCCGGTGCTCCCCACCTGCCACTACAACATGGGCGGCGTGCCGACCAACCATCGCGGCGAGGTCGTCACCAGGCGCGGCGACGATCCGGACGCGATCGTGCCCGGCCTGATGGCGATCGGCGAGGCGGCCTGCGTCTCGGTGCATGGTGCCAACCGCTTGGGCTCGAACTCGCTGCTCGATCTCGTGGTCTTCGGCCGTGCCGCCGCGATCCGCGCTGCCGAGTTGCTCGGCAAGGGCGAATCCCACCGGGCGCTGCCGCGCGATGCCGGCGATCTGGCACTGCATCGCCTGGACAAGCTCCGCCATGCCAGCGGCGACGTGCCGACCGCGAAGCTCCGCCTCGACATGCAGAAGACCATGCAGAACGACTGTGCCGTCTTCCGCACCGGCGAGACGCTCCGCGCCGGCGTCGCCAAGATCCGCGAGATCTGGGGCATGCGCGACCACATCAAGGTCGAGGACCGGTCGATGATCTGGAACAGCGATCTCATGGAGACGCTGGAGCTCGACAACCTGCTGCACCAAGCCGTGGTCTCGATCGAATCCGCTTTCAATCGCCAGGAGAGCCGCGGCGCCCATGCCCGCGAGGACTTCCCCGAGCGCGACGACAAGACCTGGATGAAACACACCATTTCCTGGCTCGACGACAGGGGCAAGATCCGGCTGGACTACCGTCCGGTCCATCTCCAGCCGCTCTCCAACGACGTGCAATCCTTCCCGCCCAAGGCGAGGGTTTACTGATGGCCGAGCTGACCCTGCCCGCCGAGATGCGGCCCAAGCCCGGCAAGACCTTCAAGGCGCCGGACGGGGCGAAGCATGTGAAGACCTTCCGGATCTATCGCTGGGATCCCGAAGTCGGCGGCAATCCGCGGATCGACTCCTACGAGATCGATCTCGACCAGTGCGGACCGATGGTCCTCGACGCCATCATCAAGATCAAGAACGAGATCGACGCGACGCTGACCTTCCGCCGCTCCTGCCGCGAGGGTGTGTGCGGCTCCTGCTCGATGAACATCGACGGCACCAACACCCTCGCCTGCACCAAGTATATCAGCGAGATCAAGGGCGACGTCCGGATCTACCCGCTGCCGCATCTCGCCGTGATCAAGGACCTGGTGGCGGATCTCAACCCGATCTTCGCCCAGTATCAGTCGATCGAGCCCTGGCTGAAGACCGAGACGCCGGCACCGGAGCGCGAAAGGCTGCAGACGCCGGAGGAGCGCGCCAAGCTCGACGGCTTGTGGGAATGCATCCTCTGCTTCTCCTGCTCGACCGCCTGCCCGAGCTATTGGTGGAACGGCGACCGCTATCTCGGCCCCGCGATCCTGCTCCAGGCCTATCGCTGGCTCGCCGACAGCCGCGACGAGGCGACCGGCGAGCGCCTGGATCAGCTGGAGGATCCCTTCCGCCTCTACCGCTGCCACACCATCATGAACTGCACCAAGACCTGCCCCAAGGGCCTCAATCCGGCCAAGGCGATCGCCGAGATCAAGAAGCTGATGGTCGAGCGCCGATAAAGCATCCTCCTCCCCCGGCTTCGGGGGACGCTGGCAGGGGAGCGCCACAGACTCGCTGCCTGCGGTGGAGCACGTCGCACAATGCCGACGCCGGTTGAATCGGAGGAGGCGCATGAAGAAGCTCCGATGGGCGGCAATCTGGCCTCTGTCGCTGCTTGCCGCGACAGCCTGCACGCCATGGGACGAATACGCGGCCGGGCAAAGTCAGAAATATGCCGGGTCGCCCCTGTTCGTGATGTACGAGGAATGGGGCACGCCGATCGGCCGGGTGCGCTCGGTGACCGGCGAGCGCTTCTATCAGTTCCGCAAGCCAGCGACAGGCTGCGGGGCGTCGGTTTGGACCAACGATCTTGACATCATCCTTCGAGTGGCGGTCTCGGGTCCAAGCGCTTGCGCAGCTCGGTCGTAGCACGGTCACGCCGAACCCATGAAGCACGCCGGCCCCGCCGCCATCCGCGCCCTGACGCCTCTGTTGGCCGAGATCCGTCGCGAGATACCGCGGGGGGCTGGCGTGACCGAGGTCAAGCCTGGCTCCTTCTCTCTGAAACGTGATGCCCTGCTCCATTTCCACGAGGATCCGACCGGTCTCTTCGCCGATCTCAAGATCGACAGGGAATGGCAACGTTTTCCCGTGAACCATTCCCGCGAGACGGCGACCTTCTTGAAGGCTTGGCGCCGCCTGATGACGGATCATTGACCGCGGGAGCGTGACGGCCGTCGCTTTGGCGGCCGGTGGTTCTGCTATACTGTGTCGCACTGGGCGCTGGCAGGCCGGCACGAGCCGGCCTCGTGATCTTTCGGGGGATGCTATGCACAATCGGGTTCGGCTTCGCGCTGCTTCAGACAGCCGCAAAGTCTCGTTCGTCGCCTCCGCGCTGGCGGGCGCTTTCCTGTTGCTCTGGGGCGCCGGCGAATGTGCTGCGCAGGCGCCGGCCGACGATATCGCGAAGGGGATCGAAGCCTACCTTGCCTTGATGGAGGATCAGAGCCAGCCTCTGGCGCTGCATCACGACAAGGTTACGGTAACGCCCGATGCCGACGGCAAGAGCTTCGCGGTCGCGATCACCGGTCTCAAATTCGGCGACGCCGAGGGCGGCATCGACTTCGGCGAGGTCGATTACCGGCTGACGCCCGCCGATGCCGGCACCTATCAGGTCGGGGACCTGAAGCTCGCCAAGGAGATGCAGGTCGTCGGCGCCGACGGCAAGCCGGTCGCCACCCTCACCTTCGAGACCACCCAGTTCTCGGCGCTCTGGTCGGCGCCGCTGCAGAATTTCCTGAAGCTCGGTCTCGAGGCGAAGAACCTCACGCTGAAGGCGGCCGATCAGCCCGGCAACGTCGTCGCGATCGACAGTTTCGCCGTGAACACCGACGGCAAGGATGCCGGAAAGGGCCTGCTCACCCAGACCACCCATATCACGCTGGCCGGCATCGCCGCGAAGGACCCGAGCGACGGCACCGGCTTCAAGCTGGACAAGCTCACCGGCACTGTCGCCGTGGAGAACTTCGATTTCCCCGGCTATCGCGCGCAGATGGCCAAGCTGGAAACCATCACCGCAAAGCTTGCGGCGGCGGGCCAGCAAGCGCCATCGGTCCCGACGGACGGATCCTCCACCCAGCCGGATGCAGCGCCGACGGACCAGCCGCCTTCGGAGCAATCGCAGCCCGACCAGTCGCAGCCCGACCAGTCGCAGCCCGACCAGTCGCAGCCCGACCAGTCGCAGCCCGACCAGTCGCAGCCCGACCAGTCGCAGCCCGATCAGTCG